>JBMFMO010000017.1:0-11809 GCA_049970635.1 Minisyncoccia bacterium | reverse complement strand
TACATAAAAGTAATAAGTTACAAGAACGGAAAATTGATAATAGTTTACAATACACACCTTGAAGTAATAAGAAAGGAACATTATTATGAGCATAGCGATAATGAAGAGATAGCGTCAATGCTTGGCTATTCTCTGATATATCATAATACAGGATTTGATGATAAGGAAGTGGTTAAAAAATACTTTGAAAAAGACATAATAGAAAGGGCATTTAAGGAGATGAAAGGAATATTAAATTTAAGGCCAGTAAGGGTATGGTTAAGATCGCACATAGAATCACACATAAAAATATGTTATCTTGGATATGCAATTCTATCATATTTACAGTATAAAATAAGAGATGAAAATATATCCGTTGTAGAGCATTACGTTGTAGATGCATTAAGTAAACTAAGTAAGGGATATAGGATTGAATTGATGGACAATGAAACACAATTTAAATGGGAAACATTTGTAGAACTAAGTTCATTTCAGTAAAAAATAAGAGACCTAGTGTATAAAAATACCTAAAAAGTCAGGTAATTAATTCATATGGCTTATGCTGGGGTAATTTCAGAAAATCAAGTTTTTAAATATTTTATATCCTTAACAATTTTATTTATGTGTTTATTTATATATAGATTATTCTTTTTTCCTTGTGTTTTTTCAATTAATTCTAAATTAACTAATTTATTGATTCTATTTTGAATTGTTCTCATAGAAACTTTTTCTCTAGGTGAAAAATTTTTAATTATATCTTTGTAAATTTCAGTTGTTGTATTTTTTCTCTCATTGATTTCATTCAATATAAATCTATCATAATTATCTAACTCAAAAATGTAATTTAAATAAGGCAATATATAAATTAACTCAAAGTTATAGTTTTCAAGTTCGTTGTTTTGAGCATTTCTCAATTCAATTACATGTGCAATTTTTACATTTTTCTTAGACAAAATCCAAAAAATAGAAGCAGCAATGAAAGGGGATGGTCCAGCACTTATATTAAATATTCCATAGTTTTCTTTAATTTCGGTTAACTTCTGAAAAATATCTTCTATACTCCAAATATTTTTTAGTTGAATTTGATTTATTTTTGCATAATAAAATCTTTTTTCAACAGTTCTAATTATTTCATCTACAAAATCTTGGTATTTCATTCCGTTATCAATTTGAGTATCTAGATTTGTATCAGATATGTATAAATAAACGTTTGAAATAATGCAATCCGGATTTATTTTTAAAAAGAAGCCTCTACTAAGATGATCTCTAAAACCTATAAATGATGCAAGCATGCCTTTTGAAGAATTATACGAAGAAAAATTTTCGTCAATTTGCATAAAATATAAATAGTCATTCTAATATTAATAATTTATGGGAAATTCAATAACCATATATATAAAAAAGTACAAAGGTGATGGTATTCCTTTTGAATACAATTATTATTTAGCTATAAATTTTTATGGAAAACTTGAAATTTATAATAATAAGATAAGAAAAATTCATACACCAGAAAGTTATTCCATTCATACATTTAGTAATATAATAACTAAAAATTTTAAATTTGATGATAAAAATTTATTTATTGAAGATGGGATAATTATATTTAGATCCTTAGATGCAAGGTTAATAGAATATTTAAAATTAGGATTTGCTATTTCATCTGATATAAAGTTATTTCAAACGTTGTTTAAGGTAGAGAAAATTAAACAAAATGATGATATTTTTTTAAATAAATTTCCTGTTAAATTTAAAACTCTATCACCAGTAGTCGTAAGGGATTTTGAAAATCCAAAATACTATGTAGACAGTGAAGATAGATTAATTGAAAGTCTTAAATTTCAAATTAAATATTTTTCAAATAAATATTTCAACTATCAACCAAAAAAATTGGAAATTAATTTAATAGATATAAAAAGAAAAACTGTAAGAATATCATCGTCAGAGAATAAAGAAAGTATAACTACTGGATTCAATCTTAAAGGTGAAATAGATACTGATATTAACACTTTTAAATTGATATATTATAGGGGGCTTGGATCTAAAACTGGATTGGGTTTGGGATGTATTGAGGTGATACAGTGAAAAATATATCCTTAAGATCAGCAATGTGGTTTGATCAAAATATTAATAATAGAGGCATTGATTTAAATGAAATTTACCAATGGTTTTTAGACTATGTATTATCAAAAGTTTGGTTATTACCCGATTGGCAAAAATGTGCTAAAGGTGGATATTGGCCTAAAAAACGGGAATTTTCAGAGCACAATGATATGCCTTTGCTGGCGCATATAATCTCTGGAATAGGAATATCTCTAAAAATTGTAGAAATAGCTTTAAAAACCAATTCAGAAAAAATTATCAAATTAGATGATCAAGAGCTTGAAAAAAGATTAAAAAGGGCAGCCATAGGGTTCTTATTTCATGATTATAACAAAGTAAATTGGTCTTCGGAATCATATTTGATGAATAAAAAAGATGTTTTTTATAAAGTTATAGATAACATACCTGGGATAGATGAAACAATTAAAGAATTAGGATTTTCAAAAGATGATATATATCAAATTGCAATATCAACAGAGCAAGGTACAACGTTTAATGCTTATAATATTAAAATAAATCAAGATTTAAATTTTGAACAAGATTTTTCTAGAATGGCAGATCGTTTATCGTCAATATTTAATTTTGATGAACCAAATCTTAATAATTTGTCTTTAATATTTTATGGATTTAGTTTAGATCACTCAAAAATACATAAAATTAAATTTGCACAAACAATTTATTATACTTTTACCGATTTAATAAAGCAAGTATTAATTGATATTTTAAAATCAGAAGGTAGAATTTATTTATGGAGTACATATGATGCTATATATTATTATGGTGAAATATTAAATTTAGAGAATGAATTAGATAATATTGCAGAAGAAGTATATAAAGAATTTTTAAAAAGAGTAAAATTCTCATCAACAACTAATTTTAATGATAGGAGGGTATCCATTCCTTCTAAAGGAATAATACCTATAACTGAAGAAGACATTAAGGAATTTGTAATAGGCCCTGATAAGGAAAAATTTAAAAATATTTTCTGGATGGAAAACAAATCAGCTGATTCTATAGATAGGGAAAAAATATTTAATTACCAGAATGAGGCAAACAAAAATTTAAAAACGTTAAAATTTTCATTTAAAAATGACCTTAAATTTAGGGGAAGCTTAGAAGATCTAGAAGTAGATTCTGAAAACATAGAACAGGTATTTGAAAGATTGAAAATTTTTATAATTAGATTTTTGCAGCTGGAAAATAGAATAGATGGATCATATATTAACATCATAAAAAATAGAATAGAAGAATTAAAAAATAATACAATTTTAGAGCCTTTTAGAAAAAAAATTAAAAACATTTCAAAAAGTGCTTTTTTAATTCCAATATTAATAAATGATCCAGCAATTTCAAGGGATATATGGGAAAATGCATTAAAAGAAATTTTAGAATATATAAACAAATTAGAGAAAAATAATATCAATGTTAAAAGTACAATACATAAAATTACATCACTTATTTTAATGATCTCACCAGAAGAATTTCCTGAAGTACCAAGTAAAAATAATATGTCTTTAATAAATGGATACCCAGCAGAATTAAAAGCTTTGGCAGAAAATATGTATGGCTTAAACACAAATAGTACATTTACAAATAGGATTATTACATCAAATATTGGAAATGCTCAGATTGATTTTTATTATATTTTAGAATCTTTATTGCGTAATTCAGTAATTAGTAAAAATCCTTTAACTAGAACAAAGGATCTTGGAAGTTCTATTTTTTACATAACATTTCCAGGTGCAATACCTTACATAGATATGGATTATTTATTAAATAAAATTCAAATAGAAAATAAAAATAATATAAAAAGAATTGGATTTAGCAGAATAGAAGAATTATATACCGGAATAAATGAAATTAATAAAAAATTTTTAATAGATAATTCATTCATTGCAGGTATTGAGGAAATTTCTACTAATGAAAAGGCACTTGAAATATTATATTATGCATTAAACATTGTAAAATATACAAAGATGAAAGTTCTTGTTACAGAATCTCACTCACCACCAATAAAAACTCAAAAAGAAATATTAAGCTTTGAAACATCCACTTATATTTTAAAGGATCTTCGCATTAATAAGGTAAGATGTAATCAAATAGAAGAAAAATTAAACTTTTTAGAATTAATTAATTTAATAGCTGGCAAATCTCTCAATATTGATTTTAAAATGATCTCAAAAATACTAAGTGATTATATAATGGAGCCGATCTCCATATTTTCATATATTATGAAACATGAAAATAATAAAAAATCAAAGGGTATTATCAAAACCTTAGGTTTTGAAAATATAGAGAAAATTGAAAAATTAATAAATTACGAGTATGAAATTAAAAAACACAAAAGAGGTGAAAAAATTATGGATGATTTAAAAGAATTAGCGAAATCAGCAGTTGCCTTAAAAAGACCAGGGTTCAGTTCGAGTGAAAGAACTTGGATGCTAAGAGACTCTTTGGAAGCTCTTGAGAAATGGAGTTCATTCGATAAGTCATCAGATAGAAACGACATAGAAAAAATGAGGGAAATAATAGAAGGAGTGGTTTATAAAGGTTTAAAAAGTGAGTATAATGTGCCGAAAGAAAAAGTTGAAGACTTTGCAAACTCATTAGTAAAATTTCTGAAAAACCATTTTAACGGAAAAATACCTACAGGATCAATTAGATCTTATTTAATAAATGCCTTTGAATTTGAATATATAGTAGAATATAATTATTCAAGCTCCAAAAAGGAGGATTGATAAAATGAGCAAAATTGATGAAATAATAGAAAAAGGGTTATTAGCAAGAAATATAGAAGAAATAGACCTGAGAAAAAACACCGGAATATTTGTAAAAATAGCAATAATATCAGAAACAACATCCCACCTAATAATAAGGAATAATGAGCCTACAGAGACTACTTCTGAAGAATTTTTTGGTGATGAAAGAGTAGTAATCCCAGCAAGCAAATGGAGAGGGGCAGAAAGGTCATTCATACTCTCTTGGCTTAGACGAATAGATGGAATAATCCCTAAAGAATATGAAAGAAACGCTGTGCAAAAAAAGAATCTTTTAAAAAATCCTATAAGTTTGCTTTTTGGTGATTCGAGCACTGGCCAAAATAAAGAAGCAACTTCAATAGCTTCAAGAAATTACTATGATTGGTCTTTTAGTTTTGAACCTCTTCCAGAAATAACTGAAAGACTTGTTCATAACTCTTTATCAGATTCAGGAACTATTCTTATGGATGAGAAGGGACAAGTTCAGCCTAATGCAATTTATAACACACAGTATATAAAACCAGGAGTTAAATTTGTACGTTTTGTAACTCTTGAAAATGTGTCAAAAGAGCTATTAATTCTTCAACTTATAGCTATTATTGGAACCACAAGATATGGTGCTAGAACATCTATATTAGGAGACAATGTTAAAAATAAAGTAATAGCAATAGGATTTTCAAAATCTGACAAACCTGTTTCATCATACACAATTATGGAAGCCTTATGGAATAAAAAATCTAATAACATAGAAGAGGAAGTCATTAAACAAATGAAATATTCATACGGAGATGATTTATTGATACAAGATGATATTGAAAATTTTCTTTCAGAAACAAAAGAAGTAATGAAAAACAAAGATATTTTAAAAAATATCTGCAAGTTAATAGTACAAAAGATGGATTCTGATTGGAAAGAATTTTTTGGAAGAAGCTGAGATTATGAATATACAAAAATTACGTCTCATTACCTTATCACCATTAAATTATTATTACACTGAGGCTGGTAGCGGGATGCTTCCATCTAATTTTATCGGCGATATTGCACTGAAATATGCATTATTGCATCAACTTGGATTAGATAACTTTTTCCAGCCAGGAAAAAGGAATCCTACATATCAAGAAGATTTAGTTCCTTATAAATTTTGGTTTACAGTTGCTATGCCACCATTTTTTTCTATAGGAAAAGGAGAGAGTACACCTGAGCTCACGAAACCTATAAAAAGAAATACAATGCAGGGTATTGATTATAATGGTACAAATGTACATCCTCTAGTAAGAACCGGTAGCATAATGTACAAAAATTTTTACTTTCAGCAATTTATTAAACCAGGAAATATCTTTTATTCAATTTTGATTTCAAAGGAACATCTAGAGTTGCCACAAGTACTTCGGTTGGGAACAGGAAAAACAGGGATGGTTAAAATTGAAATAGTAGAGAATATAGATATCAAGCCATATATTAATCTTTATACAATAAAAAATATATTGAAAAAGGATGAAATTTATAAAAGATTATCAAAAAGGGAATTTACATACTTCGAGCACTTTTTACTTCAATATTTTGTAGTAGGACCAGTTTCAATGAAAGATATAGAAGAATCATATGGAGGTTATGTTTAAAATATGATAGAGCTTAAATTAAAGGCTCAGTATATAAATAGAGATTTTCAAGATAAATTAAAAGAATTTTATAAAAATAATGAAAAAAGAGTTCTCATTTTGGATGCTCCTACAGGATCTGGAAAAACCTTTAGCTTTAAATTGTTGAATGAATACCAATCATTTTCTTTTTTGGTATTACCAAACAATCTTTTAATAGAAGAAAAATACAATGAATTTCTCAAATACTTTGATAAAGATAATTTGGCAAAACTTTCTAAAAAAGATTTACTTGAATATATAGATAAAAATGGATATACATTCAATTCAGAAACTCTTGTATATGCTTTACAGGATTTATTAGAGAACAAAAAATTAGTAATTACAAATCCTGCATTACTTTTTTTAATATTTTATAATTTTTATTGGCATAAAGCAGGGCATAAAAAGGGTAGCCAAATTACAGAACTTTTATTGAGAGGTCTTGGATCAATTATATTTGATGAGATTCACGTTTATTCATATGATCAATTGAATAGAATTCTATCATTGAATCTTGCCCTTTTTGAAAAAATAAAATTTGTTTACAGTTCTGCTACTATCCCTTATAATATATTGGATTCATTTAAAAATATCATAGGAGAAAAAAAATTTGAAATTATTAAGGTGCAGTCTGTAAAAGATGAAAATGGTGTAATGATTAGAGGCCCAATACATGTGGTAATTACCGATAAAATCATTACAAAAGTTGTAAAAGAATATATTAAAGATGACTTTAATAAATGGTTTATAATAGTTAATAAAATAAAAACAATATCTGATATAAAGGATGCATTAATTGAAAATGGAATAAAAAAAGATGATATCAAGCTTTTATCAGGTTATCATGATCCAGAATTAAAAATTTTAAAAGAAATGTTAAAAAATAATCCTCCTAGAATAATTGTTGGATCAAATATTATTGAGCAGGGTTTTAATCCACCAAAAGAATATACAAATTTCATAATGGAACTTGGATTATATGATTTCAATTTTATACAGCGTTTTGGAAGAATAGGAAGAGGGATCAATAATGAATCATATGTATTGATAATTAATAATAAATTATTTTCTGAATCATTTAAAACTGAAAGTTATGATGATTTTATAAATGAAATTTCAGATCTATTAAATAAAAAAATTAATTTTAATATTAAAAATAGCATTGCTTATTACCTTAGCGTATTTCTAAATTATCTTGATCCTATGTCTAGTTATGAAATATTGCAACTTCTTAAAAATTCAGACATTTCAATTTTTAAATATATATACAAAAATTTCGAATCTTTTAAACGAACAGATAATTTTATAAAAAATCTCAAAAAAGTAAATGAGTGTAAAAGTTCAGGCTTATCTAGATGGTTGTGTAATGAAATACCTGATTGGTGGAAATTTTATAATGATACTTTTATGAATTTTATCATATCTAGCGAAACTGTTAAAATTTTAGATGTTGAAAGTATTAATAATGATAATGATTTATTTATAACAGAGTATGACAAATTATGGACCATAAAAAATAAAATAATAGAAAGAATTGATGAAGAAGATAAATATATTGTTTCAGGGTTCAGAGAAAAATCCTTTAGAGATTTTAATGTTTCTGTTAAAGGAATTCCTTGGACCGATATGAAATACAAATACTCTGATATAGAGTTTAAAGAAAGAGAGGTTTTAATAGAAAAAGCAAATGAAAATTTAAAATTTATCAATCAATTTAAAAATAATGAAATTAAAGCACTTTCAGAGTTTCTTCAAAATTTTATATATTACACGGCTTGGCCTGAGAGATTAAAAATTATCCCTGAGGATGAAAGTTATGAATCCTGAGAATATAAGGGGAATCGATGTTAGTTACGCAATGATTTGTGACAGAAGGTTATGGTTTTCTTTGCATGGTGATATAATAAAAGATGGAACAGAATTTATTGCAAATGGAAAATATCTTAATGATAAAAATAGAAAATACAGATATAAGCAAATAAAAATAGGTAGAAACATTATCGATTATGTTGAAGTCATCGGTAAAAAATACATTATACATGAATATAAAAGAGGAAGGAACTTACTAGATGCTGATTTATTTCAAATTGCACATTACATGTATCTTTTGAAGAGAAATGATATTTATGAAGTAGAAGGGTATGTCCATCTTCTTGGATCCAAAGATATAAAAAAGGTAGAATTAAATGATAAAATTATTAAAATGCTTCAAGACATTTATAAAAAAATAGAGTTTATGTATGAGTCAGATATGCCATCATTAAAGAAAAATAAATATTGTTTTAAAGGATGTAGCATGGTTGAATTTTGTTGGGGGAAGATATGAGACCATATTATATAATTTCTGGAGGAAAAATACAAAGATCAAATGATACTATTATTGTAATAAAAGAAGATGGAAACTATGAAATTCCAGTTGAAAATGCTGATTCAATTTCAATAATTGGAAACACAACATTAACAAGTTCAGTGTTATCTCTTCTCTCTGAAAAAGGAATTCCTTTATTCTTATTTTCTTATTACGGGAAATACATAACCAGCATTTTACCTGAAAATTATATTCAAAGTGGCTATGTTTTAATTAAACAAGTTGAAGCATACCTGAATAAAGAAAGAAGACTTGAATTTGCAAGAGATTTCATTTTTGGATGTGCAGAAAATTATAATAAAATTTTAAAAAAATTTAAGCTAGAGAAAATAAGTATTAGTTACAATGAAATAAAAAAAATGGAATCCATTGAAGGATTAATGGGTTATGAAGGTAACATAGCTAACGAATATTTTAAAAAAATTGATAAAATTTTACCAGATAAATTCAAAATAAATAAGAGGGAAAGGAAACCACCAACAAATTATACAAATGCTATGATAAGTTTTACAAATATGCTACTGTATTCTACCATTGCATCAGAAATTTTCTCAACCCATTTAAATCCTACAATTAGTTACTTACATGAACCAGGATTTAGGAGGAATAGCCTTTCTTTAGATATTGCAGAGATATTTAAGCCTCTTTTTTCTCATTCAGTAGTTTTTACATTAATAAGGAAAAAAGAAATAAATGAAGAAGATTTTATTGAAGAAAATGGCATTTTCCTGAATGAAAAAGGAAAAAGAAAAATAATAGAGGAATTTGATAAAAAATTACAAGAAACATATTATGTTTCTAGTATTAAGAGAAAAATATCACATAAACACCTTATTAGATTAGAACTTTATAAAATTGAAAGAGCAATTATAGAAAATAAAAAATATGTGCCATTTAAACCCAGGAGGTGGTAGGATTTTCATAATTTTAGTATATGATATTGCTGAGAAAAGGGTTAACAATGTAAGAAAAAAATGTCTTCCGTTTCTTATTAGAATTGAAAATTCTGTTTTTATAGGAGATATAACAAGAACAAAATTGAATATGCTACTCGACCAGCTAAGATCAATTATAGATCAAGATGTTGATGTAATAGATATTTTTATATTCAGAGATCAAAAAATGTTCAAAAGAAAAACATTAGGACATCCTAAAGATTACGAAAACATAATTATCTAATGAAGTATTTAAATGTACATTATGTTTAAATATAAATTTCCAAATCTATCCTAATGTACAAATTTAAAAAATTATTTAGTCTAAAAGTATTTAATCAACATAAAATTCAAAAAGGGTTAAAATAGAACCTTATTAGGATTGAAAGATAATATAGGCACTCTTGCAACAATCGATGGAATACGTTAAAATAGAACCTTATTAGGATTGAAAGAAATGCCCTGCCGAGCACCGCCTCCTCCGACTCTCCGTTAAAATAGAACCTTATTAGGATTGAAAGAAAATGCCAGATGGCGCATTATACGACCCAAAATATTCGTTAAAATAGAACCTTATTAGGATTGAAAGTCATACGACAATAACAACAACGGCAAGCTTGACACCGTTAAAATAGAACCTTATTAGGATTGAAAGGAATATGTACGCGCTTGAGGAATTGAAGATAATTACGTTAAAATAGAACCTTATTAGGATTGAAAGCCGCAATATACTGATGTACAGATATATATATTGAATGTTAAAATAGAACCTTATTAGGATTGAAAGTATGACTTTAATAGTTTATATCCATATGTAATGAAGTTAAAATAGAACCTTATTAGGATTGAAAGTTATGGAAGGAGTTTGGGATACCCCTATATAATCTCGTTAAAATAGAACCTTATTAGGATTGAAAGAATGTATAAACAGCAGTATTATTGTTATGGGCAATAAGTTAAAATAGAACCTTATTAGGATTGAAAGTATGGAGGGCCCGGTCAGGACCACGTCGCGGGAGGCGAGTTAAAATAGAACCTTATTAGGATTGAAAGTAGAATAGTGAGGGCTAGTGACAGGGCTGAGTTTAAGTTAAAATAGAACCTTATTAGGATTGAAAGAAATTAAATTTTACATCAAAGACAGTATCTTACATAGTTAAAATAGAACCTTATTAGGATTGAAAGTTTATACAAGCAATTCCTGTAGACCCTGCACCCATACGTTAAAATAGAACCTTATTAGGATTGAAAGAACATTAAATCAGAGATAGCGGATATGAGGGTGCAAAGTTAAAATAGAACCTTATTAGGATTGAAATTTATCAGGTCATACAGGGATTCTCTTGTCATGTTAGGTTAAAATAGAACCTTATTAGGATTGAAAGGATGTAAGGATTAGAGGGCTGACTAATCTTTTCATTAAGTTAAAATAGAACCTTATTAGGATTGAAAGTGGGAAATAGATGATTTCTATACCCAGGCATCGCAGAGTTAAAATAGAACCTTATTAGGATTGAAAGAAGAGGCCTGATGGGAGTTCGGTGGAGACGTGGGTGGGTTAAAATAGAACCTTATTAGGATTGAAAGGAGGTATAGTTTTCATACGCTTTCCCATTAGCTCCCATGTTAAAATATAACCTAATTAAGATTGAAAGTAAAAATAGCGGTTTGGATAAAAATGTAAATGGGAGTTAAATTTTCCTACCCCTTTACCCATATTTGAGATGTGGAAATTTGTTATAATAGGGGGGATTGGATTATGATTTGTGAGATATATGGCTATGAAATGAGCATATCTGAAATTTCAAGAAGATTTCACATCGACAGAAAAACTGCCAGAAAATATACCAAGAGTAAGGAAATTCCCAGATACCACAGCAAAAAGTTGGAGAGATAGCGAGGGACATTCTTAACAGGCTTTTTTGTTTCGAAAAAATTTTAGAGAATTCAGGACAAAAGGTTCAAATTCATGTGGGGGCCGAACCTGTTAGATATGGGGGCACTGGGATTTGAACCCAGATCCGCGGG
>JBMFMO010000016.1:0-12219 GCA_049970635.1 Minisyncoccia bacterium | reverse complement strand
GTTATATAAACTATCCGCGTAAATCAGCGGCTCTTAGCACTATCCGCGTAAATCAGCGGCTCTAAAAATATTATAAACTAATTTATTAAATTTTCTTCCTCTATCGAATTCATTCTTAAATTTTTCGAAAGATGCGGATGCAGGAGAAAAAAGAATAACCCCCTTTTTATTTTCCAAAGCTTTTTCTAAACATTCATTTAAATTTTCAAATTCATATTTTACATCATATTTTAATTTTTTTAACTCTTTTTTTAATTCTCTTGTTGCACTTCCACTTAACAAAATCAAATTCTCTTTTTTAATATATTTTTTTATTTTTTTTGCTAATTCTTTAAATTCTAAATTTTTATTTGTTCCACCAGTTATCAAAATTAAATTTTTATCCTTAAATCTTTCAATTGCTTGTATTGTTGCTTCTGGGCTTGTTGCAGAGCTATCATTTATAATCGTAAAATTTTTATCTTTATAAACAATTTCTTGCCTAAATCTAACTTGGGGTAGGGAATTAATAAGTTTTCTTATTTTATCTATCTTTAATCCAAATATATAAGCAGCTAAGATAGCGTTCATTAGGTTATAAAGATTATGCTCTCCATACTTTTCAATAAAATTTTTTCCACTTAAAACTTTCTTCTCTTTACCATTAAATCTTATGTAGATAAAATTATCTTTTAAATATACCCCATCATTTTTTATAGGATTTTTAGATAAAAATAAAATCTTTGATCTTGGCTTAAATTTCAATATATAATCTGTCCATTTATTATCCTTGTTTAAGATTAAATAATCATCCTTTCCTTGGTTTAAAAAAATATTTACTTTTTGCCTTACATACTCTTTCATACTTTTATATCTATTTAAATGATCTTTATAAATATTTGTTATTATTGCTAATTTTGGAAAATTTTTATCTATTTTTTTATTACAAAACTCCAATTGGAAAGAAGAAACCTCAATGATAGAGATATCGCCAGGCTTTGTTTTCGGTAAGATTTTTAGTAATGGATTTTCAGGCTGATTCCCACCCAAATAAACTTTTCTGCCTTTAAGATTTTTTAGAAAATGGAATATCCAATTTGAAGTTGTAGTTTTCCCCCTTGTTCCTGTTATTGCTATAATATCAGATTTTGCTAAATTAAAAAATATAAAAAGATCATTTACCACAACCTTATTTTTCTTAAATGCATATTTTATAAACTTATTATTTATACTAACTCCAGGATTAACAACTATAACATCAGCCCAATCTATATCTTCTTTTCTATGTCTTCCTAAAATATATTTAGCATTTATACCTTTTAATTTTTTTAATGATTCTTTAAGACCCTCTTTATCTTTTAAATCAGTAATTCTTAATTTAACCCCCTTAATTTGGCTAAACCATTTGACAGTTGAAACACCACCACCCAATATTCCTAACCCAAAAATTAAAATTTTTTTACCTTCAAAATTTTTTATATCCATTAAAATAGTATAAAATAAAATATAGAAAAGTCGAAATTAATAAAGATTAAAATGCCATTTCCATTTAAGGAAAAACCACCAAAAAAGAAAGAAGAGAAAGAAGAATATTTAAGTGATAAATATGGGATAGAAGGAGAAGAAGAGGTGCCAGAAGAATTAATAGGAAAGGCAATTATTTATATTGATAATGATGGAAAAACAAAATGGATTTTACATCCAGATTATATCAATCCAAAAGAAGAAAATAAAGAATTGATAGAAAAAGCGAAAAAGATTTTAAAAGATGCAGAAATTTGGCCATTAGGTTAAATGTACGAATATTTACCGCATACAGCTGATTTAAAGATAAGAATAAAAGGAAATAATTTAGAAGATATTTTTGTTGAATCTTTAAAAGCATTAAATAATTTTTTAGATCCAGAAAAAGGAGATAAAAAAATTGAAAAAAATATTGAACTTTCATCAAAAGATTTAATTTTACTTTATATTGATTTTTTATCAGAGATTTTATCTTTAACATATACTGAGAAGATGGTTTTTGATATAAAAGAGATAAAAATAGTTAAAAATGAAGAGATAACATTAGAAGCAATTTTAAATGGTACAGAATATAAATCTTTGAAAAAAGATATAAAAGCAATTACATATCACCAGGCAAAGATAGAAAAGGAAGATGATAAATATATAAGCGAGTTTATAATAGATGTTTAATCAACAGGAATAACCTCAACAATTTTTTTCCATTTACCTTTGTTATTAAATCCTTTCACTCTTTTTGTTTTAAATTTAACGATCCCACTAATTTTACTATATAAAGTATCATCATCTCCAATAGCAACATTTTTACCTGGCAAAAATTTTGTCCCTCTTTGCCTAACTAAAACTTCTCCACATTTTACAAATTGACCATCAAATCTTTTAACACCCAATCTTTTGCTTTCTGAATCTCTTTGTGCTTTTGCTGCTCCTGCACCCTTTTTCTCTGCCATAATAATTAATTATAAACTAATTTTAAAATTTTTCTGAAGTTTTTGATATTTAAACTTTGGGAGCCGATTAAAAATCCATTTAATTTTAAATCTAAATAGTTTTTGATATTTTCTGGAGAAACTGAGCCACCATATAAAATTTTAAATTTAAATCTTTTATAGTACCAATCTAAAAAATATAAGATTAAATCTCTTGGTGCAGGACCAATGTTTTGAGTGCTTATTGCCCAGCTTGGTTCATAAACAAAATATATCTTTTTGCTATTTAATGGAACATTTTTTAATAAAATTTTACTTTCTTTATCCCAATATTTTTTTAATTCATCTTTATCTTTTATTATTTTATCTTCTCCGAAACATAGAAAAACATCTAAACCATTTTTCAATGCAGAAAAAATCTTTTTGTTTGCAATTTTTAAATCCTCTCCAAATTTTCTTCTTTCAGAATGATTAATAATGACAAATTTACAACCAATATTTTTTAACATTTTAGCCGATATTTCTCCTGTAAAAGCCCCTTTTTCTTCATAATATATATTTTGAGCACCAAAATCAAAATATTTAGAATATTTTTTTATTAATGGATATAAGAATACAAATGGGGGTGCGATAAGAATCTTTGCATCTTTAAATTTTCTATATGAATTTAATAATCTCTCTGCCTCTTTTAAAGATAAAGGATTCATCTTCCAATTTGTAACTAGAATCATTATTTAAGTTTGCAACCTGTTTTTTGAGATAATATTTCAAGCGGTTGAACTCCTAATAATCTTTCTCCATTTGGCAAAATCCATGTTGGTACAGCTTCAATCTGTTTTTGATTGCAAATCTCCATATTTTCAGAACATTCAATATAATTTAAATATTTTAAAGAACTACCAAACATTTCTTTTTGATGGGCACAATGAGGACAAGTTTTTAAAACATATAATTCCACTCCTTTTTCTCTTAAACATTTTGCAAAGTTATCAAGATTGTTCGTACTTTCTTTTAATTTAGAAATATTTAAATCTTTTGGATTTATTTCTTCTACTTTTATTGGTACCTCTTTAGTTTGGAAATTTAAATTTGCTGGAGTTAAAATTTTTTGCTTTTGCTTATTATGAGCTCCAATAAAAAATAAAGATACAATCACTATTATACCTAAAATTAAAAAAATATTTTCTTTCTTCATTGTCTAATTATAATAAATTTTTTTAATTTTCCAAAATCTGCTCCTTTTCTTAATATATAAATTTTCCCATTTTTAAAACTTATTATTGTTGATGGTTTGCCTATTATTCTTCCTTTATTATAATACAAAACATTGTTTCCAAAATATTTTTTAGCCTCTTTTATTGTTTCTGCTGGTTTTTCCCCTTCAATATTTGCGCTTGGAGCTATTAATGGACCAGATATCTTTAGGATTTTTATCAATTCTTTTGATTTTGGAATTCTAAATGCCAATGTTTTCTTACCTCTATGCAGATAAGAAAATTTTTTATAAGGGCAGGGAAGAACAACGCTAATTTTTGATGGCCACAATTTTTTTAATAGATTCTTTTCGTTTTTATCCAATCTAATCTTAAAAATTTTTAAATCATTCAAAGAAGAGATTAATATAATACTTGGCTTATTCTTATCCCTTTTTCTTAACTTATAAACTTTTTCAATAGATTTTTTATTAAATATAGAACAACATATACCATAAATAGTATCAGTCGGCATAACGCAAATATTTCCTTCTTTTAAAAGCAAAGCTAATTTTAACCATTCTAAATCTTTCCTTCCCAAATATCCACCGATTGTATAATCAGACCTTACAACCCTATAGCATGGCAAATTTTTACTATTTTTTAATATATTCCCAACAGCTCTAAAAGCATTTTCGTTTCCTGCTTTTTTAGCAACCTCTTTATAAGTCAAAAATCTTCCATAGGGTATTTTTTTCACAATCTCTAAAATTTTTTCTTTAAACATTTTTTATTATAATTTTATTAATGAAAAGATTTTACATTTTAATAATTTTTTTGATAATCATATTTATAATTTTAATAGGATTTAAAATTTCGAAAAAGACAATAAGATATCAAAAAACACCAATTCAAGAAATAACATCAACCAAATTAACAGAAGAGAAAAAAATGAAGATAGAAAGCCCAGCATTTGAAAATAATAAAGAGATCCCATCAAAATATACTTGTGATGGTGAAGATATCAATCCTCCTTTAAAATTTTCAGATATCCCAGAAGATGCAAAGAGCTTAGTTTTAATTGTTGATGATCCTGACGCACCATTTGGAATATTTACCCATTGGATAGTTTGGAATATTGATCCAAAAACTACTTTTATTGAAGAAAATTCAGTTCCAGAAGGAGCAATTGTTGGAAGAAATGATTTTGGGAGAAATTCTTATGGTGGTCCTTGCCCTCCTTCAGGAACCCATCACTATTATTTTAAAATTTATGCATTAGATACAACATTAAATTTAGATAAAAACTCAAGTAAGAAAGATTTAGAAAAAGCAATGAAAAACCATATTTTAGAAAAAGGAGAATTAGTCGGAATTTATAAGAGAAAATAAAATTTGACTTTAAAAAATTTTTTTACAATTTTATAATAAAGGTCAAATTAATTAAATTATTAAAATGAAAAGATATACAATAATACTTTTGGCTCTTGGAGCCCTTATCTTATCTCTTTCTTTTATTAATATCACAAAAAGCGCTGGTGCAGCTAGTCCTTTCCAAAACTTTCAAAGAGATTGGATTATTAAAACTGCTGATTTCTTAAGGAAGGGCAAAATAGATCTTGAAAGCGCTTCAAATTTTCTAAGGAATCTATTAGATGCAAGAACATATGCTAATATTCCAGAAGTAGTTGATCAAGATAAAGAAATTACAATAACATTTGATCCAACCCAAGTTCCTAAATGGGAAGAGATAGAAACAAGTGAGAGTAGCAATTTGCCAGATAAAAAACTTATTTCAGTAACGCTATGGCATTATGAGAAAGAAGTATTAGAACCCTTTCCGAGAAAATGCATTCAGGGCAAAGCTGGTGACATACCATTAAATTTTTATACTGATAAAAACTTATGGAATAGCGGAAAAATAATAATCAAAAATTTTTATGAAGATAAGACAGGCTGTATAATATCAACCTCAACTATTAATCAACTTAATTATATAGTTATAAAATCTCGAGTTCCAGTAACATATGAATCTTGGATAACAGATGCTATTTCAGCTCCATTTAAGATTAAACCAACTCCAAAACCATACATAAAAATAATAACTCCTGAACCAGGTTCAACATTATATGCTGGAAAAGGTCATCTAATAAGTTGGGAAAGCAACCTTCCAACTGACTATGAATGTAATATAAGTTTAAGGTTAGTAAAAGGAAAAGTGGAACAATACTTGATAAAAAAATCAAAAGATAGAAATGGTAATTATTATTGGTTTGTTCCTCAGCTATTTTTCTACTCTGAAGAATCTGCTATTCCAATCATACCACTTGAGGACCTATTGAAATCTAAAACATTAGGAATATACGCAGATTGTTGGAAGCCAAAAGCCGGGAAAACCTTATTAGCTTCAAGCACAGTTGATATTTCAATTGTATCAAGCCCCTGGACTACTCCTAATATAAAGATTATTACTCCAAATGGCGGAGAAAAATTAGAGATTGGTAAAACTTATAAGATCCAATGGGAAAGCGGAAACCTACCTCGGCCTTGGATGGGATACAGATTAGGTTTATGGCTTTATGGAACCTCTTCTGATTATGAGTGGTGCAGAGCCAAAATTGCTGATCTTCCAACCAACTACACATCTTATGATTGGAAGGTTAATTTAAATAACTTAGAATGTGAACCTAAGGCTTTGGGAGAAAGAGGTTATACCTTTAAGAAAATTTCATCTTTATTAAAAGATTTAGTTAATAAAAGATTATTATCAGCTGAGGTATTGGAAAAATTTGCACCAATTTCTACATCAACTCCGCCTATAGAATCCTTCCAGCTTCATATTATTGCTTATAAAAAAGCAGCTGATGGTTATTATGTTTATGTAGGTGATAGATCAGATTCTAATTTTAGCATTGTTCAACCCGTGCCAAGACCTAATACTCAAATATTAAGAATACAAAAAGCATTAACCCCAATATTATATGGTAATACAACAACAAAGATAGCAGAATTCCAATTTGTAAATTCAGGATATCCTGAAGATAAAGATATTCCATTTGAACTAACATTTGTTCAATACAATTACCTCTGGAGCTATGATCAAAAAAATCCAATAAAAAGTAAGATGATAAAAAATGTTGATATTATTGTTGATGGTTATACAAAGGCTTCTCAATTAGGTGATTGGCAAATGAATATTCCTATAACATTATCTGCTGGTAAAATTAATGGAACACATACAATTGAATTTATAGCAACAACAAGAGATTATCAAGATGTTGATTATCCATACAATTATTACAATTTAATATTAGGATTTAATACAGTAAAGCCAGTAGGAATAGAGTATGAAAAATCAGGAAGTGATGCCACAACTTATAAGATTCATCTTCCATATTATCCAAGAACACATTCATGGGCAACGGTTGGAGTTGAAGGATACCCAGCAATTGTTTTTTACCCATCTACAACAACAAAAGAAGTGAGTGTATACTTTACATCATTCACAAAAAATTTTGATGGAATTCATGTAGGTTTACAGCATCCAAATGGAAGAAGAATAGAGATAGTTAAAAGTTGCGATGGTCAATGCCCAAGAGATTTAAATAGCTTAATTGAAAAATTTGGTCATCCATCAGAATGGGGATATTTAGTAGCTAAATGGGACTTCAATAAAACAATCCAATATACTGGTAAGATGAATCTTCCTACTATGGGTTGTAATATTTCTCTTCCTTTTGATGCACAAAACCTATCTCCATCTATTGCAATATGTTCTAAAATATATGGAGGCGATACATTCACTTGGGGTAGGGTTATGGATTTGTGGATTTTATGGAATTATACACCTTATGGACCAGCAAGAGAGGAATTGAAATATCTATTTATTCTTCCAAGAGATATTGATCAACACTTCCCACCACCAGTAAGAAGAGCATATTAATCTATTCCTAATCCTTTCACATCTTCTTATTGATAATTATTAATTAATATTAAAATTATTGTTAAAATAATGATTATTTAATATTTCCTTATAATCTGATGATTGGAAAAATTTTCTGTCAGCAGGAGCGAAAAATCTTCTGAGGATCAAATCTTTATTAAACAATAAACAATTATCATTATATACTAAAAAATTATTTATTTTTCTATATTTTTTAATATCATGAAAATTATCTCTATTCACACCACTATAAGAATAAGAAGAGCATATTAATCTATTCCTAATTCCTTCATTACATTTGGATCTATGTCTGTTGTAAAATAATTTTTTAGTTCATTAGGATAAACCCATTTTATTTCTTCTATCTCTTCATCTTCTTGTGGATTTTGTATCTGTTCTTCATTTTCTAATTCACATAAATAATAACAAATTATCTTTAAAAATTGAGGATGGATTCTTATTGATATTTGTCTTATAGCTTTAACCTTATATCCAGTTTCTTCTAAAATTTCTCTTTCTAGTGCTTCTTCTCTTGTTTCTCCAATTTTTTGTCTTCCTCCAGGAAATACCCAAGTTAATAAAGCACCATCTTCTGATTTTTCTATCTTTTTTCTTTTAACTATTAAAACCTTCCCATCACTATTTTTTACAATTCCTACTAAAACAAAATTTTCCATTTTAAATTATTTTAGCAAAACCTATATCAAAATAATCCATCTTTTTATCTTTTATTTCATTCTTTAATCTTTTAAACAACCTTTTATCGAAAATTCCTGAACCAAGATAAAAAACCCTATCTTTTTCTTTAATAGCATCTAAAATTTCTTCTGGTATTTTAAGCTCTATCTTATATTTTTGAAGACTTATTATATCAATTCCTGCTTTTTTAAATTTTTCTTTGGTTTTTTCAGATATAAAAGGAAAATAATCCCTATCTTTATTTAAATATCTGCTAGTTAGAAGAATAATCTTCGCTCCTTTATTAACCAATCTTTTTATCTTTAATAAACAGCTTAATGGTATCTTTTTATCTTTCAAATATTCTTTAAACTTCTTTTTGTTAAATAATAATAGATATAAACCCCTTAAGAATGTTTTAATATCAAGTTTTAATAAAACCCCATCGATATCAATTATTAATAAATCATTTAATTCTTCTATCTTTTTAATATCTGGATAGATAAAATTTATAGCTGTTTTAAAATCGAAAAATCTTAAACCCCTCTCTTTTCTTTCCATAGTTTAATTATATTGTAAAATTTAATAATGGATAAAAATCTATGGCATAGCTTAGATATAAAAGAAATAGTAAAAATCCTTGATAGTGATTTAGAAAATGGATTGAGTGAAAAAGAAGCAGAAGATAGATTAAAAAAGTTTGGTTTAAACAGGATTTCAGAAGAAGAAAAATTAGCTTCTTTGAAGATATTTTTAAATCAATTTAAAAGCCCATTAATCTATATTTTAGTCATAGCAGGAATAATAACTATATTTTTAAAAGATTATTCAGATTCTATTATTATATTTTTAGCTGTTTTTATAAATACAATAATAGGATTTTTCCAAGAATATAAAGCTGAGAAAACCTTGCTTTCTTTAAAAAAGGTTGTAAAAGAAGAAGCAAAAGTTTTAAGAGATGGAGAATTAAAGATAATTGATTCAGAAAAATTGGTTCCAGGAGATATTATTCTTTTAAATTTAGGAGATAAAGTTCCAGCAGATGGAAGAGTAATTGAGTCTTTTAATCTAAAAATAAATGAAAGTATTTTAACTGGTGAATCAGAACCCTCAGAAAAAAAGATAGAGCCCTTACCAAAAGATACTATATTAGCTGATAGAGAAAATATGGTTTATATGGGAACAATTGTTGAGGATGGTAGAGGAATGGCTATTGTAACTGAAACAGGAATTAATACAGAAATAGGTAAGATATCAGAGATTTTAAAAAAGACAAAGAAAGAAAAAACTCCATATCAAAAAATAGTTGAAAACCTTTCTAAAACTTTAGGGATAATAATTTTATCTTTAACTATTTTAATCTTTATATTAGGAATAATAAATAAACATAATATTTTAGAGATGTTTATAATATCTGTTGCTGTTTCGGTTGCTGGAATTCCAGAAGGCTTGCCAATTGCTATAACAGTAATTTTAGTATTAGGAATGAAGAGAATTTTGGATAGAAAAGGATTAGTAAGAAAATTATCTGCTGCTGAGACATTAGGAAATGCTACAATTATTGCTACAGATAAAACAGGAACATTAACAGAAGGAAAAATGAAAGCTATAAAGATTATAGGTGATGAATATTTAACTATAAAAGCAGCAGTTTTAGCATCTTGTGCATTTTTAGAAAAGATAGATGATAAAAATTTTATTATAAGAGGAAGCCCAACAGAAAAAGCTATAGTTGAAAAAGGATTAGAGAAGGGAATTAATAAAAGAAATTTTGAAAAAAATAAAATTTTTGAGATTCCTTTTGATTCTATTAAAAAATTTTCTGGAGCTATATATAAAGAAGGTGATAAAAATATTTTGTATTTAATTGGTGCTCCTGAAAAGATTTTAGATATCTCAAATTTAGAAGAGAAAGAAAAATGGTTAAAAGAATTTGAAAATCTTGCAAAAGAAGGATTAAGAGTAGTTGGGGTTGCAACAAAAGAATTAGAAGATATTAAAGATATAAGTAATTTAAATTTTCTTGGATTAATAGCATTAAAAGATCCGATTAGGAAAGATGTTAAAGAAACGATGAATATTTGTAAAGATGCTGGATTAAATATTATTATTGTAACAGGAGATCATAGGTTAACAGCAAAGAAAATAGGAGAGGAGTTGGGATTAGAAATTAATGAAGAAAATATTTTAGAAGGTAAAGATCTAGATAAACTTTCTGATGAAGAATTTGAAAAAATTTTAGGTAAGATAAAAATCTATGCAAGAGTTGAACCAAGGCATAAATTAAAAATAGTCTCTGCATTTCAAAAAAGAGGAGAAGTGATTGCTATGACAGGAGATGGTGTTAATGATGCTATTGCATTAAAAAAAGCTGATATAGGAGTTGCATTAGGTTCAGCAATAGATGTAGCAAAAGAAGCATCTGATTTAATTTTGTTAAATGATAGTTTTTCAATTATTGTATCAGCGATAGAAGAAGGAAGAAGAATTTTAGATAATATTAGAAAAGTTATAGTTTATTTTTTAGCAAATTCATTTACAGAGTTAATTTTAATTGGTGTTAGTATTTTAGCAAATATTCATCTTCCAATAACAGCAGCACAAATTTTATGGGCAAATTTAATTGAAGATAGCTTTCCAGCATTAGCATTGGGATTTGAGAAAAAAGAAGAAGATGTTTTAAGAAGGAGATATAAAGTTAAAAATTTATTTACAAAAGAGATGAAAGCCTTGATTTTTATAATTGGATTTATTAGTAATATTATTTTAGTAGGATTAACATTTTATTTGATATTTAAAGAGTATGAACTTGATTATTTAAGAACAATAATCTTTGCTATGCTTGTTATTGATATGATTTTTTATATTTTTTCATGCAAAAACTTAAATAAAAATATTTGGCATATAAATATCTTTGATAATAAATTTTTAATTTTAGGATGGATATTTTCTATATTAACTCTATTAGCAGGAATATATCTAAAACCACTTAATTTTTTATTAAAAACAGTTCCATTAAATTTTAATAGCTGGATAATAATAATATCTTTTGGAATCTTAAATCTTTTCTTAATAGAAATCACAAAATACTATTTCATATCAAGAAAAATAAAAGAATAAATTATTTCTTTCGGCTTTCCCAATCTTTTATAAAATTTTCTATTGATCTATCATAAGTTTTCTCAGCTTCCTTAGAAAAGAAACAAGCAGGAACTTCTCCTCGAGATAAATGATACCTTAAACATTCACAACAAACTCCTCTTCTTTCGCATGATTTCCATGTACAAGGACAATCTTTTAAATTTTTCTCCCTTTTACACTCCATAATTCACTCTGTGGTTTTGCCATCAAAATGTTCATTATCAGATATTGCCTCCTCTTTGGTAGTATGGATTACACCATCTCGATGATTTGGTATGGCATAGATAGTATATAATTTCAAGGGTTTTTCCGAAGAGGTATTTATAATATTATGTTTTGTCCCAGCTGGTACAATAATTGCACTCCCATCTCTAATTTCATAAACTTGGTCATCAACAATCGCCCTACCTTCTCCTTCTTCGACTCTTAAAAATTGATCAAGCCCATGTACTTCTTCGCCTATTTCTTCATTGGGCCTTAAAGACATCACTACAAGTTGCATGTACCGACCAGTATATAAAACCTTTCGAAAATTATTATTTTCTTTGGTTACTTTTTCAATATTATCAAAATAGCCTTTCATAATATATTTAATAATATATTATCTTAATTCGACCCTTTTAATTTTATCAAATTATACTTTAAATTTTCAACCATCTTTTTTGCTTCTTCTAAATTCTTTCCTTCAGTAACAAGTCCAGGTAAAGCAGGTACAATAACTGTATATCCACCATCTTCATTTTTCTCAAAAATAGCTGTATATTGTAGCAATTTCTTTTTCATAAAAGAATTATAACATAAAATTTGCGAACAAAAAAGATAAAATTTTACC
>JBMFMO010000015.1:0-12458 GCA_049970635.1 Minisyncoccia bacterium | reverse complement strand
CTCTTTTTTTAATTTTTTATCAGTTTCTTCTTCAATTTTTTTAATTTTTTCTTCTCCTTCCAATGCTAAGTTTTTTAATTCCTCATCAGATAGTTTCCCTAGCTCTTCTATTCTTTTTAATAAATAATCTCTATTATTTTTTTTAATATCATCAATCACTTCATTTAATAAAGCTTTTAAAATAAAACCAACCCTTGGCCCAGAAGATATATTCAAAATTTTCATAACATCATATCCATTCACCTTTAACATTTTTGGTGTTATTGGCTCTAATTGCGCTTTATGTATTAAATATTTCAAATATTTTAATCTAAATGGGAATGCTTTTGGGACCCCAGAACCAATTCTATCAGCCTGCCTTAACTTAAAGAAATCTTCTAAATTTTCAACTCCCAATCTTTTAGCCAATCTTCTAACAGCAGACATTGTAACTATTTCAATATCCAAATAAAACATATGATGTCTTACTAAATGATAAACTTTATTAATAACTTTTTTAGGAAACCTTAATCTATCCAATATGTTTTTAGTCATTTTTGCTCCAAGAATTTCATGATTATAAAAAGTACAATCTGGTCCCTCTCCTTGCTTTGTTAATGGTTTTGCTATATCATGGAATAAAGCAGCCAATCTTATCTCTAATGGAAAATTTTTATTTATAGCATATTCTAAAGATTTTAAAGAATGAGTATAAACATCATATTTATGGTGCTTATTTTGCATAACATTATACCCTTGCAATAACTCTGGAATAATTTCAATTAATAAATTACTCTTTCTTAAAAGCTCAATACCATCCACTCCATTTTTTGACATTATTATCTTTACAAACTCATCCCTTATCCTTTCTTTAGATATAAGCTGAATAAGGCTTGCATTATTTTTTATAGCTTCAAATGTTTTATCATCTATCTTAAAATCAAGTTCACATGCTAATCTTATCGCCCTCATCATTCTTAAAGCATCTTCATTAAACCTTTCTTCAGGATTACCAACAGTTCTTATAATCTTCTTTTTTAAATCCTTTAACCCATCAAATAGATCAATAATTTTTCCATTTATATCAACAGCCATAGCATTTATAGTAAAATCTCTTCTTTTCAAATCATCTTCTATCTTATCTGCAAACTTAACTTCTTCAGGATGCCTAAAATCAAAATATTTCCCCTCTATCCTAAATGTTGTAATTTCAATAACAGATAATGTAGGATCTTCAAGCCCAGTCTTTACTCCAACAGTTCCAAATCTATTTTCATAAAAAGAATTAGGAAAGATCTTTTGTATCTCTTCTGGTTTTGCATTTGTTGTTATATCCCAATCTTTTGCTTTTCTTTTCAATAATAAATCCCTTACACAACCTCCTACAATATAAGCTTGATAACCAGATTCTAATAATTTTTTTAAAATATCAAAAACAACAGACGGCACCCTTTCAACCAAATTTTTAACCTTTTGCTCTTTAATATTCTCCATCAATTAAATTATATACGAATTGTGATCGAATAAATTACACGAATTAATCACGAATAAATCCGCGAAAATCCGTCCTGTATCTCTGAAGTAGCAAGGGGCGGATCTACACGGACAGGGCACAGACAAAACAAAACGTCCGAACAGTCTGTGCTAAGTCCGAAAAAGTCCGTGTCTTGTCCGCGTGTATCCATTGCTATATAAAGATTTGCATTTTAATTTATAATAAAAAGAATAAAACAATTTAGATAAATGGAGTTTGGATTTAATATTGTTAAAAGGGATAAAAGAACAAGAGCAAGGATTGGAATATTAAAAACGCCCCATGGGACTGTGCATACCCCAACACTTGTTCCTGTTGCTACTAAGGGTGCTATTCGTGGATTAGATTTTGATTTGGCTTATAAATTTGGAGCAGAGATTTTTATGATTAATACTTTTCATTTTTTCTATAATGATAGATATAAAATTGTTGAAAAATTTGGCGGTCTTCATAAATTTTTAAATATAAATTATCCATTAATGACAGATAGTGGAGGTTTTCAAGTTTTTAGTTTAGGATTTGGATTAGAGCATGGGGTAGGGAAGATAGGAGATATTTTTCCATATGAGACGCAGAATTTACAGAAGAAAACGCAGAACTATGCAGAAAATATGTCCGAACAGTCCGTGTTAAGTCCGAAAGAGTCCGTGTTAAGTCCGAAAAAGTCTGCAAAGAAAAGTTTAATAAAAATTTATGATGAAGGGATTGAATTTATGTCACCATATGATGGAAGAAGGCTATTTTTCACACCAGAATTATCAATTAAAATACAAAAAATACTTAATGCTGATATTATCTTTGCTTTTGATGAATGCACATCTCCATTATCAGATTATGAATATACAAAAAGAGCATTGTTAAGGACTCACAATTGGGCTTTAAGGTGTTTAAAAAAATTTAAATCAAAAAATCAAGTAATGTTTGGGATAGTTCAAGGAGGAGAATATAAAGATTTAAGAGAAGAATCTGCAAAATTTATAAACTCATTACCATTTTTCGGATTTGGTATAGGAGGATCATTAGGTAAATCTAAAAAAGATATGCATAAAATTTTAGAATGGGTTATACCATTATTAGATGAAAATAAACCAAGACATTTATTGGGGATTGGAGAAATAGATGATATTTTTGAAGCAGTTGAAAGAGGAATAGATTTATTTGATTGTGTTATACCAACAAGATTAGCAAGACATGGTACTTGTTTTACTTATGATGGTTTGATTCATTTAAAATCAAGTAAATATTTAAAAGATAAAGATCCGATTGATAAAAATTGTAGATGTAGAGTTTGCAAAAATTTTTCAAAAGGTTATTTAACACATTTAATTAAAGAGAAAGAGATTTATGGAATAATGCTTTTAACAGAACATAATATTTTTTGGATTATGAATTTAATGAGAGAAATTAGAAAAAGCATAAAAGAGGATAAATTTTTAAAATTTAAAGAAAAAATCTTAGGAAGATGGAAGAAAAAATAAGAAAAGAATCTTTAGATAATAGTTTAAAAGAATGCGCTGCTACAAGTGCTATGTTAGGATTTGGTGATAATTTTGTCTCTCCTTATATAATTGCAATGAATGCAAAACCATATCAAATTGGTCTTTTAACATCATTACCAAATCTATTCTCTCCGTTTTCTCAAATTATTGGGTCAAGGGTTATGAATAAAGTTTCAAGGAAAAATATCCTATCTTTTTCAACTCTATTTCAAGCCTTAATGTGGCTACCAATAATTTTTTCTGGTTATTTATATTTAAAAGGATTTGTTTTTGCCCCAACATTTTTAATATTCTCTTATGCATTTTATGTATTTTTTGGAGGATTAGGTGGGCCAGCATGGGTTAGTTGGATGGGTGATTTAGTTAAAGAAGAGGAATTAGGAAATTATTTTGGGATGAGAAATGCTATTGGAACAATAATAAGCATAATCTCAATAGTAGTTGCAGGTTTTATTTTAGATGCCTTTAAATTTTTAGATAAAAATTTCGTTTTTTTAGGTTTTTCTATTATATTTTTCCTTGCTCTAATTTTTAGATTAATAGGAAGAAGCTTTCTTTTAAAACAATATGAGCCAAAATTTAAACTTGAAAAAGAACAATATTTTTCATTTATAAGTTTTATAAAGAGACTGCCAAAGACAAACTTTGGAAGATTTGTTATATTATTATCTTTTATGAATTTTTCTGTTAATGTGGTTGCTCCATATTTCAATCTTTACATATTTAAATATTTAAAATTTTCTTATACTCAATATATATTGCTAAATGTTTCAACTTCCATAGCATTTTTTATCTTCTATCCTTTATGGGGAAGATTATCTGATAAATTTAGTAATACAAGCATTTTAAAATTCTCATCAATCTTAGTATCACTTGTTTCTTTGTTATGGTTCCCAACAATTTTTCTCTCACCACTACAATCTTTTTATTATCTTCTGCTTGTTAATTTTTTTAGTGGGTTTAGTTGGGCAGCCTTTGGTTTAACAACAAATAATTTCTTTTATCTTACTGTAAGCCCTCCAAAAAGAGGATTATGTTTTTCTTATTCAAATATCTTATATGGTTTATCAATAGTTATAGGAACACAAATTGGTAGTGGTTTATTAAATGTTATGCAAAATAGTTATATAAACCCAATTATGCTATTGGCTTTTATTTCTGGAATATTAAGAATGATTTGCGGTTTTCTATTTATTATTTTTGTAGAAGAACCAAGGATTGTTTATAGATCTTTGCTACCAGAATTTTTAGAGCAAATTAAAAAATTAAAATCATTAATAGTTTTAGAATCAACAACATTTATACAGGAATTTTTAAAAATCCCAAATATAATAAAGATAATATTTAAAAAGAAGAAGTGATATAATATTAGAATGAAAGAGCGGTTTCCAAAAAAGGATTTAGAGAAAGAATTCTCAAATTTAATAAAAAAGATTCAATATTTAGTATATAATCCACAAAAATTAGAAGAAATTGAAAGTCTAAATTTTAGAAATGAAAAATGGTTTAAAAATCTTGATGAGGAAGAAAAAGCAAAGATTGAATATGAAATAGCACTTCAGGCTCATTATATAGTACAAAGATTTTTAGAGAATAAAACAGAAGAATTTATGAAAAAATTACCTGATGAATTAAAAAATTTTTTTATACTTAATAGAGCCACCCGAGTCGCCTACTCCTTAATCTTTAAACCAGATAAAAGATTAAAAGATGAATTTTTAAAAGTGATAGAAGAATATAAAAAAGAATTTGGAAGCTTGCCAGGGGATTGTTATACATTAGAGGTGAATTGCTCAAATTATGTATCTTGCCTTGGAAAAATTTTATCTAAATTATGTTATCCTGTAGGTACTATTACTCTTCCAGGACATATAGTATTATTTTTTAGAATTAAAGATAAAGAATATGTTGCTGATATATCTAAGGCCCTTATTCATCCATATGATAAATGGTTAGAGATAGAAGCTAAGGTTGAAGAAGAAGAGATTGAAGAGATTGAAAAAACTATAAGAAAACCTAAAAGCTATGAATTTGGTGTGCTTTCAAATTTTGTTCCGTTTTTATTTGATTTAGAAGAATATGATAAAGCCATTGAAGAATCTAAAAAACTAATAGAAATGAGCCCTAATTATTGGCAACCCCATCGCCTCCTTGCTGAAATTTTTAAAAAGTTAGGAAGATATGAAGATGCGATCAAAGAATACGAGATTACGTTAAAATTAAACCCACCCCCAATGTTTAAAGACCTTATAGAAGAATCATTAAAAGAGTTAAAAAAGAATAAAAATATTAAAAAATAACGAATTTTAAAGGATTTTTTAACCTTTGATAAAATTTTAGAAGATAAAAATTTTCAGCTAATCAGTGAAAAATATTTTTTCATCTGTTGCTTTATAAGATAAAAAATTAAAATATTCAAAAATCATTATTTTAAAATATTTTTTAATAAACATATTAACAAATGAAGATGATGCATATTTAATCTCACAATTATTAAAATATAGAAGAATCATTAAAAGAGTTAAAAAAGAATAATTATTTTAGCTTATAATAATTTCTCCTATTTTTTCTATTCTTCTTCTTAATAATGGATAACCTTCTAAGTTTGGATTTTTTGATATTAATTCATTTGCTAAATTTTTTGCTAAGTTAACTAATTCAATATTTCTTATAGCTTGCATTGCTAAATCTGGTATACCAGATTGTTTTTCTCCTAAAAATTCTCCTGGCCCTCTTAATTCTAAATCTTTTTCAGATATATAAAAAGCATCTTGCGATTCTTCTAAAATTTTTAATCTTTTCCAAGCAAGAGGAGAATATTTTTCTGGTATTAAAAAGCAATAGCTTTCATATATAGATCTTCCAACCCTTCCTCTTAATTGATGAAGTTGAGATAATCCAAATCTTTCTGCTCCTAATATTATGATAACAGTTGCTAATGGTAAATCAATCCCAACCTCAATAACAGAAGAAGCAACCAATATTTTTATCTCATTATTTTGCAATCTTTTCAAAATCTTTTCTTTTTCTATAGATTTTATTCTTCCATGCAACATTTCAACTTCAAAATCAGGAAATATCTTTTTAATCTTTTCAAATTCTTCTTTTACTGCTTTTATTTCAGAATTTTCTGTTGGTTCTATTCTTGGGCAAATTACAAAAACTTGATGATTTTTTTCAAGCTCTTTTCTTACAAATTTCCAAACACTTTCTATGTTTTCTTTTTTAACAACAAAAGTTTTAACATCTTTTCTTCCAGGAGGTTTTTCTTTTAATATCGATATATCCAAATCACTATAAAAAGTTAATGCTAATGTTCTTGGTATAGGGGTTGCTGTCATTGTTAATAAATGGGGTAAATAAGATTGTCCTCCGTCAGATGTTTGTTCTAATAATTTTTTTCTTTGTTTTACTCCAAATCTTTGCTGTTCATCTATTACTACTAATCCTATATTTGGAAATGGAGTTTTTGTCTCTATTAAGCTATGTGTTCCTATTAAAATTTGAATCTTACCTTGTTTAATTAATCTTATTATTCCCTCCTTACTTTTTTTAACTTTATATCCTCTTAATCCATAATAACCAAAATTTTTAATCATTAATCCTATTCCATAATCTAGATGAGAAAAATCTAACAAAAACCTATTAAAATGTTGATCTGCTAATACTTCTGTAGGAGCCATAAAAATAACATTGTATCCGCTATTTACAGTTAGCAAAGATAAAATTTCTGCTATCAATGTTTTTCCTGCTCCTGTTTCTCCTTGTAATAATCTATTCATAGGATATGGGCTTTCAAAATCTTTTAATATTTCATTTAAAACCTCATTTTGCGCAGATGTTAACTTTATATTTAATCTTTCCAAAAATTCATCTATTAATTTATTATCACTTTTTATAATTGGGGATTTTTCAATTTTTAACAAAATTTTTTCTTGCAATGTTTTTAGTTGAATACAAAAAATTTCTTCGAACAAAAATCTTTTTTGTGCTCCTTCAATTATCTTTAGATCTTTTGGTTTATGAATGTTTATTAAAGCATCTTTTAGAGATAAAATATTTGCTTTATCTTTTATAAAATCTGGTAATGGATCTTTTAACTTTTCTATTTCAAATTTTTCTATTATCTCTTGAATAATTTTTCTTATAAAGCTTGAAGGAATACCAGATATCTCTCTATAAACAGGAACAATCTCAGGTTTAAATAATTTTTCTAATGGAGCCTTTGGTATCTTTGCTAATATTTTAAATTCTGGATTTGAAAGATGCAATCCATACCTATTTTTAACAACCTTTCCATATAATAAAAGATATGGGCCACCACTTAAAACTTTCCCAATATATGCTTGATTAAACCATAAAACCTTTAAACTTCCAGTATCATCTTCAACAATTCCTTGAACCAAAATCATTCTTCTTTTTGGAGAGGGAAAAACTCTTAAATTTTTAATCCTTCCTATAATAACTGCATTTTCATCTATCTTTAAATCTTTTATCTTTGTAACCCTACTTAAATCTTCATATCTATAAGGGAAAAAATATAATAAATCTTTTATAGTTTTTATGTTATATTTTGAAAATTTATAAGCAGTTCTTTCTCCAATCCCTTTGAAATTTTTTAAATCTATTTCAAGCTCTTCTAATTCCATGGTTTATAATTTTATAATGGAAAAAATAATCTTTCTTCATGGCTGGATTAATAAATATATTATAGATGAAAAATCTGATATTTTTGAATTTTATAAAGATTTAATAGAAGAATTAAGAAAATCTTTTGATGTTTATTTTGTTTATCTACCAGGGTTTGATAAAAAAAAGCTTGAAAGGCCATACAATTTAGATGATTATGTAGAATATTTGAAAAAATTTGTTGATGAAAATAATTTAAATAATTTTATTTTAATAGGGCATTCTTTTGGGGGTCAAATTGCTGCAAAATTTTCTTATCTTTACCCTGAAAAAGTTAAAAAATTAATATTATATAATTCTGCTTGTATAAGAAGAAAGGGATTAAAAGAAAAAATCTTCTCTATTTTTAAAAAACCTGGGAAAATAATCTTTAACACTTTTCCATTTTTTAGAAAATTATTCTATAAAATTTTTACAGGTTCTACAGCATACTTAAAACTTCCTGAAAATTTTAAAAAAACAATGCAAAATGTTTTAAATGAAGATTTGACAAATATTTTACCATCTATTAAAAATAAAACTTTAATTTTATGGGGAGAAAAGGATAAAATAACACCTTTATGGCAAGGAAAATTAATAAATAGATTGATAAAAGGCTCAAAATTGATAATTCAGAAAAATGGAAACCATTCTTTTCATAAAAATTTTCTTCAAGAATTTTCAGAATATGTAAAAAATTTTATTTTTGATAAAATATAATAATAATGATTACATTTATACTTTCGGCATTTATATTTCTATTTACATCTTTGAACATTTTGAAATTAATTCAAATAAAAGAATACTTCTTCCCATCTTTGTGGAGCCATTTTGATTATCCATCAAGTTATTATATATTTTTAAGAAGAAGAGAATTGTTTATAGCTATTTTATGGATTTTTATATTATTACTTGGTTTACAAGGCTATCTTTTTAAAGTAGATATATTTACAGCTTTTATATTTTTAGTCATAACAATCTTTTTATTTTTTAGAAAAATAGAATTTTTGAAAAGATTTAATTGGACATTAAAATTTCTATTTATTTGCACTTTGGTATTTTTAATAAATTATCAACTTTTGAAAATTTCATCAAATGATCTATTGGTTTTTCTTGCTTTATTACCAGCAGGAACACAATTTACAATGTCTATTTTCTCTACATATATAGCAAATTTAATAACAAAAATTTATGCAAAAAACTTATTGTATAAAAAAGCTAAAAAAAAGATAATTGAATGGAAGAAAAATAAAGAAGGAAGGGAGGTAATAGGAATTACAGGAAGTTATGCCAAATCTTCTACAAAAGAAATTTTAGCCCAATTGTTATCTAAAAAATATAAAGTTTTAAAATCTCCTGAAAGATTAAATGCAGAGATAGGACTTTCTCAGTTTATTATTAATAGTAATTTAGATGATATTGATTATATAGTTCTAGAATTAGGAGCAAGGCAGATTGGCGAATTAGAAACATTAGTAGATATTTTTCAGCCTAAAATTGTATTTTTAACAGGGCTAGCACCTCAACATTTAGCAACATTTGGATCTTTTGAGAATATAATTTTAGGAAAGCTTGAGATATTTAAAAGAGCAATTCCTGACGGCATAGCATTATTGAATGGAAATGATAAATTTGTAAGAGAAATTTTTGATGATATTACAATTTCCAAAAAATATTTATATTCAACAGAAGAAGGACATTTTTATTCAAGAGGCGAGGTTTATTCTTTAGAAAAGACAGAATTTACTTTTGTTTATCCAAGGGAAGAGATAAAATTAGAAACAAATTTAATAGGAAGAAGTTTTTTGAATAATTTGGTTGGAGCATTAGCATGTGCTTATTTATTAGGAATAAATATTAAAGATTTAGAAGATGAACTAAAAAACTTAAAATTATTAAAACATTCATTTGAAGTAGTTAAAAAAGAAGATCCAGTTATAATTGATGATTCTTATAATGCTAATCTTGTTGGAGTAGAGAAGGGAAGCGAATTCTTTTTGGAAATACCTATAAAATATAGAGTTTTATTCTTTGGTGGAATAATTGAACTTGGGGCAGAAACACCTGATTTATATAGAGAATTAATAAATAATTTTAGAAGATTTGATAAGGTTATATTAACATTTAAAGATTTTTCTGAGATATTTTTAGATGAGCTTGGTAAAAAAGTAGAGATTTATAATGATCAAACTATATATGAGCTTATAAAAGAATTCCCAAAACAAGATTTAGGGATAATTGTTTTTGGAAGAATACCAGAAAAATTACTTAGCCAAATTCGTAGTTTGTAAATGAAAAAACTTATATCTCCAGATTTTTTTCCAAATTTTGAGAAAGATGATTATGATTTAATTAAAAAAATTTTATTTAGAAGAAAAAATTTAATTGAAGGTGAAAGTATAGATCTTTTTATAAGAGGATTAGATAAATTTTTCCCAAAAGGTAAAATATTTTTATTTTCAAGTGAAAGAGGCGCATTGGAAACTTTTCTAAGATTTTATTTATCAAAAGAAAAGAGAAAAAAAGTTATTGCACAAGCTTTTACATGTTTTGTTGTTCCAAAAGCAATAATTAATGCTAAAGGGATTCCTGTTTTTGTTGATATAAAAGATGGCTGTTTAAACTTTGATGTTGAAAATTTAAAAAAAGTTTATGATAATGATGTTTCTATTGTTATAACTCAAAATACTTTTGGTGTACCAAACAATATAGAAGATATAGTAAATTTTTGTAAAGATAATAATATCTTATTGATAGAAAATTTAGCCCATAGTTTTTCTTCAAAATATAAAGGAACATATTTGGGAAACTTTGGAGACGTTGCGGTATTTAGTTTAGGAAGAACAAAGGTTATATCATCAATTTTTGGAGGTGTTCTTGTTATAAATAACGAAAATTTAGCGAATGAATTTGAAGAATATTATAAGAATATTCCTTATCCAAGAAAAAAATTTATTTTGAAATCTTTAGCATCTGCTTTGCTAATGATAAAATTTAGAGAAAAATACTTTTCTTATGGCAAACTTATGATGTATCTTTTGAGAAGATTAGGATTAGTAACTTTAGATATAAGCAAAAAAGAAAGATTAGGGTATGATGAAGATTTTTTGCTTTGTAAATTACCGAATGCTTTTGCAGAAATAGCATTTAATCAATTAAGAAAGATAATAAAATTTAATGAGCATAGAGAAAAAATAGCAAAGATTTATTTAAAAGAAGGCTTAATTCCTTATGGTGAAAAATTAGGACCAGAATATGAATTCTATTATTTAAGATATCCAATGACAACATTAAAACCAAAAAAACTTATCGAGAAGATGAAAAATTATGGAATATATTTAGGAGATTGGTATAAGTCTCCATTAGCTCCACTTGAAAAAAGATTAGATAGATTTGGTTATTATTATGGAATGTGCCCAAATGCAGAAAAACTTTCAATGATGATATATAATTTGCCAACAAATATATTAACAACTGAAGATGATGCATATTTAATCCCTCAATTATTAAAAAAATGAAGTTATTAGAAATAGAAAATATAGAAGATAAAGATTATAAAAATTTTTCTGATAATTTTGAAACATATTCTTTTTTGCAAGATTATGAATGGGGAGAGGTTGAAAAAAGCTTGGGCAGAGAAGTTATAAGATTTGGGATTTTTTATAATGAAAATTTAATAGGAGTAGTGCAAATTATAGGATATAAAGCTAAAAGAGGAGATTTTTTATTAATACCACATGGTCCTTTAATTAAAAAAGAATATTATGAAAAAATTTATGAAGCAATTGAAAAAATTATTGAAAAGATAAAAAAAGAAAAGATTAATAAAAGATATATTTTTTTAAGGTTAAATTCTGGATTTTTAAAAGAAGATGTTGATTTAGAGAAATTTAAAAAAATAGGGTTTAATTTAGCACCAATATGGACAATATCTGAAAATTTTTGGATAAAAGAATTAGATAAAAATGAAGATGAATTATTAAATGAGATGGATAAATCACATAGGAAATTAGTTTTGGATGCCATTGAAAAAGATTTTTTAGAAATAGAGGAGACAGATGATTTAAATAAAATAGATGATTTTTGGAATATTTATAAAGATTTATCAGATAGAAAAAAATTTTTTCCATATCCATATGATCTTATAAAAAAAGAGTTTGAAATATTTTCTAAAATAGGTAAGGCTAAACTTTATTTTGGAAAGATAGAAAACAAATACTACTCATCAGCTTTAATAATTTTTTCTCATAACACAGCATTTTATCATCATGGAGCATCATTGCCAGTAAGAGAGCCAATAAATTATAAACTTCATTGGAAGATAATTTTAGATGCAAAAAATATGGGATGCAAATTTTATAATATGTGGGGGATAACATTATCTAAAAATATAAATCATCCTTGGTATGGCTTAACACAATTTAAAAAAGGATTTGGCGGAAGATTGATAAAACTTTTAGAAACAATAGATTATAAATTTTCAAAAAAATATTATTTAACATATATATATGAAAAAATAAGAAGATCAAAAAGAGGTTTATAAAATATTATAAATTACACGCCCTGAACCAGAGCAAACACGATTCAGGGCGCCCTGTACCCTAAGTGGTACATGGCGTGGCTTATTATTTATCCGCGTAAATCCGCGGCTGTAAAATTATCCGCGTTTATCCGCGGCTTATTATTTATCAGCGTATATCCGTGGTTCTTATTAAAGATCTGCGTTCATCCGCGGTTTATTTTTTATCAGCGTTTATCCGCGGTTGTGGTATAATATT
>JBMFMO010000014.1:0-13505 GCA_049970635.1 Minisyncoccia bacterium | reverse complement strand
ATTAGACAGAATTAATCTATCTCTATCTTGCCAATTGGGGTTTTTAGGATTATGGTTTAAGATATGAAAATATAAAGCTGAGAAAATATCTGCCATTCCTAATGCTCCTGCAGGATGCCCTGAACCAGCATTATAAATCATCTCAACAATTAATCTTCTTATCTCCAAAGCTTTATCTTCTAAAAACTTAATCTTTTCCTCATCCATTATCTAATTATAATACAGGTTTTACTTTTATTTTAAAATATTTTATAATTATTAATGATGGCTACTCCATATAGGTTTATTGAAGAAAATAATTTAAAAACTTGGATTTTGATGACAATATTTTTGATTTTAATTTTTGGTTTGGGTTATTTCTTTGCTTATATCTTCAAATCACCATCGATTTTTTATTTTGCTGTAATTTTTGGATTATTAATGAATATTTTAAGTTTTTATTATGGTGATAGGATGATTATATTTTTAACAAATGCTAAAGAGGTAAATAAAGATGATTTGCCAGAAGTTTATAGAATATTAGAAAATCTTTCAATATTAGCTGGCCTTCCAAAAACCCCAAAACTATATATAATTAATTCTCGGGCTATGAATGCTTTTGCAACTGGAAGAAATTATGAAAATTCTCTTGTTTGTGTAACAAGGGGGCTTGTAGAAAAATTAAATGAAAAAGAGATTGAGGGAGTTATAAGTCATGAGATTTCTCATATAAAAAATAAAGATATAAAAGTTATGATGATAGCTACAATATTAGCTGGAATTGTTGCTATAATGGCTGATTTCTTTTTAAGATTTGGAATTTGGGGAGAAAGAGATGAAAGAAAGGAAGGAGGTGCTATTTTATTCCTCATAGGAATTTTGCTTGCGATATTTGCTCCTATTTTTGCACAACTTATACAACTTGCTATTTCAAGAAAAAGAGAATTTTTAGCAGATGCAAGTGGTGTTTTATTGACAAAAAATCCAGACGGTTTAATAAATGCATTAGAAAAAATATCAAATCAAGATATAGAATTAAATGTTTCTCCAGCAACCTCTAGCTTATTTATAGTTAATCCATTTAAAGATAAGAAAGGATTTATAAATTGGTTAGGGAATATATTTTCTACTCACCCACCAATTGAAGAAAGAATAAAAAAATTAAAAGATATAAAGATATAAGAAAAAGTATTTGTTTAAAAAACTATTTATTTTCTATGTTTTTTTAAAAACCGATACTCAATCTTTAAAAACTTCTAATTAAAATTTTTTAACAAGAAAATTTTTTGCTAATAAGTAAAAAATTAGAGGCTTCATTTATTAAAGATAGGAGCAGATCTCAAATAATCTTTAAAAAACCTTTTAGAATTTTTTCAAGATGGATAAGGTTTATATCTACAAAAAATATTGATTTTTCTATATTTTTTAATAAATCAAACAGCAACATCAAGCTTATTTATAGTTAATCCATTTAAAGATAAGAAAGGATTTATAAATTGGCTAGGGAATCTATTTTCTACTCATCCACCAATTGAAGAAAGAATAAAAAGATTAAAAGATATGAAGATATAAAATATTTTGATAATTCAGTTACTAAAGTTTGTAAATAAAATCAGTACACTAAATAATATTCTAATATTCTTAAGAATGTTGGAATATTTTTGTCCTGTATTTATAAAGAAAATCCTGTCTTTCCTTTTTCTGAATTTCTTAACTCGTCTCGCTCTGAGCAAGTCGAAGCAAGCAGGGGAAATGAGAAATTAAAATTATTAACTATTTCTTATTTTAATCATCTCGCTATATACAGAATTTTTCAAGGATCATCTTAATAAATTAAAAAATTAAATAAACTAAAATTAATTATTTTTATTAACTTCAGGTTTATAAATAAAAATAGTTTAATTTAGTAATTTTTAAAAAATTGAAAAAATAAAATTATTGGGACTTACGACATCCAAATACCTGAATCTTCCATCCGTGGTCATATTTATCTGCAGCTAATATTTTGGTAATCGAATTACCAAAAATTAAAGAATCAGCGGTTATAATTTATCAGCGCAAATCCGCGGCTATTATTAATCCGCATTTATCCGCGGCTCTAAAAATAATCAGCGTAAATCCGCGGTTATAAATATATCAGCGTAAATCCGCGGTTCATTATTTATCCGCGTTAATCCGCGGCTCATTATTTATCAGCGTTAATCTGTGGTTAGTTATTTAATTTTTACAGTAATTTTGTTTTCGTCTTCTGGCAAGTTGTTGCTCCAAAATGGATAGACAAAAAGTTCTGCTTTTTCTATTTCTTCATATTTTCCTAATATCTCTTTTGCATTTGAAATATTTTTTCCTTTTAGCTCCTCAATCAATTTTTTAGTATCAATGCCTCCTTGAATTTCAATCTTACCAGTTACAGTTACATCCATTTTTTTTGTTTTTAGATCAAAGTTTGTCATTTTTATAGACTCGATATCAACGTTCACTATTCTTACATTTTCTTTATTTAAATTTTCTTTTGAAAATAGATCTTTTATAAAATTAGCCAAATCTTGTTGTTTTATTCCAACTGTTTTTAAAACCCCGCTACCTGTTATTATTATCTCGCTTGCTTGCTGACCAACTGAATTAGAAACATCAGAAACCTTAACATCTAAAAAACCAGCATTTTCAGGAAATAGGTAATCTTTATATTTTAATTTCAAATCATTTTGAATGACTTTTTTTATCTCATCTTCAAGTTTTATTTTTCCTTCATTTATATCATCAACAGTAACAACCTTTTGCCCTTCACTAACTACTATTGGAGATGCAAGTTTAACTTGTATTTTATCTTCCCATCTTGTTCCTGAAAGACCTGGCACGGTAAACTCTGTATCATTTTCAATATTATATTTTTCACCAGGAGAATCTGCTATAACATCAACTTCAGCCTCTTTATTTGCTTCTAAATAAATTCTTTTTGTTGTTCTATAAATATAACCCTCTTTTGATTTAATTCTTGTTCCTTGAATAATTGATAATGAATTTTCTGGGTCTAAATTTTTAAATATAACTTTTCCAGAGGCATATGCTCTTCCTGTTTTTGTTCCAGTTGTAGGTTGTTTTATTGAATGATTTTTGGTTATCTCTATATATTCTGCCTTTAAAATTCTTGAATTAATATCATTTGACACAGCATTTGGATCTAAGGTTAAAGATTCATCAAAATCTATTTTTTGACTCTTTAAAGATATTTCTAAAACTGCTGAGCTTGCAAATTTATTCAAAGAGATTAAAATCCCAAAGCCTACAATAAAAATTAAAAACAAATATAGAAACAATTTTGAAAAATTAATTCCTTGGGTTTTTTGTTTTTCTACTTTTTCTTTTTTTAAAATCTTTGGTTTTAGCACCTTTTTCGGAGGGATTATATCTGTTACAATTTTTACAGCTTCTTCTCTCTCATATTCTTCTAAAAATATATCAAATCCTGCTTGTTTTCCTAAAGATAAAATCCTATCATCATAACTACTAAAATATATCTTCTTTTTAAGTTTATCAACTTCTTCTTTTAATATCTCTAAATTTGTTGGGTGCAATAAAGATTTTGTTCCTCTTGGTATAACCAAAACTATCTCTTTTCCTGGATGCTCTTTAATAGCATCAATTATATCTCCAAGTTCTTCTGTCCCTTTTAGATATAAATAATCTCTTTCTGTCATTTTATATTTTTTGATATTTTTTGATGTTGTTTGAATAAATCTTCAAAAATTTTTATCTCATCCTCTCTTAGGTTTCTTCCCCTTTCTTTCAAAATCTCTTTTGTTATATCCAATGGCAATCCATAAGATGTATAAAGTAGGAAAACCTTTCTTGCAATCTCTTCTCCTTCCTCGTTTCCTTTTATTATTCTATCAAAAACCCTAAGCCCCTTATTAAGTGTTCTTCCAAAATTTTCAAACTCTTTCTTTGCCACTAATAAAATTTTATCATAATTTTCTAATTCTTTATAAATCTTTGAAAATTTAATAGAAACAGCTTGAACAAATTTATCTAAATATTTTTCTAATTTATATTTATCTAATTTAAGCATTAATCTTCTTAAAATCCTCCTCAAAACATAGCCTCTTTCCAAATTGCTTGGGAAAACTCCTTCTCCAATCAAAAAAACTATAGCCCTTAAATGATCCAAAATTATTCTTAAATCTCTTTCTTCTAAATTTGAATTTATCTCTAAAATATTTGTTCTTAATGGTTCAAAAAGATCTGTCTCAAAGATAGAATTTTTATTTTGTAAAACCTTCATCAATCTTTCAAATCCCATTCCAGTATCAACTCCTGGAAACTCTAATTTTTTTAATTTTTTATTCTTATCCTGATAATATTCATTAAATACAAGATTCCATACTTCTATATTATCAATATATATCTCTGTTGTTGGACCGCATGGGCCTTCATCTCCTGTAGGACCCCAAAAATTATCTTCCGCACCAAATTTTTTAATCTTATCTTCATTAAAGCCTAATTCTTTCCAAGTATTATAACTTTCTTCATCAAAATTAATTCCCTTCTCTCCTTTAAAAACACTTACATACTGAATATTTATTCCTAAGCTTTTTAAAAACTCATATGCCCAATATATTGTTGATCTTTTAAAATATCCATCATTTCCAAAATCATTTGGATCATCATTTCCTACAGGACCAAATGAAAAATTTCCAAGCATTTCAAAAAAAGTTAAATGCCTATTGTCACCTATTTCATCTAAATCTGTAGTTCTAAAGCATTTTTGTATTGTTGTTATTCTTTGTGTTCCAAAATCCTTTTTAGCATCTTTTTCATGTGTAAAATACTTTTTAAATTGCTGCATTCCAGCAGTAACAAACAATATTGACGGATCATCTTCCAAGATCAATGGTGATGAATTAATCTTTTTATGCCCTCTTTTTTCAAAAAAACTTAAGAATAATTCTCTTATTTCTTCTGAGCTTACCATCTTCTTTTTATTATACCACCTCCTATTAAAAATTCATCTTTATAAAAAACCGCGCTTTGTCCAGGTGCTATTGCTTTTATTGGTTCTTCAAATATAACTTTTTTATCTTTAAAATCAAAAATAGCTCTTACTAAGGGTTGTCTATATCTGCATCTTACAAAAATATCAATTTTATCTCTTGGCTCTATAAAAAGGTTTAAATCTTTTAACTCTATTCCCCTTGAATATAAAATATCATCATCTTCTTTAGCAACTACAATCTTATTTTCTTTCTTATCTTTTAATGCTACAAAATATGGTCCATCTCCTTTTTTAATATCCAAACCATGCCTCTGCCCTTCTGTGAAAAAATAATATCCTTTATGATAACCTAATATATTATTATCTTTATCAACAATTAAACCTGGGTTTTCTGGTAAATATTCTTTTAAAAAATCAACTAATCTTATCTTTCCTAAAAAACATATTCCTTGAGAATCTTTTTTATCAGCATTTGGCAAATTATATTTTCTTGCTATTTCCCTAACTTCACTTTTTGTATAATCTCCTAATGGGAAAAGGATTTTTTTTATCTTTTCTTTTTTTATCGGCCAAAGAAAATATGTTTGATCTTTTTCTTTATCTTTTGGGATACAAATTAAATTATTTTTTATCTTTGCATAATGGCCAGTTGCTATATAATCAAAACCCAAATTTTTTAACTTATCATAAACAAAACCAAATTTTATCAATTTGTTACATAAAGCATCTGGATTTGGAGTATAACCTAAGGCATAATTTTTAATCAAATCTAAAGTTATATTTTTTTGATATTCCTCTGTTATATCAATAACATAAAATGGTATATCTATTATTTCTGCTGTTCTTCTTGCATCATATTCATCTTTTGGATCACAAAATTTTGATAGTTTTAAATGAATTCCAACAACATTAAATCCTCTCTTCTTTAATAGAAGAGCTGATACAGAACTATCTACTCCCCCTGACATTAAAACAAAAACTTTTTTCATAATTTAATTATAAAAAATTTTGAATTGATTTTTGTTTATAATTTTTAAATGAAACTTATTGTAGTAGAATCACCAAAAAAGGCTAAAACTATTAAAAAATTTTTAGGTAAAGAATATTATATTATAGCATCTTATGGGCATATATTAGATTTGCCAAAAGAAAAGTTTGGGGTTTATCTAAAAGATAATAAGATTGAATATGAATATAAAACAACAAAAAGGGGATGGAGGTTTGTTAAATTTTTAAAAAAGATTTTGGATAAAATTGAAGAGGTTATTTTGGCAACTGATCCAGATAGAGAAGGAGAATTTATAGCATGGAGCATAACAAGATTTTTAAAAGATAATAGATTTTATAGGATAAGATTTTTTGAGATAACTAAATCTGCTATTTTAAAAGCATTGAAAAATAAAGAAGGAATAAATCAAAATTTAGTTTATGCTCAACAATCAAGAAGATTTTTAGATAGAATCATAGGCTATTCTCTATCTCCTATTTTATGGAGAAAAAATATTGGGAAATCAGCTGGAAGAGTTCAGTCAGCAGCATTAAGATTGATTGTTGAAAAAGAAGAAGAGATTAGAAGATTTGTTCCTGAAGTATATTTTGAAATGATTGCTGATTTTGGAAAATTTAAAGCTAAATTATTAACAAAGAAAAAGGTAAAAAAAGAGGAGCTTGAAGATATAAAAGATAAGATAAAAAATGAGGCATTTGTTTTAATTAAAAAGGAAGAGAAAGAAAAGATTTTAAAAAAGCCTACTCCAATTGATACAGCATTATTGCAAAGGATATCATTTTTAAAATATAGATTTTCTTCACCATTTACAATGAAAATAGCACAAAGTTTATATGAAAAAGGATATATTACTTACCATAGAACAGATAGTTTTAATATCTCTAAAGAATTTTTAAATAAAGTAAAAGATTATCTTGGTGATTATTTTGATTATCCAAAGATAAAAAAATCAAAGTTTTCACAAGAAGCGCATGAAGCTATAAGACCAGTAAATTTAGAAAAGATTAATTTTAAAAATGAATATGAGGAGAAGCTTTACAATTTAATTTTTTATTATACTCTCTCGGCATGCTCAAAAAATGCTTTGATTAAAGAAAAAGATTATTATTTTGCTCCAGAAAATTTTAAAGATTATATATTTTTTGTAAAAGGAGAAGAACTTATCTATGATGGTTATTTAAAATTTTTTCCATTTAAAGCTAGTTTTAAAGATTTACCAGAAATAGAAGAAAGATTAAAACCTAAAAAGATTGAGATAATTAAAAAAGAAACAAAACCTCCTTCAAGATATTCTGAATCAACATTAATTAAAAAACTAAAAGAGCTTGGAATAGGAAGACCATCAACCTATGCTGAAATTATTAAAACTTTATACAAAAGAGATTATGCTAAAAAAGAAAAAGGGTATCTAATTCCAACTGCTATTGGAGAAAATGTTGTTAACTTTTTAAAAGAAAATTTTTCAGATATAATAGATTTTAAATTTACAGCAAGTATGGAAGAAAGCCTTGATAAGATTGCTTTGGGGAGTTTGAATTATGAAAAATTTATAGTAGAATTTTGGAAAGAGTTTAAAAATAAGTTATAATTAAAAAATGAAAAATAAAGATAAAAAATTGGTTGAGAAGGCATATGAAGAAATTAAAAAGAGGGACAGGTATTTTGGAATTATTTTAGAAGATATTAGAGATAAATTTGAGCTTATTTCTGAAGGCTATGTAAGCCTTAATGAAAAATTCGAAAAGCGTTTTGCCGAATTAGAAGAAGAGATGCATTTAAGATTTAATGCTATAGAAAAGATTTTGCAAGAGCATGAGAAAATTTTGAAAGAGCATTCAAAGATTTTACAAGAGCATGAAAAGATTTTGAAAGAACATTCAAAACAAATTTCGGAAATTTATAAAATTCTTGAGAGGATAAATAAAGATATTTTTGATATAAAAAGGGATATAGAGATAATGAAAGCAGATATTACAACTATAAAATTTGAACTTAAAAGAAAAGTTGATTACGATGAATTTATTAAATTAGAAAAAAGAGTATTGGCATTGGAAAAAAAGATAAAATAATGGCAAGAGTAAAAAGAGGAAAATTAAAAACAAAAAAGAGAAAGAAATTATTAAAATTAGCAAAGGGATTTAAGTGGGGGAGAAAAAGCAAAGAAAAATTTGCAAAAGAAGCTGTTTTGCATGCTTTCAAACATTCTTATGAAGGTAGAAAGAAAAAGAAAAGGGATATGAGAAGACTATGGCAAGTTAGAATAAATGGATATTTAAGGGAAAAAGGTATAAAATATAGTGAGTTCATTAAAAGATTAAAAGATAATAAGATAAATTTGAATAGGAAAGTTTTGGCTGAAATTATTAATTACCCAGAAATCTTTGACAAAATCCTTGAGGCTATAAGATAAAATTTTAACCTTGGAGACCGATCGGTCCTGAAGGTTAAAATTTGGGGAAAAAAGATTGGAGGGATTTGAAGATGTTTCCTAAGAATTTTTGAAGATAATATTTAAATCCTACTGATCCATATGGAGCATTTCCTTCTTTATCAGTTTTAATAACATAACTAATATCTTTAAATAAATTATTTCCTACAATTAGATATCCTCCATCAGGTGTTTGAATAAGTGAACCATCCCACACACCTCCATATGGAATTAATGTTGGATAATTTTTGCTTATTATTTTTTTAAAGTTTGAATCATATATATCTAAAAACATCGAGGGTGTTTGATACGATGTATAACCAAATAGAGTATATCCAAAATCATTGTTTTGAATTATATCATAAATAAAAGAGCTATAATAAGGAGTAAAGGGATTACCAAATAGAGTACAATTCCATAGCTTCATAATACCGCCTCTCCAGCAAACTCCATCCCAAAAATTATAAACTGCTAAATAATATCCTCCGTATGTATTTATTATTGATTCAACACCTTGCCAACCGATAACTGTTGGAGGGATATACATTCCTGTTGAACGTCCAAAAAAATCTGTTGAAGAACAGATAACTGATAATGTTGAAGAGCTTATTTTAAACATATCTGGGTCCTGAATCCATGATCCACCAATTATATAATCTCCATCATTTGTTATATCTATTGAATTTCCAGTAGAGCCTGGAATCTTAATTTCTGAAAGAATATCTCCGGTTGATGAGGATATTTTTAGAACCCAAATTCCTGAAGTAGCTGCTCCTACTGCAATATAATTTCCTGATTTATCTTTTTTAATCTGGTTTATATATTCAGTTCCATCTTCTCCATAATATTTTTCCCAAATTATTGTTCCATTTTTATCAGTTTTTACAATATATGCATTGGATGATGTTGGTATTCCTGCTCCATAAGAATAAGTAGGACCTGCTCCTATATAATAATCTCCATCAACAATTAATGAACGGAATTCATCAGGTCCTCCTCCTCCAAAAGTAAATCTATTTACTTCATTTCCATTTCTATCAAGTTTTAATATTAAAGCATCAATGTCTCCTGTTGATGTTGCTGTGTTTCCTCCTATAACAAAATAACCATCACTTGTTGTTGCTGCTTCATATAGTATGGTATTATAATATGTTTTTCTAAATGTTGTAGCGCAGGCTGGTGTTCCCCTATTTCTTTTTTCTAATGCAAAATACCGTGTCCCACCATAATCTTTATATCCTCCTATATAGATGCCTTGATCATTAACAGCAATATCATAAGCAATTCCAGATCCACTTGTAGTAGCCCATCTTAAATTACCTAATAAATCTCTCTCTTCTATTCTCCAAGTAGGAGAACTACCAATATTTTGTCCTCCAGCTATATATACTCCATCACAATCAACTGCTATACCATAAGGAATATCATCATATGTTGTTGGTGTCGAAGTTGCAAACCAAACTTTGGATAGATCACTTTTTCTTCTCTTTTCAACAGCCCAATCGCCTCCATATTTCCCAGCTACATAGATATAATTATCATCAATTGCTATTGCATTAGCTTGACAATTAAAAGTTTCAGAATAACACATTGAAGTACTTGTAATTAAATTTAGGCTTTTATCTCTTTTTTCTATAAGCCAAACAGTATGTGTTGCTGGTGAAAATACTGTTTTATAACCTACAATATAAAGATAATTATTATCAACAGTAACATCTAATGCTTCATCATTACCAGAAGAGTAATTAGTTGTTGTAGCAGTAGGCCATTCTAAATTTGGTCCCCTTGCTTCTATTCTCCAAGCATCATCTCCTGTATCTGTTAACTGATAACCAACTAAAAATAGTGTTCTATCACTATCAATTGCTATTCCTTGTATTGATTCAGGACCTGCTATTGATGCTGGATTTGATGTAGCTTCCATTGAAAGATTAAAATTTTTATCTCTTTTTTCTATCCTCCATGCAAAATCAAAGCCGCTGCCTGCAAAACCAACCATTTGGTCTCCTCCTATATAAACTGAATCCCCAGTGGTTTTCACATCAAAAGGGGCATCATATGGTGTAGAGGATGGATAATTTGTTATAGTTAAAGTTCTAAAATTAAAATCTGTTTTCCCCATTACCCAACCCAATCCTGGATACCCTCCAAATCCTACAAAATATAGATATTGATTATCTAAATCCATTCCATAAATTGTTCCAGTAGCATTTGTAATTATTGTTGATGTAACTAAATCTCCTCCATTGCCTCCACCACCTCCTCCATTGCCTCCACCACCTGTTTCAGTTTTTATATATCCGCAAGTTGATGTTGTAATAGATCCATATAAGGTATTATAGATTAAGCATTTATTATTTCCTACCTCATAAATTTCTAAATCACTTCCTCCATCTTTTGAAACCTTATCATTTCTTCCACCTTTTCTAAAATCTTGATATTCTAAATTAGCATCTATTTCAAATTCCTTTGTATCTATTTTAAAAACATAACTATAAAAATATCTTTGTGAGAAAGAGTTTATAGGATCAACTGGTAAAGAAGATAATGGAGAATATTTTAATGTTGAAAAGTCAACAGGCAGCCAACCGGTTCCATTAATATTGTATAAAGAGCTTGTGCTTACAGTATTTATCATCCAAACTTTTCCATTAGCATCAGTTGTTGTAGCTGGAATATCTTCTTTACCATATGGAACAGAAATATAAATAGAATTTTCATTAAAACCTAAATTACAATATGGATTGACTGCTATACAAGTTTCTATTGCAGAAGATAAAGCATTTAAATCATTCATTCTTTTAATATCTCTTTGCCTTTTTGCAAACTCAATAGGATTAAAAAATGTAAATATAATTCCTAAAATAATAGAAAATATCCCAACAGCAACCATTAACTCAATCAAAGTAAACCCCTTTTTCATTTTTAGTAGTAAGGAGTGAAAGAATAAATTTGATAAAGAGGTCTGAATTGAGGATAAAGCAAATCCCAATCATAATAATATAATGTCAAAGGAGAAGGAAAAGAGGACCAACTATACCATTTTGCAGTTGGGAAATTTCCAGAGTAGGTGAATACTAGTAAATAATTACAAGGACTTTTTACATCAATATAATCTGCATAGGATGTGATATCATGAGTAAATATTCTAATGGGCGAGATGTCACAATATAAATAAAGACCTCCTTTCCAGGGATAAGTATATTCTCTATAAAATTTAAGATAAACTTTAGATATATAAGTTGGCTTATTAAACACAGCATAAAGCGCATCATAAGTTTGGGAACATCTTGGAGGATCTTCACATACTGAACGTGCTTGATAAATTAATCCTGGTGTTTTTTCTTCTATTGATCCTGAAACTTCAGAGCATCCTGTGCTTTCTCCTATTTCATTTACAGCTGTTACATAATAGTAATAGGTTATTCCAGAAGAAACATCATAATCATTATAATAATATGAAGTTGTCTCTTTTACCTTGCTATATGTTCCAGTTGCTCCTACTTTTCTATAAACTATATATTTATCAATACTATAATAACCATCTGAAGAAGGTTTATCCCAGCTTATCTTTAAATGATCTGAATAGCTCTTTAATTCAAGATTTCTTGGGCAAGAAGGAATGGTTCCTGCTTTTCCACTAACAATGTTGCTATAATTGCTTTCACCATAAGAATTTTTTGCTGTTACTACATAATAATATGTTTCTCCTAAAACAATATTGGTATCAGAATAACTTAATGTTGAAGGATTGGTTGTTGCTAATAATGACCAAGGGGTAGTTTGTTTGCTTCTATATATTCTATATTCTGTGATTGGAGAACCACCATCAGAAACTGGTGCTTTCCAAGAAAGATTCATAACTTTATTTCCAACACTTAAAGATAAAGATTGTGGAGGGGTTGGGACACCATAAGGAGTTGCAGATGCTACATTGCTTTTTCCACTTTCTCCTGCTGAGTTATATGCTGTTACATAATAGTAATAAGTTTTTCCTGAAGCTAAGTTAAGATCATCATAGGTTGTATTTGTTGTTGTGGTTATCTTTGAATAATTGCGGTTATCATTTGATCTATATATATAGTATCCTGAAACAGTTGGTGGTTGTGATGGTGCTGTCCAAGAAAGAGAGATTTTATTTAAGCCTGGTGTTGCAGTAAGATTTGTTGGAGGATTTGGTAAATTACCTCGTGGTGTTGCACAGGCTGTATTACTTTGAGAACTTTCTCCAATAGAATTTACTGCTGTTACATAATAACAATATTTTGTTTCATTTGTTAGTCCTGTATCTGTATAAGTTAGATTTGTTGTTGATGCTACAAAGCTTCCTCCTCTATAAATCTTATAATACAATATTGCACTTCCTCCATCATTTATTGGTGCTTGCCAATTTAATGTTACTTTTTGATCTCCTGGTGTTGCAGTAAGATTTCGTGGAGGATCTGGAACTGTTGGACCAGCTGTACATCGAGATGCTAATTCATAAACCTTTAATGAAGGAGTTGTTATAGTTAAAGAAGGAGTATTAATTGATAAAGAAACAGAGTGTAAGGTAATGTTAGCATTGGTTGTCACCAAAGAAGGAGTAGTTACGCTTAAAGAAGGAGTTGTAACATAAAATCCTGAACCAGGATTTGGGTATATATTACCTGAAGAATCTAATTTTATTATTAAGAAATCATAACGACCTGCTCCAAAAGAATCTGTCTCTCCTCCTACTATATATCCTCCATCTGAGGTTTGAGAAATAGAATATAGATAATCATTACCACTTCCTCCATATGTTTTGGCCCATTGAATATTTCCTGAAGAATCTAATTTTATTATTAAGAAATCACCATAACCTGCTCCGAAAGACCATGTATATCCTCCTGCTATATATCCTCCATCTGAGGTTTGAGAAATAGAATAGGGTTCATCCCAATCTTTTCCTCCATATGTTTTTGCCCATTGTATATTACCTGAAGAATCTAATTTAAGGATAAAGATATCTGGCGGGTATCCCTCAGCCTTTGACTCCCCTCCTGCTATATATCCTCCATCTGAGGTTTGAGATAGAGAATATAAATAATTATATTTTCTTACTCCATATCCTT
>JBMFMO010000013.1:0-15625 GCA_049970635.1 Minisyncoccia bacterium | reverse complement strand
ATACACCTTGAAGACATTTTTGCAAATCACCAGCCGCACAATAACTTTCTAAAAAATTTTGTAATGTCCCCATTTATTCTAAAACCTTAATATCGCTTGCTGTTTCTTTTAAATTATCTAAATTTTTTACTCTTAAATTTATTATTGTACCAGGTTGCAAATTTTTAGGATCGATTATAATTCCACTATACTTATTTCCTAAGATATCCCATTCATAAGATAAGTTTTTAGAGGAAAAACCATAAGTTAAAGCATATAATTTTTCATTTCCAACTATTTTAGAAAATGGTAAGACTAAATTTAAATCAGGATCATATTTAATAATGGATACAGATGGATTAACTATATAATCAGATATATTTATATTTATAGGAAATGTTTTTATAAAACTCATATTAGATGGAAAAATCTTTACACTCCCATAAACTGTATTATAGTTTCCAATATCTAAAACTAAAAATGGAGAATAAGTTCTTTCTGTTGTTAATTCATCACCTATATTAATTGTCCATTCATAATTTAATTCACTTGTATAATATCTCTTATCTTTGTAATAAACATAGCCTTCAATCCCTATATATAATTTATCTCCAAATTTTTTATAAGAAGAATACAAATAATCTTTTTCAGCAAATGCAATCGAAAACATCAAAAATTGTAAGAATAAAATTATAAAAACTCTCCTCATTAATTTTATTATAAAACTATTTCACAATTTTTAAATGTTCTTCTGCAGCCTCTTCTCCTTTTGCTATCATTAAAGATAAAATAAGAGATATTGTTCTTAATGGTAAGACATCTATAAATCTTCCTAATTCAGGTATAAAATCAGAAATTAATTCTATAAAATAAGAAGATCTTAAAAGATTAATCAAAAATTTTGCTCTTTTTGCTTTTTCTTTTGAATAGAGCCAAAAAGTTATAGTTGCAGTTAATTCTAATGGAAAAACAATAATACTCATCAATGTTTCAATTCCAGGCGCTATTATTAGAACTAATGGTATTAAATCATATAGGTCTAATACAATTGTTAAAACTAAAGTTATAAAAAAGAATGCTTTTATTTCACTTTCCTCTTCTTTTTTACCAGGCTCTTCATCAAATTTTTCTATATTATCCTTTGGTTCATCTATTTTTTTCATTACTCAGATTTTTTAATAGCCATAAGTTGTTCTGGTGTTGATCTTATAATTTGATCCTCAATATATGAGCCCAAGATATAAATAGGTATTCTTTTTAAACCAGCTATTAGCAACCCCTTTCCTCTCTCTGCTTGAATTAAAAATCTTTTTTCACCTTCTGATAAGGCAAAAACTTGACCAACAAGATCTATAACAACAGGAGATTGTTTCATTAAAAATACTAATGCTGAGTTAGTTATTATTGGTTTTCCATATGGAGAATTTAAGAAATCTTCTACGTCTTGCGTTATAGTTGTTATTCCTAATTGATATTTTCTACCTCTTTTTACAGCATTTAACAAAAAGCTTGCCCCAGATTCATTTTTCATAAGCCACCATGCTTCATCAATTATTAAAATCCTTCTTTTCATCTCTCTTCTAACCTTATTCATCAAATCATTCAATACAAGATACATACCAACAGGCCTTAACTCCTCAACTAAATCTTTAAAACCAAAAACAATTATTCTTTTTTCTAAACTAACATTTGTTGGTTGATTTATAAAACCAGAAAAATTTCCTTCTGTAAATGGATATAACTCATCAGCAATTTTTTCTCCCCCCTCAATACTTTTTAATACTTTTACAAAATCATTTAAGGTTGGGAATACTTCAACTTTTGAAAAGTCTGTTGTGGGCAATATATTAAATGATGCATATGTTTGATTTAATGCTCTATCAATAATTGTTAATTCCTCTGCAGAAAAACTTCTTTTTACAATTACCCTTAATAATCCAAGAATATCATTTAATTTCTCTTTATATACTTCTGATGGTTCTTCATCTTTTAATAGTGGAGGCATATCAAAAGGATTTATATGATGTTCTGATCTTAAGGATATTGGGATAAATGATCCACCATAAACTTCTGCTATTGATTGATATTCATTCTCTGGATCCAAAACTATAACATCTTGCCCCATCATTAAATTTCTCATAATTTCAATCTTTGCTGTATAGCTTTTTCCAGCACCAGAACGAGCAAATATTACCATATGGGCATTTTCAAATGCAAATCTATCAAAGATTACCAAAGAACTATCTTGCAAATTTATTCCTAATAATACTCCTTTTTCCATTGATAATTCAGAAGATATAAATGGGAAGAATGAGCTCGCAGTAGAAGAATTCATAATGTAATTTACCTGAAGTTTATCTAGATTCAACGGTAAAGTAGAGATAAAAGCATCCTCTTGTTGGAAAAGAACTGGTTTTGCAACTATCAATGAACTTTCTAATGCTTTTATTATCTGTGTTTGTTTTAATAATAACTCTTCTTTATTTTCAGCAAATATTGTTAAATACAATCCTACGTTAAACATTTTTTCTCTTGCTTGGACCAATAGATCCCTTAAAGATTCTATGTCTCTATATGCTGTTTCTAATTCTGGAGATCTTGCCATCCCTCTTTCTTCTCTCTCTGCTATTTGAGATTCTACTTTTAATAATTGTTTTTCTAATTGCTTAAGCACAGTACCAACCTCTCTTGGTTCAAAAAATAGTGATAGATTAAAAGATTCTTCTAATGATAATAAATTTTCTAACCAACCTGCAAATAAAAATCTTGGATATGTAATAATCATAATTGTTTTTCCATATATTTCACCAATTTGAAAATCAGAAACATTAAATAAAGCACCAGGAGGAGCAATAATATTTTTAATTTTATTAAATCCAGCCCCTTCTTTTATTTCAGGTATTTCTATTCCTTCTTCCTCTTTCTTTTTAAATGTTGGTAATTTAATCTTCATTTTTCGCTTACTTCAATTAATTCTTGGAATAATTTTATTGGCGCAGTCCCCCATCTTAAATTAGGATTATACATTTCAAATAAAAGATGAATGAGCTCTGCATTATTTAATCTTATAGGTTGTAAGCCAATTACAGAAAGTTTTTCAGTGATATATATAATCCTTGTTTCTAATTGTTCCAACATTTTTCTATAATCTTCTTCTTTTTTAATCTCTTTTTTCAAAATTCCTCCAAGTTTTACTACTGGTGTTTCATATGGAACAACAATATAAAAAAGTTTTTTCATAATTTTATGCATTTCAATATATTCTTTCAAAAATTTTATATATTCTTCTAACTGAACCTTTATTAACTCCTCTTCCTCTTCTTCTAATCTATCTTCTAAATTTTTTATATAATTTTCAATTGAAGCAAGTCTTGATACAACTAAAATCTGCAAATTAAAATCAATCCCATCCAATAATTCTTTAAATAAACCTATAACTCCACCCCTTTCTCTTTCAGATAACAAAGAAAAGTTAATTCCTGGTACAGCTAAAATAGCTCTTAGGCTTCCATCTTCAAGAATAATAACATCATCTTTTACATCTTTTACTTTTATTAAACTAATTGTACTGTTTACCATCTTCTTTTAGGAAATTTTGGTAATGGAAAATTTATATATGGATCTTCTGGATTATAACCATGCTTATGTGCATATTGTATATATCTTGAAAGAGGCTTATCTACTTCAACCTCTTCTTTTTCAATTGGCTTTTCTTCTAAAAGTTTTATATATTTTTCTAAAACTGGTGCCTTAACTCTTTTTGTTGTAAGCTCTACAACCTCTTTCCATACATACCTCCTGCTTGATGATAAAAACTTAATAAGATTTGGCAAAAAGCTCAGTAGATATTTATTATTTATCTTTACCCAGCCAAATGCAAATGCTAAGCTAAAAAGAAAAACTCCTATTAAAACTGTTAATATACCTGGTAGAAACTTTGAGGCTGCATATGTCAATAAAAATGCCCCAAATAATAAGAACAATTGTCTAAATGTTAAAAACCCCAATAATTTATCCTCTATTGTTATAAATTGTGGAACATTAAATCTCATAATTAAATTATATCAGAAATTAGAAAGATCTATTATCTTTTTATTCTTTTCATCTTTTTTCTCTTCCTTCTTTTTAATAATAACAACATTACTACCTTCCTCAATGGGCTTTGGTGGTTCCCAAGAAACAGTTTTTTTTATTGTATCTGTGATTTTAGGCTCTTCTTCAGTCTTTTCAATCTTTTCTTGCAAATTTATAGGTTTTACCTTTTCTTTTTTAGGAGGAATAATCTTTTTTAGATTTAATATTGATGCCTTTGGTTTTGGTATTTCTGGCTCTTTTCTAATAATTCTTTCTAATAATTCCTCTCCTTCTTCCTTTTTCTCTTCTTTTCCTTCCCATATCTTATCTATAAAATATTTAAACCTTGACCAAATATGATAAGATAACTGCTTTGCCTTTTCATCATCATAATTTAATCTTAGTTTTATTATATCTTTAAGTTCAACCTGATCTTTTGGTTCAATAAATTTTACAACTAAATCTTGCAATAAATAAACAAAATTTAAATCAGTTTCTTCATCCATTTCAAATTTTTTTACCATCTCCTCATAAAAAGCAATAAAATCATCAGAAAATATAAAATTTTTTACATTCTCAGGAGCACTTAGATATGAATCAGCAAAAGTTTTTTCCATAATATAATTTTAAGATGATTTTGGTTCTTGAAATAAATCACTTATATAGTCTGCAATTTTTATTCGTTCCTCCTTATCTTTAATACCTCTTTTTTCTAATAAATCTTCTATTGATTTTATATCATGTTTTTCTTGCCAAGCCCGATATAAAGGATGCATTTGAACACCCCTTTTATAGCTTAGATCATCACCCCATCCTAACTTACTTGCCAACCTCCAGCTTGTTTCATTTACCCCAAGCCATTTTTTTTGGTTTGCATTCATAACTTGGAATGCTTCATTAGCAGCTTCTTCATATAGTTTACCCTTTCCTAATGCTTCATACATTATACCTAATCCTGACCAATCTACTTTTCCTGAATCAAGTTTAGTTAAACCAGAAGCAACGGTCCTTGCCTTCTCTGCTGTTAATATACCATTGAGTTTTTTATTTACTAAAGAGAAGAGAGCCTTATTCTTTTGAAACTCTTCAAATGTTTTTGCATCTCCAATTTTAGCAAAAACACCTGTAATTTCTTCTGCTGATAATTTATCTAATAATGGTTTTGTAATCTCTTTTTCTAATCTTTTATGCCTTCCTTCTATAACTTCTTTTAATAATATATCAAGCTTTTCTTCTTTTTCATATTGTTTAATTATATTTTCAGCTTCTTTTTCTTTAACCTCTTTAGATGGTTTTGTCATCTTCTCACCAACTGCCTCTCCAAGTCTTTTCATACTACCAAAAAGACCTCCTATTACAGGAGTAGATGTATATTTTGCAAGTTTTTCGCTAGCCTCACTAATCCTTTTACCAATCCTTTCACCTGCAGGCCTCCAAGCTGTTCTTGCTCCCCATAATGTTGCACCTCCAACCCATTGCCATAATCTTTTGCCAGCCCTTACACCAAATTCTCCAAAGCCATCTCCTAATCTCATACATAAATAGATTATTGCAATATAATAACCACAGATAAATATAAACCTTAAACTTATTGCTATAGCAGTTGCATAATCTTTTATATCTCCTACTGCCCATCCTAACCCCCAAACCTTTGTATTTAATGCTGAAGATAAAAAGAGGTTTCCTTCTTTTGCTTCACTAAAATCACCTGTACCATATGCTATAAGAGAAAAACCAACTAATGTTAAAAGCATTAATAATGGAAGATTAAAACACCATTTTAAAAACTCTTTCCACCATCTATCCCAGTATCCTTTAAACCATGGAGTTGCAGCTAATACTATTACTATTGGCAAAAATCCAATAAGAAATGATATTATTAAAAATCTACCAACAACTATAAATGCAAAACCCATTAATATAATTAAAGCAACAATATCCAAAACTATGGTAGCAAGATTTGAACCCAATGTTATCATTGCTTGCACATTCCCAAGACTTTCAGGATTAGCACTAAGACCTAATTGTTTTAAAGCTGCATCTTTTAGTGTTTCAGCCATCCCTTTTGTTCCTATAAAAGATAAAGTTGTATAGATAGAAGTTCCAACATCGCAAAATTCATCTGGTATACAACCTTCTGGAGAAAAATATGAAGCAAGTGCTTTTGTTAAGACCCATGAAACATAAAAAACCTCTTTTGCCAAAAGAAAAGTAAAGTTTATTGCGAATGCTACAATTATTGAGATCATTAATATTCTTCTTGCATCATCATCTTTACCAATTATATACATATAACCAGAAACTAATCCTAAAAATATTAAAATAAGATATGCTAAGTTTTTAGATATTTCCCATACAACAGGAGCAAATGTTGATACAGAAAATGGGTTTAGTATAACAAAGGCATTTATTAAATTTGCTGCTATTGGACCCAATATATGTCTAAAAAGATAATTAACAGCAGGTATTATTACATTAGCTAAAAGATTGAAAAAATCTAATACAAGTCCAGTCAAAGCCCTTCCTGAACCAACATACCATGCCATAATGCCTCCAACTGCTGCTACAATTCCCATTATTATCCCAAATGCTAGAGGTGCTATTCCCTTGTTTTCAAATTTTTTCCTTCTCATTTCAAATATATCTCCTTTGGTTTAATAAAAATTCCAAAAATATTTCCTATAAAATTCTTTATTGATGCAAATATTGTTTTCAATATTCCTTTTGTTTGCGGAGGCGCTCCCTCTTCTTCTATATGAATCTCTTCTTTTGGCATTTGTAAATTAATATTTATCTCCATTTCAATTTCATTAATTAAATCATTAGCTTTATTACATTTATCATAAGAATTATTAGCAATCTCTTCAATTGTATATCTATTATTTTCAAGGTTATAGTATAGTTGATCTAATTGTTTAGGATTTATCCCACTTAAAAGATCATCCCAAGCCTTTTGGTATTCTTCATCTATCCATTTTTGATACTCGTCCCTCCTCTGTTTTAGTTCATTTAGCTCCTTAAGTTTTTCTGCAAGATTATAATCTTTTAAAAGCTCTAATAAGTTTTTTGCTTCAGAAACAAAATCATTTAAATATTCTCTTGCATCTCCAATTGGAAAGGTATAATTTTGACCATCAGGATAAACAGCCTTAAAGAATTTATCATCATAATCTTTTGGAAATATATTCTCTATTTTCCCAAATTCATCATAAAGATATTCATATTCTCCTGGGGTTGGTGTTGCAGTTCCTTGCAAAAGATTATTTAAATGATTTATAAAAGCATCAACAAAACCTTCTTCAACAACACCACTTGTTGGTTTACTCCAAAATATATTAAAAATTCTGCTTAAATCATAAGCAACAAGGAGATCAGGACAAGGATAATAATAATCTTCGCATACCACCAGGTGACATACCTTTGTCACACATTGTTTCTCATTATAATATCTATTAACTTTTAGATTATCAATATAATCTGGATAAAAATATTTGTAAAAAGAAAGCTTTTTTATATTCCCTTTTCCTATCTTGTAAACAGGGTTTAAATGATCAGTTGTCTTATCTCTTTCCTCTTTAAGGATTCCATCCTCCTCATACATGATCTTAATTTCAAAAGTAGGTGAAAATTGGCTAAATGCTAATGAAATTTTTGTTGATTTTTGAACAATATTTGATAACCTATTTATTTTTGTTTGTAATTCTTGTGTTGTAGTAGCTATCTCATTCTCAAGTTTTTCTATCTTTTTATTTAGTTCACCAATCTCTGTTGCTGTTGCTGATGAGTCAATCCATTTAATCCTCTCATTATATTCGTTAAATATATCTTCTATACCACTTATATTAGATAAGCTTTCTGTTGTAGATGCTAAATCTCTTCGATCATTTTCAAGGTTTGATAAAATATCATTAAGTTCAGTTATCTTTTCTTTGGTTTCATCAGGAATATTATTTAGACTATTTATTGTTGCAAGATTAGAGCTTAGAGTCTCAATATAACTACCAATTGTACTACTTGCCTCCATTATATAGTTTAAAATATTTGTAGTTTTATTACTAAGATCCGTAGAATACTCTTTTTCTAAGGCTTTTGTAATCATTTTTCCCTGAGAGTCCAAAACACTCTTACAATTTTCTTCTATTCCTTTAATATCAGTTGCTCCTCCCACTCTTTTACAAATTTCCGTAATCCTCTGCGGATTATAAGTGTTTGCAATATCTGAAACATAGCTTTCTCCAGAAAACTTAGCCTCTAAGCTATTAAATCCTTTATCTATAATCTTAAAGAGTTTTGAATCCATCCAGCTTCTTATAAATGAAACCATTAAATTTGTTGATTGCTCTTTATTTTTAAATATATCAAGTTCGCCACTAACTATTTGTTCTTGAATCTTTTTATAAACATCAGGATATGTTAAAGTAGGGCCAGGAACCTTACACCTTGGGTCATCTCCTAAAATCTTTCCTTCATCAGCAAGCTGTTGGTCTTTCTCTTCCCATGTAGTTAAACACTTTGTTTTTTCTTTAAAACCACCACTTGATGCTAATATTGTATCTATTTTTTCAATCTCTTTTCGCAATTTGTTATTAATATCAAACCCTATATCTGAACTCAAACGAGAACAAGCATCCATATATGCTTCTGTTTCAAGTACATATGGTATAGGATATTCTTTTGTAGGATAAGCCTCCTCTTCACCTGTATAATATGTTTGTGCAAGGAAAGGAATTTTTGAAAATAGATTTTTTAATGATAAAACTTTTTTAAATGGATTAAATATAGAAGCAAGGGAAAATCTTGTTGGTTGCACTACATTAAAAGCAATATTTAACCTATTCAACTTACAACTATTAGAAATACAAGACTTTATCATTAAATTATTATTTTCTTTATATTCTTTTATTAAATTATTTGAAATCTCATTTATATTCCATAAGTTAGCCTCATTTCCATATTTAGGATCAACATATATTCTTTGAATCTCCTTTCCATTTTTATCTAATATTGAAAAATAAACTGGCTGGTTTATTGAGCCAATATTTGCTTTTATATAGTTATCTTTTATATAAAAATTGATTTTGTTGTTTTGAAGAGTTACCTTATTTGGTTTTATAGCAATATTTGTTGGTTTTATTATCCCAGAAATTCCAGGTGATTGTTCATTGGAGCAATATAGCTTATTAGCACTTTTTTCTATCTTATCATATACTTTTTCAACCCATATCTTTAATTTAGGATCTCTATCAGCAAGCTCATTGGCGCCTCGTTTTAAATCAGAAACCAATCCTTCCATACAAGGTTTTAATTCTGGGTCTATGCAGCCTCTTTTAGATTCATAGTTATCAATAACAGAACTTACTATTCTTAAGTATGCTAAAAATATTCTTAGATCTTTATAGATTGTTAAATCAGGAATAATTCCTTCAGAAATTTTGCTTTGCAATTTATTTGAAATCTCTGACCATATTCTATATTGAAGATAATATTGAGAATCCTTTAGTGAAAGAGAAATTGCTGTTCTAATGCTTCCCACAGCATTTTTAACTGATTCTTTTATTGATTCTCCTATGGCATTATCTGTTTGTGGGGCTACTGTAGGAACATTGCCTAAAAGACCCGATATAAAACCACTAATCCCAGCCTTTATGGCATTTATAAAAATATTTTTTAATTCATCCCATACACTAGGTTTTTCACTTACGCCTTCTGCTGAAAAACCTTCCATAGGGTTTATATATTCATATGAAGATGTTGCTTCTTCTATCTCTTTTTTTAAAGAGGGCAATTTACACTCTAATCTTTTTAAGCTTATTTCTTCAACATTATCTTCCTGAGCAAATGCAATGCTTCTAAAATTTAGAAAAATAAAGGAAAAAATTATATAAAAAATAATGATTTTTTTCATTTTACTAATTTATTAATAAAATCATCCTGAATATCTACTATTTTATTTAATGTTACTATTAAAGCAGCAGCTTCATCAGGATCATTTGTTATTGCTAATTTTTTAAATATATAGCCCATACTTCCCAAAATTGTCATTTCAGATTTATGTATTCCTTCTAATCTTTTTGGAACCCCCATATTTGATAAATTATTTAGAACAGATATAAAAACATCACCACAATTATTTAAAGATTCTTTATTATTAAAATCAGGATTTGCTATTTTTAAAGGTGCCAATATATTTTTTAATTCATTTATATAATTTTCATCAGTTTTACTTTCATCAATCTTTACCTTTTTTAAATATGGAGATAGATATTCTAATATTTCAGCTTGCATATCTAAAGATTTTGTTCCTAATTTTATTGTTTCAATCATCAAACCCCTGTTAATCTCTTTATTTAACTTTTTATCATTATCAGGATTTGCTAAGTCAATTATTCTTTTAACATCATCAGGAGCAGAATTTATTATTGAATTATATGTATAAGAACCAGCTTCTTTTTCTTCCTTAATTGTTATACTTTTATTTTTTTGCATAAATCCAATAACAACAATTATCAAAAATATTAAAACAATTAAAGTTATCTTTAATTTTCTTTTCATAGCCAGTAGAGGGAATCGAACCCTCACCCCTGCTTTACGAAAGCAGTGCTCTACCATTAAGCTATACTGGCTTCTTTAATAATTATAAGATAAAGAAAGATTAACTAAAAATAAAAAAATTTTTATTGATTCTCAGTAATTAGAAAACTATTATTTTACTATATTTTTAATAATCCATCTTTAAGGGTAATTTAAGAAAAAATTCGCAGCTAAAGAAAGAATAAAAATTTTTTTCTATTAATAGAAAAATTATTTTTCAAAAAATTCCTCTCTATTTTTCCTTTAGGGCTGAGGATGTTAAAATATTAGATTTTTTCTTATATTTTTTAAATATTATTAAAAAATTTTAAACAAAAAGCAGTGCTCTACCATTAAGCTATACTGGCTTCTTTAATAATTATAAGATAAAGAAAATAAAACTAATAATTTTTTGGAAAGATTATAACTTTTTCTCCTTCTTCTACCAAATTAAACTTATCTTTTAATTCTTTTTTTAAATTTTCTGGATTTTCTAAATAATTTAATCTCCTTTTTAAGCTTTCATTTTCTCTTTCTAATCGTTTTACTAAATTTTCATACATTTCATAATCTTTTTTTAACGGGGCGTTAGAAATTTTTTCTTTTATAATTAAAAATCCTAAATAAAATATAATTAGAATCTGTAATACAAAAATTATCTTCATGTACCTATACATTTTCATAAATTTTAATTTCTGGTTTCTCTTTAAATGAAACAGTTGCAAGAAGAACACAAAAATCTTTTATAGAAAATTTATTTACATAATAATTAACTAAAGAATGAAGCTTTTTCTTTTTTCTAAAATCATAATGGATAGATGGATCAAATTTTTCATTATCTTTTAATGATTTGACTTCTATAAAATAATAGATGTTTTTCTTTTTTGCTATTAAATCTATCTCGCCAAACCTTTTAATCCAAAAATTTTGGGAGATTATTTTAAATCCCTCTTTTTCAAGAAAATCTTTTACAATTTTTTCCCCTTTCCTACCAATCTCTTTTTTCATTCAGTTACAAAATTTAAAATTTTATCTTTTACATAAATAATTTTTTTAATCTTCTTTTTAATAAATTTTTTAACTTTCTCTCTTTCCATAGCAATTTTTTGAAGCTTTTTTTCATCAATCTCTTTTTCTACTTCAATTTCATCTCTTTTTTTACCATTTACTTGAATAATAATCTTTTTCTTTTCTTTACTTAATAATTTTTCATCATATTTTGGCCATTTTTGATAATCTAAAAATCCTTTCATTCCTAAATTTTTCCATATCTCTTGCGAAATATGCGGAGCAAATGGGAACAATAATTTTATAAAATCTAAAAATCTCTTTTTGCTTATCTTTCTGTTTTCAATAAAGTTTAAAAATTCCATCATTGAGCTTATCGCAACATTAAATCTAAATTTTTCTATATCTTCTGTTACTTTTTTAATAGTTTTATTTAATTCAATAACAATATCTTTATCATCATTTCTTACTCTAAATTTCTTAACCTTTAAATGAAAATTCCAAATCCTATTTAAAAATCTAAATATTCCATTTATTCCTTCTTCGCTCCATGGTTTTTCAGTTTCAAATGGTCCCATAAACATTTCATACATTCTAAATGTATCAGCTCCATATTTTTCTATTACAGAATCAGGATTTATAACATTCCCCTTTGATTTAGACATCTTTTCATGATCAGGACCCAATATTATTCCTTGATTAACTAATTTTTGAAAAGGTTCATCTGTTGGTACTAATCCTAAATCATATAAAAATTTATGCCAAAATCTTGCATACAATAGATGTAAAACAGCATGCTCAGCACCTCCAACATACAAATCAACAGGAAGCCAATATTTTAATTTTTTAAAATCAGCAAAAATCTTTTTATTTTTAGGATCAATATATCTTAAATAGTACCAACAAGAGCCAGCCCATTGAGGCATAGTATTTGTCTCCCTTTCAGCAGGACCCTTGCATATTGGGCATTTTACTTTTACCCATTTTTTTATATTTTTTAAAGGAGATTCTCCTCCTTCTCCTGGCTTATAACTTTTAACTTTTGGTAATTTTAATGGTAAATCTTTTTCGCTTAAAGGAACAATGCCACATCTTTTGCACCTTATAAATGGAATAGGTTCTCCCCAGTATCTTTGTCTTGAAAAAACCCAATCTTTTAACTTATAATATATTGCCCCTTTAGCTATCCCCATCATTTCTAATTTTTCACCAATTTTTAAAATTGCTGTTTTAGAATCAAGGTCATCAAATTCATCTGAATTTATCAAATATCCATATTCTTCAAATGGTAATTCATCCATTTCATCCTTCCCGCTTCTTATAACTTGGATTATCTCTAAGGAAAATTTCTTTGCAAATCTATAATCCCTTGAATCATGAGCAGGAACTCCCATAATAGCACCAGTACCATAATATGGTAAAACATAATCACTTATCCAAATTGGAATCTTTTCTTTTGTTAATGGATGAATAGCATAAGAGCCAGTAAATACTCCTGTTATTTCTTCTCCAATTTTTCTTTCAATTTCTCTTTGCTGAATTGCTTTGTTGATATAATCTTCAACATCAAAAAAATAATCTCTTGAAGCAATATCTAATGCTAATGGATGTTCTGGAGCCAAAACAATAAATGTTACTCCAAATATAGTATCTAATCTTGATGTAAAAATTTTTATCTTATAATCTTTATTTAAAACATCAAAATCTACTTCATACCCCTCACTTTTTCCAATCCAATTTCTTTGCATCTCTTTTATATTTTCTGGCCAATCAAGTTTATCTAAATCATCTAACAATCTATCAGCATATGCAGTTATTTTTATATGCCATTGTCTTAATTTTTTAATTGTTGTTTTTGAACCACACCTTTCACATCTTCCATTTATAACTTCTTCATTTGCTAAACCAGTTTTACAAGATGGACAATAATTTATAGGAGCCTCTTTTTCATAAACCAATCCTTTTTCATACATCTTTAAAAACATCCATTGTGTCCATTTATAATATTCTGGATCAGTAGTATTTATCTCTCTTTGCCAATCAAAACTTAATCCTACTCTTTCCATTTGCTTCTTATATCTTTTTATATGTTTGGGAACAAAATCCATAGGATTTTTTTTCATCTTTATAGCATAATTTTCAGCAGGAAGACCAAAAGCATCCCAACCCATAGGATGCAAAACATTATAACCATTCATTCTATAAAACCTTGTTACAATATCAGAACCAGTATATCCTTCTAAATGACCAACGTGCAAACCTTCTCCAGATGGATATGGAAACATATCTAAAACATATTTCTTTGGTTTATTTTTAGAAACTTCGCAGTGCCAAATTTTAAAATTATTTCTACTCCATATCTTCTGCCACCTTTTTTCAATTTTTTTAAAATCGTACTTCATTATTAATATAATTATATTATAGATGGCAAAAACAGACCACTTACAAGATTTTGAGTTTAAATGGGAAACAGTTTCTCACTATGAAGATCCTTATGATGATCCTTTATGGACCTTATTTTGGGGAGCAGTAGTTTCGTTTTCAATATTATATTCTATAATTATGAAAGATTTTCTATTTTTAGTTATAGGGTTATTAGGCCTTATATTTTTCTTCCACCCAATTTTTTATGAACCAAATTTTATAAGAATAACAATTAATAAAAAGGGGATTGATTATAATGGAAATTTTTATAGATGGGAAGATATTGAAGGATTTGAAATTTCTAATAATGGATTAAGGAATTATATCTTTTTTGTTTTTAGTAATAGGATAAGGCCTGGCTTTTCTATTCCATTAGAAGATTATGTTCCATTAGATGAATTAAGAAATACATTGAAAAAATTCTTATCAGAATATGAAGGTGCAATCCCTTTTTATGAAAAGCTTTATAGAAACATTTTTAAATAATCAAAACCTAAATAATAAAAATTACGATAAAATAACATTTTTTAGTGCTATAGAATTGCTAATTTAAATTTCAATATTTTTTGGAAATTAAATTTCTCTTTAAGCACAACATAAAAAAATTTCTCTAAAATACCCCTTCAGATTTTTGTATAGCAAAAATAGAGTAAAAATCTAAATTTTTTTAATCCACCAAAAATTAACTTACCTTTTTATTATTTTGTTTAAAAATTATTTAGCTTTTTTATGAAAGGCTTTATAGAAATATTTTTAAATAATCAAAATCCTAAGGCACTTCCATAACCAGTTATTGTTCCGACTGTAAAGATTGGATAAGGAGTAGGAAAACCCGGTTGTATACAAACTCCACCAGGAATCCACCACCCCAACATTTTTGTCCCAGGAATTGGAGGATATATAAAATTTGAATATCTATTTGTACCTACAGGAACAAAATATGGACCAGGAGGAATAGTTGGTGAAGGAGGTTGGATCCAAATCATAACACCCCCATTTAAACATGGAATAGGATGAAGATATAAAACCCTTGGGGTTCCGTATGGCAAACCTTGAGCAAAGGAAATCTTGGCTATTAGTAAAATTATAAATATTATAATTATCTTTCTCATTTGCGCGCGGTTGGATTCGAACCAACGACCCCCGACTTATAAGGTCGGTGCTCTAACCACTGAGCTACGCGCGCCTATAAATATTATAAAAATTAAAATTAAAAAATCAAAAGATACACGAATTAATCACGAATAAATTATACGAATTATTCACGAATGAATATCCGCGTTAATCCGCGGCTGGTTATTTATCAGCGTAAATCCGCGGTTCATTATTTATCCGCGTTAATCCGCGGTTTTTTAATCCGTGGTTATCTATTAGTTATTTAAAAAGGGGTATAGTTATGATTTAAGATTTTAATAAGGGATCATTAATCTAAGGTTATCAACCTTTGAAAAGTCTTTTAAGTTCCTCGTTATCAATATAAGATCGTAAATTAAAGAAACAGCAGAAATAAAAGAATCTGCTAATGGTAGATTATGTTTTCTTCTTATTGCACCAGCTAATTTAGAAACTT
>JBMFMO010000012.1:0-18246 GCA_049970635.1 Minisyncoccia bacterium | reverse complement strand
ACTATTGATATAACTTCAACTGATGTAGAATTTTGTAATGATGTATTATTTAAAGAATTTAATATAATCTTCCTTGAATATTGAGTGGATGTTGATGTTATTGAATGTGAAAAACTATTGTTATCTATATAAAGAGAACAAGGGTTTTGAGATGTTTGTGCTTGTTGCATTTTATAATCTAAACAAATTGTTGTTGATGCCTGATCAATATCTCCTAACCCCTCTAACCAATTTATAGTTTCTCCATTACTAATTCTAGCTATATTTTCATTTCTTTTTCCTATAACTAATTCTAATCCTTCTTGCGCTAATAAATTTGCTATCATTCTATCTTTAACATTTTTAAAAGATATAAAATATGAGTTTAATAGATATAAAAATGCTACAGTGCCAAAGATAAATAAAGCTATTCCTGCTAAAACCTCAACAAGTGTTTGTCCCTTATTTTGAAAGAATTTGGCCTGTATTTGTGATTGTAATTGTTGCATATTCATTATTTTTATTTAATAAAATATTGAAATTTGAAAAGCTTGTTGAGCTTGCTAATTGAACGCCATCTTTATAAATTAATAATTCTCCATAAGGATGAATAAACATAATAGATGTTGTTGTAAATTGCTGAATTTCTTGATTATCTATTGAAAATTTTATATTAAAATCTTTTAATTCTTTTTTTATAATAAACTGATTATTTTTATCTTTTGTGAATTCATTTGTCTTTGTATAAAATATTTCTGGTTCTTTTTTTGTAAAATCAAACTCATCTGGAGTATCTGATGCTATCTTATAACAATCAATAAGTTCTTGAGAAGAAGTTGCATAGGCTATCATCTTATAAGTTATAATAGTTGAGGAATTTATCAAAATACCTACACCACAAATTGTGCTTGTTACATTATTTAAACTTATTTCTAAAAATCTAAAACTTAAATCTTGTGCTTTTTTCAAATTATCAGCTAATAAAAATTTTTCTTCTTGAAACTTTAAGAATGATTTACTAAAATTTGAAATTGTTAAACCAGCACTTAAAAGAATTGTTGTAATAAGCATCAATAATGCTGTTTCTATCAATGTAAAACCTTTCTTCATTATCTTATTTTAACATAAAACTTAAAAATTTATTATAAATCAAATTTCCTGAAAAAATTGTAATTAATGTTCCAAAAAATATAAATGGCACAAATGGAACTTCCTGAAAAAATTTCCTTTTTTTAAATAATAAAAATATGCCATATAGGCTTCCTAAAATTGTTGAGATTAAAAATATTAAAATTAAATCTCCTGATTTTAAATATAATCCTAATAAAAAAGCTACTTTTGCATCACCAATTCCCATTCCCTTTCCTAAAGTAAAAGTAAATATTCCTAAGATAAAGATTGTTGCTAAAAATCCTAAATAAATCTTTGATAGAAAATTATTATTAATAAAAAATAGATAATTCATTCCTCCTGAAAAATCGATATCTGGTGGCTTAAAAAACTTTAAAAATATAAGCTGAAATATTAACCAAGAAATTATTCCAAAATATAAAACTCCTTCATTAATATAAAATGTATCAAGATCATATAATGCTAAAACAAAAAGGGTTGAGATAAATATTAAAAAATATAGAAAATAGATAAAGGACTGGAGATTATTGATTAAAATTATCTTTGATAGATAAAATGTAAAAAAGCCAGAAATTAATTCTGTTAATGGATATCTTATTGATATCTTTTCTTTGCAATTTCTACACCTTCCTTTTTGAATAATAAAGCTTAAAATAGGAATAAGTTCATACCAATTTAAAATCTTTTTACATTTAGGGCATTTCGATCTTGAAAATATAAATTTTTCTTCTTCTTTTAATCTATATGCAACATTATTCAAAAAACTTCCAAGGAATAAACCAATAATAAAATATAGCATCTACATTATTGTGTTAAACAGAAATTGGCTGCGCCAGTGGAGGTAGCACAAAGTATCTCAGTAACGCCTTGAGGAAGATGACATCCCCAACCCCAATCTGCTGGTCTTCCTGTTGCAGAATCTTTAAATAATTGTGGAGCATTATTTATATTTGATGCCTCTAAAACAGCCCAAATTACATAGTGTGGAGCATTATCAGTTGTTGTACAAAAAGAATAATTATAATACCTTCCTTTTACAGGATCATTAACTAATGGAGTTCCTGTTGATAAAACACCAGCTTTTCTTAAGGCTACTTCGAGAGAAGCCCAACTTAAGACATCAGGATAAGTTCCTTGCCTTAAGAAGTATTGGCTTAAATAAGTTTGGACATTTCTTAAATCACTGATCCTCCTACTATCTCTTGCTGATGCTGTAAATCCTCCTATGTTTCTTAATACGACTCCTGCTAAAATTCCTATAACTAAAAGTACAACTGCTAATTCTATTAATGTAAAAGCTTTTTTGCTCATTTTTTAATTAATTATTAATTCGACCTATATTAATTCGACCTATATTAATTATATAATTATATCATATTTCTCTTACTGCCTTTGTCAAACTCATAATTGGTAATAATAGTGATAATTCTAATAAAACCAATCCTATCGCCATAACAACAACAATTATAGGCTGTATAAGCTCTGAAATTGTGCCTGTTCTTATCTCTAATTCATTTATATAATAGTTTCTTGCTGTATTTAACATTGATTTTAGTTGCCCTGTCTTTTCTCCTACACTTATTGTTTGTATAACTAACGGAGGGAATAGATCAGGGAAGTTTTGGATTGTATCACTTATAGATTTTCCTTTTTTTGTTTCTTCAGATATAAAAAGTATAGAATTTCTATAATATGGATTATCCATACTTTCTCCAACAATTCCTAAGCTCTCTGGTATAGGAACTCCTCCTTCCAATAAAAATGCAAAATACTCTATAAATCTTAATATATAAACTTCCTTTAACATAGGGCCTATAACTGGTATATTCGCAACAAAATTGTATAAAGCTAATTTTCCTTCATCAGTTTTAGAATAATTATAAACAAAATAGATTGCAAATATTATAAATAAAGTTATATAAATTCCATAATTTACCAGAATATCTGTTATTGTTTGAAAAAATAATGTTATACCTGGTAAAGGAATATTGTTTTCTTTAAACATATTTGAAATCTTTGGAATAACTCCTAAAAATAAAACAAGCATTGTACCAATGAATATTATAAAAACAATTGCTGGATAATATAATGAATTTATTATCTTTGATCTAAATCTTTCTTGTCTATCAAAATGTTCTCCTAAATTTTCAAAAACCTTTTCTAATGTTCCTGAAATTTCTCCTATCCTTATTAATTTTGTCATAGATGGATCAAAAACATCTGGAAATTTTTCTAATGCTTGGGATAATGGTAAACCTGCTAAAACATCATTATAAACTTCTTGTAATATACTCTTTAATCTTGGGTTAGGTGTTTGCAAAGATAATGTTCTAATACTTTCATCTAATGTAAATCCACTTTTTAAAAAATATATCATTGATCTACAAAACATTGATAAATCTTTAAATGTTATCCTTCCAAATAAAATAGGTATTTTTACCCCTTCTATAGGATAGATATATGTAACAACAACATTTCTTGTCTGCAAAATTTTAACAGCTTCTTCTTTGGTTTCTGCAACTATAACTCCTGATTTAAAATTTCCTTCTTGATCAAATCCCCTAAATTGAAACTTCATTTTATGTTAATAAGTTTCTTAATCTTTCTACGTTTACTGCAAATTGAAGAGCTGTTTCTAAATTTATTTCTCCTAATTCTACAAGCGTTGCTAATGATCTTTCTAATGTTATCATACCCTGCTCTAAACTTGTTTCTATTACTAAATCAATTTGATAAACTTTATTTTCCCTAATTAAATTTCTAACTGCTTGATTTGCTATTAAAACTTCACACGCAGGCAACCTTCCTCCTTTAATCTTTGGAACCAATCTTTGAGAAATTATTCCAATTAATGTTGATGCTAATTGAAATCTTGCTTGATTTTTTTGTGCTTCTGGTAAAACATCTAAAATCCTATCTATTGTTTGTGATGCAGAATTTGTATGTAATGTTCCTAAAACTAAATGTCCTGTTTCAGCTGCTGTTAATGCTATTGATATAGAAACTGGATCCCTTAATTCGCCTATCATAATAACATCTGGATCTTCTCTTAATGCTGCTCTTAATGCTCTATGCCAACTATTTGAATCCTTTGGTATCTCTCTTTGTGAAATTAATGCTTTATCTGGATAAAATAGATATTCAATTGGTTCTTCTATTGTTATAATATGGCAAGGTCTTTGGTGGTTTATTTCATCTATTAAAGAAGCTAATGTTGTTGATTTACCCATTCCAGCAGGTCCTGTAACTAAAATAAAGCCTTGTCTTTTCTTAATAAATTCATGTAGAACAGGAGGTAGATTTAATTCTTCAATTGTTTTTATCTCTGAAGATATTAATCTAAATGCACCTGATAATCCATTATTTTGAAAATATATATTTGCTCTTATCCTAACCTTATCATCAACATTAAAAGAAAAATCTAAATCTTTAAATTTTAAAAGACTTTTTTTCTGGTCTTCATCAAGTAAAGAAAATAAAATTCTTTCAGTATCTTTTGATGTTAAAACTCCTTCCTCTGTTAATGAATGTAATTCTCCATCAATTCTTAAAGTAGGATATCTTACGGGTACAATATGAACATCAGATGCTCCTCTTTGTGCTGCTATTAAAAATATTCTTTTTAATTTCTCATCCATTTTAAAATTATATCACATTAAGTTAATTTTACTGCTTCTTCAAATGTTATTAATCCATTCAATGCTTTTATGATAGCATCTTGTCTTAAATTTATAAAATTTTGCCCTTTCAATAACTCAACAATTTCTAATTCTGACTTTCCTTGATAAATAGCATCTTCAATCTCTTTTGTTATTAAAATAACTTCAAATATTCCAATCCTTCCAACATATCCTCTATTACCACATTTTTCACAACCTTCAGCACGATAAATTTTATATGGTTTTTTAATATATTTATCTAAAACATCGTTTGGTAAATCTTTTAAATTTTCTTCAATAATATCTAAAATATCTTTTGGTGGATCTATGGCTTTTTTACAATCATCACACAATCTTCTTCCCAACCTTTGAGCTATAATTAATCTTAATGTTGGTGGAAGTAAAAATCTCTCAACACCTAAATCTATTAACCTTGTTATAGCACCTATTGCATTATTTGTATGTAATGTTGAAAGAACTATATGACCTGTTAAAGAAGCATGAATAGCTAATTCAGCTGTTTCTAAATCTCTTATCTCTCCTACTAAAATGATATTTGGATCTTGTCTTAAAATTTCTCTTAATCCTGTGGCGAATGTATATTTTATCTCCGGCCTTACTTGTGATTGATTAATTCCTTCAATTCTATATTCAACAGGATCTTCTAAGCTTATTATATTAACATTTTCTCTATTTAATTCCTGTAAAATAGCATACAATGTTGTTGTTTTACCTGAACCTGTTGGTCCTGTTATTAAAATTAACCCATGTGGTTTTTTAATAGCTGTCTCCAATTTATCTATTGAATAATCTAAAATTCCTAATCCTTCTAATTTTTTAAGCCCCACTAATGGATCTAATATTCTTATAGCAACCTTTTCTCCTTCAACAGTCGGCAATATTCCTATTCTTAAATCTATTTCTCTTCCTTCAATTAAAACCCTAATTCTTCCATCTTGTGGTATTCTTGTTTCATCAAGCCTTAATTGTGCTAAAACTTTTATCCTATTTACAATTTGATTATGAATATCTTTTGGTAAATATGCAATTGTTTGCAATTCTCCAAATATCCTAAATCTTATTCTTGTTTTGTGCATAAGGGGTTCTATATGGATATCTGATGCATTTGAATATACAGCTTCTTCTATCAAGCTTTGGACAAGTTTTATTATAGGTGCTTCTTCAGATGGTAAAATCTCCTCTTCTAAAGATACAAATTTTTCTTCTAAAACTGGTGGCTTTTTTTCTCTAATTTGAAAAATTAAATTTTTTAATGTTTCTGGAAATTCTTCATATTGCTTTAATGATCTATAAAAATCTTTTATAGATATTAAAAATATCTTTGGTTCAAGATTTAAGGTTTTTCTTATAAAATTAATAATTTCTTCAAAATTTTGGATATCAGGATTTACAACTCCTAAATATATCTCATTTTCTTTTTTATCAAATGCTATGATCTTATTCTTTTTAGAAAATTCTTTATCTAAAAGATTTATTATATCTTTAGGAATTTTTTCATCTTGAAGAAATTTTTTTATAGGAAGTTTATAAAATTCTCCCTTAGCTTCCAAAAAACTATCATCAAGCTTCCCTATTCTATAAAGATATTCTTCTAAATTTAATTTGGCTTCATTAGCTTCTTTAATCAAATTATCTATATCTAACTTATCTTTTAATTTTTCTTTAATAAATTCTTTTAAATCCATTATTCAAAAATGCTTGGTTTTCCTATCTCATTTGGCTGTATTTCTGGGATCTCTATAATTTGTGGTGTTGGTAATAATGATTGTAAATTTTCTGCTGTTTTTTTAAAATCATAATTATTTAAATAATCTAATTCTTTTTTAATATCTTCAACTTCTTTTGGTAATGTTGGTTCTTTTTTTAATATTCCAAATTCCCATAATCCAATCCATAATACAAGGGCTAAAATTACAACAATACCTAAATATGCTAATATATTTAATAAACCAAAACCCTTTAATCTAACTGCTTTTATCATTTTATTCCATATAATATGTACTAATATTAATATTTGCTTCAATTAAATTATTTTCTTTTTTTGTTAAGGTTAAAGAATTTATTTTAAAAATCCTACTATGGTTTTCAAAATTTTTAATCAGATTTAATATATCATCATACCTTCCACTTTGGTTTACATCAAAGCTTACTTTTAAGATCTTATGATTTTCTAAATTAGGAATTGATATTTCTTCTTGTTTAAATTGATAAATATTTGGTTCTGGAAATCCACTACTTCTAAATATGCTATTAATTAATAAAGTTAAATCATAATCATTGAATTTTTTTGGAATATAAAAATCAAAATATCCTTTTTCTTCTGTAGCATAAATTTTTTTTATCTCATCTTTTTGCAATAATCCTGAAATTAATTGATTAACCAAAGATGTTTTTGAAAGTTTATTTAATGCTTCATTCTTGTTTTGGACAGAAACACTATAATTTTTATATGCTGGGATAAAGCTATTTAAAAACAATATTAATGCTATAAAAATTAATATAACAATTATTAAATTAATAAACAATCTCATTGTAATAAACTTTGGCTTATTTTAAATGTGACTGTAAAATTGATTAAATATTTTTCTTTATCAAAACTAACATTTGTTATCTTTGAATCTGGAAATTCTTTAGAGCTATTGAAATATTTAACAACCTTTGCATATTCTAACCAATCTGGCACTGATGAATTTAAAGATATCTCATTTTTATTCATATCAATACTAATTGAATTAACTTTTAAATTTTTAGGAAGATAAAGATTTATTCTTGTTAATATTGGTGAAACATTTCTTTTTGTTTTTATAAGATAATCTAATGCTATGAAATGAATTACACTTTTATAAACATCTTGGCCAAGGACTTCTTTTTGATATTCAGCTGAAAGCTCATCTACATTTTTATTGATCTCTTCAACTTTTTTATTATTAAAATTAGTTAAGTAGTTTAATCCCCAACTTCCAAAATAAAATAATATTATTATCAAAATAAGGGTTAAGAAAAGTTTTTTTGGTAAAAACTCTAAAAATTTTCCCATTATATTATTTTAACTGAAAAAATATTTAAAACAACTACCAATCGCATTTACTAATATCGGCCCTAAATTTAAATTTTTCACTTTCTTACTAATAATTATATATTGAAATGGGTCAAATATACTAACTGGTACATCTCTAAATTTTTCTGAAAATAGGTCTAAAAAGCCACTATATAGGCTCATTCCACCTGCTAAATATATATGTTCTATCCTACAATTAAATTTTTCATTTATTTCTTCACAAGAATGTGATAATTCTTTAGAAAATGCGTCAATTATTCCATCTAAAACATTTCTTACATCCTCTTCTTCTGGTGGTATATTAAAACCTCTTTTTAGCATATAGTCTTCTGCTCCATCTAAATTTATCTTTAATAAGTTTGATATAGATTCTATTATTGATCTTGCATTTATATTAAGTTTTTGAGAATATGTTATATTCCCATTCATAATGAAAATTAGGTTTGAATAAGAATATCCTAAATCTATATAAACTCTGTTTCCTGGAACATTTTTAAAGAAATTTTCAATAGCAAAGTATTCTGTTTCTATCCCTTTCAAATTTAATCCTGCTATCAAAGATATATTTTTTAATTTTTCTAAAAAATATTTAGGGGTTGCTGTAAAAAATATAAACCATCTTTCTGTTGCTTCTTCTAATCTTGGAGTAAATTTATTATTTCTCCATTCTATTATAAAATCTTCGATTGATGCTGGCATATATTTTCTTGCTTCATAACTTACAGCATTTTTTAAAGTACTCAATGGGAGATATGGTAATGAGAAATATGTTGTGAATACATAAGGAGATGGTATAACATAAATAACATCTTTAGTTTTAAATTCTTTAACACCAGCTTCTAAAATTTTTCCTAAATTTTCTTCAAAAACTTGAGATACTTCTAAAATTTGGCTTAATTTTTCTCCTTGTTCAAGGTTTATTATGATATAATTTAATAGTTTCAATTTATCACCAGCTTTTTCAACTTCAACAATTTTTATATTTCTTGACCCAAGATCAATTCCTAATAAGGTTTTTCCTTTAAATATATCAAAAATGCCCATTAATAAATTATACAACAAAATCAAAGAAATATTGTCTCCCTATTATTGTTATAATTGCAAAAAATTTTTAGATTATGGATATATATGTGATAAATGTTTAGAAAAGATTGGTTTTAAATTGGAGATTTATTGTTTAAAATGTAAAAGAAGGAAGCCATATAATGAAAAGATAACATCAACATGCTGTTCTACATTAATTAAGTCTTTAATAACATTTTCTGATTATACTGAAAATAAAGTTGTAAGTGATTTAATAAAGATTGGTAAGATTTATGGTTATAGAAAGATCTTTGAGTTTTTCGGAAATTTAATAAGTAGGGAGATGAAAAAATTAGATAGTATAAATTTTGATTTTTTAAAAAATTGCAAGATAGCATATATACCTTTAACTAAAAAAGTTGAAAGGTTAAGGGGTTTTAATCAAGCTAAAATTTTAGCTGATGTTTTATCTAAAGAATTTGGAATTGAAATTTTTGATGGTCTAATAAAAATAAAAGATACAAAATTGCAAACAGAATTAAGTTTTGAAGAAAGATTTAAAAATATTGAATCAGCATTTGAATCTATAAAACAATCTCCTAAAAATTTAATATTGATTGATGATGTTGTAACAACTGGTGCTACATTACTTGAAGCATCTAAAAAATTAAAAGAAAGAGGAGCTAAAAATATTGTTGCCCTAACTATTGCTAAGTGAATTTTTCCTTATCAAACATCTTTATAACCGCAGATTTACGCGGATTATTATCAACCGCGGATTTACGCGGATTATTTAAAACCACGGATATACGCTGATAATTTAAAACCGCGGATATACGCTGATAATTTATAACCGCGGATATACGCTGATAATTTATAACCGCGGATATACGCTGATAATTTAAAACTACAGATTCACGCGGATAATTTTCAACCCGCGGATATACGCTGATGGGTTACCCGAATATGGACCCGAATAAACTACCCGAATGAGGACCGAATATCTGGTAATAATCCGGGTAAATTATCCGGTAATCTATCGGGTTTTTTATCCGCGTTAATCTGTGGCTTCAATTTATCTGCGTTCATCCGCGGCTCTAAAAATAATCAGCGTTCATCCGCGGTTATAAATTTATCCGCGTCGATCCGCGGCTCATTATTTATCAGCGTAAATCCGCGGTTTTATAAACTATCCGCGTTCATCCGCGGCTTATTATTTATCCGCGTTAATCCGCGGTTTTTATTTAATATCTGCGTTCATCTGCGGCTTATTATTTAATTTTTTTACTGCTTTTTTAATTGCTTCTTTATTAATTTTATATTTTTTTAAAAGATCTTGCCAATTTCCTGATTCTGCAAATGTATCTTGAAGACCTATAAATTCTATTCTAACAGGATGATTTTTAGCATAAAATTCTGCTAAAGCACTTCCAAGTCCTCCATTTATTTGATGATCTTCGACAGTAACAATTCCTTTAATAGGTAATGATACTAATTCTAAAAGAGTTTCTTCATCAAGTGGTTTTATTGTATGAACATTACAAACATAAGTATAAATCCCTTCTTCTTCCAATTCTTTTGCAGCCAAAAGGGCTTGATAAACTAAATGCCCTGTAGCAAAGATTATAACCGCGGATATACGCGGATTATTTTCGACCACGCATTCACGCGGATTATTTTCATTGATTATTCTTTTGATTTGTAATGTTTTGTAGCCAAAATTCACTAATAATAACAATTTATATTTAGATGCTTTCAAATACGACAAAGCTTGAAATTTATCTAATTTTGTTAAGAATTTGGATGACTTAATTTCTAAAATGATTTTATCCTCTATCAAAAAATCTGGCCTATACACGCCAACAATTTTATTTTCGAATTCAACATTAATCGATGGTTCTCTTTTGTAATTTAAACTTTCTCTTTTAAATATTTCTTCTAGGGCGTTTTTATAAATACCTTCTTTATGCCCTTTACCAACCTTATTATAAACTTCAAAAATATATTTTCTCAACTTATATGTGAAATCTTCATACAATAATCCGCGTTTATCAGCGGTTTCATTTGATCCGCGTTGATCCGCGGTTTTTTCAATATCCGCGTAAATCCGCGGTATCCAAAACTTTTCTATTTTTCCAAATCTAAAAGGTGTTTCTTCAGTTGTTATAATTGGGGTTTCTGGTCTTGAAAATCTTAAATAAACTGGTCCATTAATTTTTGATGCTTCAATTGTTGCTTTAAATGCTTCATAATAATCACATGGTGAGATAATTTTTATATTAGGCAAGGCTCTCATTATAGCAAGATCTTCTGTTGCATGATGAGTAACACCATCTTCTCCTGTTATTATTCCTGAATGATGACCAGCTATTTTTACATTTGAATTATTATATGCTATCATTGTCCTTATATGTTCCCAATTTCTTCCTGGTGAAAAAATAGAATAAGAAGATATAAAAGGAATCTTTCCTGAATCAGCTAAACCAGAAGCTATAACAGCCATATTTTGCTCACAAATCCCACATTCAAAAAATCTTTCTTTATATTTTTCACTAAATTTATGAACTCTTGTAGATTCTTTAACATCAGCAGTTAAAACAACAATATTTTTATCTTCTCCTAATTTTAATAATGCATCGCCAAATCCATCTCTTATAGCTTTATATTGAGGATTATCAAAAATCTCTTGGTTTAGTTTTAATTCTGGATTAAGCATTTTGTTTTAATTATAATACATTTAATATTCGTTGCCATTGATAATTCGTTGCCATTCGTGTATTTATATTCGTGTGCCATTCGTGTTTTTATTTATACATTTTTTAATTTTTCATCGATTTTCTTTTCTGCTTCTTCTAAAATTTTTTTAATTTCTTGATAAAGATCTTTTTCTTCTTGACTTAATTTTGGATTTTCGTCTAAGAGAGAAATATTATGTTTGAGATCAGATAGAATATTTTTAATGTGTTGATGTAAATTTTGTTCGATTTGTTCTATTTTTTCTTTTTTGATTTCTTTATGAATAATCTCGACTCGATGACGAGTAAAGCATAAAATTACCAAAATTACTAAGAGTAAACCAAGTATAAAAGATAAAAAGTAATAGAGAGAATAATCTTTTTCGATTGTAATTGTTGGTGCAGTTATTTCGGGTATCAAGATTGATTCTTCTTTCTCAGCAAAATTACCTGCTTTATCATAAACTTTTACTTTAACTAACTTCGCCCCTGGAGATAAATTAGAGAATATTTCATTAATCTCGTTCGCGTTAGTTCGCGTTAAGTTCGCATCAGTTTGCGAAACATTTTCAAAAGTTTTCTCTAAATTATTATTAAGATAAATTTCAATTTTACCAATTCCTGAAAGTTCATCACTTGCTTTTACTTTTACCCTTAAAGAATTTTGACTTAATAAACTTAAAGAAAACTCTTCAATTTTTGGTTTTTGAGTATCAATATTGAATTTAAATCTGGCAATTGGTCCTTCTCCAAATTCATTTATAAATTGAACAAAAAAGTAATAACTCCCATCTGGAACATTATTCAAAACTTTTCTTGAAATTGGTGGTGAATAAGAAACTGTTGGAATAGATTCTGGATTTTTGCCATACAATAATCTTACTTCTTCAACTTCTACTGGAACCTTCCACTCAAAAATAGGATTATTATTAGCATACCATTTTTCTTGATCAGGATGAGTTGGTGAAGTTATTTCAGGTTTAGGAAGTTGGGTTATTCCCCGAGTGATTTTGGGTTGATAGGTTTGCTGTTTAGTAATAATTTCATAACTCCCTCCTCTTAAATCTTTCAAAATATTTGTTCCTAAACCATCATTGGCTAAAACCGAACCTGATAAAAATTTTATTTCTGCTTGACCTTCTTTTAAAGCTTTAAAGTTAATTTCAACTATTTTCCCTTTATTTCCAATAAAGCCAGGATTTAAAACAATACCTTCGCCAAAAATTTCATTATTTTCTCTTATTGGTTCTCTTACCCACAAATTAATAATTGAATCTGCTTTGGATAAAAAATTAAATTTTAAAAGTTCTGTCGGATAAGAAATTCTAAAAGAAACAGCATTCATTGCTTGATCAGAAGAATCAATGTAAAGTACTACTGAAAAATTATCGCCTATATTTACTTTTTTAGTTTGAGGAGCAATATAAAGATCTGCTGCTAAAACTTTAATAATCGGCAAAATCAATCCAATTCCTATCAACAAATATTTGGACATCGCACGTCCCAATATTTTATTTTCTCTTAATAAACCAAGCATATATTCTTAATTTTAAAATCAAAACTAATAAAATAACAAAAAATAATAAACTTATAAAATCATCAATTGATAAAATTTTTTGCGGTGGTAAATATTCAATTCTTTCGTTACCCGCTTTATCCACTGCTTTAACAAGAATATAGCTTTTTAAACTTTGGTCTTCTAAAACATAGGGGCTATCTGCTTTTTTAAACTCTAAATCTTTAAAATCCGGTTTTGCCATGAAAAAAATATTTATTGGCTTTTCAGCTATTTCGTAATATGCAATTCCAGATTGTTTATCTTTAGTTTCAAAAGTAATATAATACTTGCCATCAAAAATTTCTGGATTATTGACAAAATAAATCTTAAATGGATCAGGCGGATAAATATCTTCGGGTATTTTCGTAGCCATTCGCTTTTTTAATTCGTAGCCATTCGTGTCTTTTATATTAAAACTTTCAGATAAAGCTAATAATTTTATTTGTGTTCCTTTGCCATCATTTAACAAAACTTTAGATTTTTTATCAATTTCAATTTTTGCTCTTCCGCTTTCTTTTGCTTCAAAAATAAGCTCAACTAAATTTAAATTTCTACCACTAATTCCACCAGCAACTATCCCAGAAAAAACAATATTGGGACGTCGTAGGTCCAAATATTGAAGCTTGGGTTTTTCAAGCCAATGAGTGATTACACTTTTACCATCTAAATAATCTCTAAAAACTAAATTTTCTGAAAAATTAACATAAACTTCAACAGCATTAACCTCTTCAAATTGAGTATCAAGATAAATAGGTATAGTGATAAAATCGTTCTTTTTCACTTCTTTTAATTCTATTTTTGGTTCAATTATAGCAGCATTAACACCATGAATAGCAAAGAATAATAAAATTAATAACACGAATGGTACACGAATAAATATATTGCACGAATGGCGACGAATGTGACGCACGAATGGCGATGAATCAATAAAACACGAATAGCGACTAATCAACGATTTGTTTATTCTTGCTTTAACCATGGTTTTTAATCGTTTGTATAAATATATCTTCTCACATAAAACTTCTTAGAACCGAAATTAACTAAATAACCAACTTGATATTTGCTGTTTTTTAAATAATCATATATAACAATTCTCTCTTGTCTCGAAAGAAAATTTTTAGTCTTTATTTCTACTATTATCTTATCTTCAACAACAAAATCTGGCCTATATAATCCTAAAAATTCTCCATCTTTTGAAAAAACTTTTATAGGATATTCTTTTTGAAACATTATTTTATTCTTTTCTAATTCTTTTTCTAATGCTTTCCTATATATTGGTTCCTTATAGCCACCACCCAGTTCATTTTTTATTTTAAAGAATATCCCCTGTAACTTGTAAGATAAATCTTTATACAAAATATTTTTCATATTTACTTTTTTATTCGTTGCCATTTCTGTATTTAATTTGTTGTCATTCGTGTTCTTACAATTCGTTGCCATTTGTGTACTTAATTTATTCGTCGCCATTCGTGTATTTATTTGTGTATTTATATGCCATTCGTGTTTCTTTATCCGGTCCACCAATATGCCAAAATACTAAAGTCAATTAAATCGACCTTACCATCGCCGTTAAATTTTTCTTTTTCGATTTTTAAAAATGCTGGTGATAATTTCCTTTTATACCAATAAGCTAAAATAGAAAAATCTACTAAATTTACCCTACAATCATTATTCAAATCAACCTTTGGGCATTTAACAATTTTCTTTTCAACTGTTTTTTGGCTAACTTTAAAAGTAACAACTCTTGAAAAATTACTAACAAGCTGATTGCTTAAAATTGATTTTGATTTAGCATTATGATCTCCTAAATCTAAAATATCAGTACCTAATTGGTATAAATAAAATCCATCTTTGTTAGTATTTGTTCTAAAAAAATATTCCTCTTCAGAACTAACATTAATCAAAATACTAGATTCTGGTAATGCAAAACCAAAAATAGAAACAAAATCTCCTTTTTTAACTTCTAACTTATCAACATCTATTGTTGGTGAAAGTAAAATATTACCTGCTGTAATTGTCTCACCTGCTCTTATAAAAACTGGGAAAGTATATAAAGTACTTCTTCTTCCCTCTTTATCTTCAGAATATAAAGTAAATAAATAATTACCAGGAGAAAGATTTGATAAAGTAAAAGAAAATTTTGCATCATCACCAGCTTTTGTTGTTGCTTTTATTTCGCCATCAGACATTAAAGCTACTTCACTTTTTGGCTGAGCATAACCTGAAATAATTATTGTTCCATAAGAAAGTATAGGGCCTATACCCCCACCACCTCCACCAGAGGGCAAAGTGCAACCACTAAAATTTAAAGTACAATTTATATTGCAACTTAAACTTCCACCCGAGTAACCAAAATTAAAACAAGTCTGGCCTCCAAAATCATTTCCATCGCATTGTTCTCCTGGCTCTTTTATTCCATTTCCACAAATTTGGGGAACGATTGCTGTTACTGTTACCGTAGCACTTTTAATTTTTTGAATAAAGAAGAAAAGGAGAGAGATTACTACTATTAAAAATATCGAATAAAATGTTTGTTTCATTCATTTATTATTTATATACAATTGTAATTGCAGACGTCGTACGTCCGCAGAATTGTAAGTTAATATTTGGACGTAAGACGTCTAAATATTATTTCTGAGATAAAGCTTTTCTTATTATATACTCATTATATTTCCTAATTAATCTTGGCAAAACAAAAACAACAAAAATAACTATTAAGGCAACAACTACTAAAACCTTTATTGGTAGCATCAAAAACCAATAATTAAAAACTAAATTTTTACTTTGATCTTTACCATAATAGATATTAAATTTAGCAAAATAAGGTCCAAAAGCAAAATTATTTTTCCATTCATTTTCAATTGTTTTTTCTTTGCCGGGTAAGATTTGATATTCTTTTTCATTCACTCTTAAATTAGCTACCAATCTTCCGAAAATATTTTTTATTTCAATTTCTCCTGTTGGCTTTACATAAGTATTTCCTTCGTTTTTGATTTTATAGATAAATTTAACAGGAAAACCAAAATAAACTTTTTTAGCTTGAAAATCAGAAATAGAAATTTTATCAAAAGCTTGACCTGAAACATTAATATAAACAAGACTTAAAACACTCACTCCAATAGCAATTCCACTTCCCTTTCCTTGCTTTGGCAAAGTTCCAAAACCAATAGCTAAAAAATGTCCTCCTGGAGGTGCGTCTTTAGGAACATTAATAACTACTGGAACTTCGATCATTTCTCCAACAGGTGCTTCAACTTTTTCTGGAATTTTCACCCAATTTATTTCTGGAGCATCATCAATCCATATTTTCGTTCCAGCTTCATCTTCGGTAAATCCCTTAACAACTGAATATAAATATTGACTTGATTCACCATCATTTCTTGTATAAATTGAAAATTTTAATTCTGATCCTGGATCAACATTAAATTCAATTTTTGCCGGCGCAATCGTCACCGCAGAAGCGAAATTAAAATAGATAAAGGGTAAAATTATACTTATCAATAAGAATTTTTTCAATTTATTCATCGCCATTCGTGTCCTTAATTTGTGTGCCATTCGTGTTATATATTCGTGTTTCATTCGTGTATCTAATTAGTTGTCATTCACCCTGTACCACTTTAGGGTACAGGGTGCCCTGAACCGTGCTGTACCCTGAACCGTGCCCTGTTCTGGTTCAGGGCTGTGCTCTGGTTCGGGGCGTGTATTTTAATTACTTGAACAGCTATAATTTATTGTATCTTGATAAGAGCCTGCAGGAGTTAAACCCGAAACAGCAGCTTTATGTGTAACAACAACTTCCCTATTAGCTACTGGCTGAGATGAGGAAGCTAAAACAATTGTAGTTGTTGTAAGTCCACCAACAGTATCACCGGTTTGATTATATCTTACATTTAAACTCAAAGTACCCCCGGAACCAGCAGAGGTTGTTATTGCTTGTATTCCATAACCTTCTGTTCCAGCAGCCAAAGTTGCAGTAGCTGAAAAAGTAGAGTTAGGAGATGGAATTAAATGAGAAGCAGATGAGTTCCATAAACCAGGTTGAGAACCAGAACCTTGATCATTTATATTAACCTGACAGCCAGCAGCAGGGTTGCAAGAAACAGTTGTGGTTACATTAGGCGAAGAAGTATAAACAGCACTTGGATCTATTGTTCCAAAGGCAGTTGTTGTTGTTGATAAAGAACAAGTCACGGTTGTAGTTACAGTTGCTGTCACAGTAACATTAGTCTGCGCCAATCCTTCATTAAAAAACAAATTATAACCAAAATATATGGTTAAAACGACTGCTGTTATTATTAAAATTTTATTTAAACTCTCTCTCTCTTCCATTTTGTTATTAAATTAATTTCGACCTTATATTTGTAATTTTTAAACCCCACTTATAAAATTATAACATAATATAGATTTTTGGGGATTCGTCACTATTCGTGTTTTCTATTCGTCGCCATTCGTGGATTTATATTCGTATATATTATACCATAAACCCCGCAAAATTCAAAAAACAAAATTGTGGATAAATCAATTCATAGCCATACAGATTTCCACGAATTTATCTATTTGTGATTTATTCGTGTATTTATTCGTGTTTCATTCGTGATTTTTTATTCGTGTCCCATTCGCTCTACTACTGAGCTGAACATGTATAAGTAATCGTATCCTGATAGCTTCCTGTAGGTGCCGAAACCGACACTGCTGCCTTATGTTTTATATTTATATTTGCATTTATAACTGCAACTGAAGAGGTTGCTAAAACTACATCAGTTAAAGATAAACCACCAACATCATTTCCACTTTTATTATATTTTGCATTAATTGAAATTGAGGTATTTGTTGTTGTTGCTTGAATTCCATAGCCATCAGTTCCAGCCACCAAAGTTGCATCAGAAGATGAAATTAAATATGTTGGTGAAGTTGATTTATAAAGACCAGGATTTGTTCCATTGCCAGCATCTTTAACAGTTATTTGAAAACCACCGCCAGAAGTAACTGTTATTGTTATATCAGGTGAAGAAGTTGAAACTGCTGATGGCGATAAAGAAGCAAAATCAGTTGATGTTGCCGAAAATTGACAGGTTATACCAG
>JBMFMO010000011.1:0-18492 GCA_049970635.1 Minisyncoccia bacterium | reverse complement strand
ACAATAGAACCTTTGCCAGTTTTATAAGCTTTTAATAGCGAACCCTTACCGTAAACAACACCACCCGTTGGAAAATCAGGTCCTTTAATTATATTTAATATATCTTTTATAGAGATATCAGGATTTTTAATTATTTCTTTTACTGCTGTTAATGCTTCCTTAAGATTGTGTGGAGGAATGTTTGTAGCCATACCAACAGCTATCCCTAATGCACCATTTAAAATTAATTGTGGTATTCTTGATGGTAAAGTCAATGGTTCTTTTCTTGTATTATCATAGTTTGGAACGAAATCAACAGTATCTTTATCAATATCAGCTAACATTTCTTCAGCAATAGGAGAAAGCTTTGATTCCGTATATCTCATCTGCGCTGGCGCGTCACCGTCGATTGACCCGAAATTTCCTTGGCCTAATACTAAAGGATATCTTAAGGAAAAAGCTTGAGCCATTCTAACTAATGCATCATAAACGGCTTGATCTCCATGTGGATGATATCTTGCTAAGGTATTACCAACAATGTTTGCTGATTTAGAAAACCTTTCTTTGGGCCACAATCCTAATTCTTTCATAGTATATAAAATCCTTCTTTGAACAGGCTTCAAACCATCTCTTGCATCTGGTAAAGCTCTTGAAATTATTACACTCAATGCATAATCTAAATAAGAAACTTTAAGCTCGTTTGTTATTTCAACTAAATTTATTTTTTCTTTCATCACTTATTTAAATAGATTTAAAAAAGAATTAAATATTGTTGCAAGTCCTATTTTAAATGCTGATGCAGTTGCTTTAACTATAACTTCTGCTGGCGAAGGTTTTGGTGCTAAAAATGAAATTATATGACCTCCTGCCAACCACCATAAAAATATAATTATTACAAAAACACCAATTGCATATCTATAAGCTTTAAATTTTAATTTTTCTTTTTCCATTAAACTAATATGTAATTACCTTCTCCAATATTTTTTATATTAATTTTGACCCTTTTTGTTTTTTCTGCTTTTGGAAATTTTTGATCTAATGTTATTAAAACTTTCGGCCTTAACTTATCTTTAATTTTATCATAATTTTTGCATTTATTGAAAATTACTATATCCAAATTCCCAAATTCTTCATTTATTTTTTTAATCAAATCTTCATTCAATTCTTCTCTAAAGTATATTCCTTTTATAAACCGGTTCAAAAAAACAAAAGCTAGATCATTTTTATTATTTATATATCCAAACAAAAATAGATCATTAACCTCATATTCTCCTGGCAAATTAAAAATCTTATCAACATTGATATTTTTGTTTAAATCTGTTAAAATATTAATGCCTTCATAAATTTTATCTGGATCAAGAAAAAATTTCTCTTCACCAACCTCCATCTTTATACCCCCTCCAAATTTTTGGATTATCATTTTATCTATTATAATTATAATATAAAATGGTTGAAGTAACAAAGATTAAAATGAGTGGTTTAACAAATATAAATATTGGTTATATTGTTAATGGTATTGTTATAAAAAAGAAACCAAGAGAGGTATTCGTAGAGATACCAAATTTTGGAGTTGCAAGAATTTATGGAAGAGAATACATAAAAGGAAGAGATTTAATAGCAAAATTAAAAGAAGGAGATAATGTTGTTGTGAAAATTTTAGGATTTGATGACGGATATGGAAATTTTGAAGCTGAGATTCAAGATATAGAACATATTTCTACATGGGCCAAGTTAAGAGAATATATGGCAAAAAAAACTATATTAGAATTACCTATAAAAGATATAAATAAAGGTGGATTAATAGTTGAAGTTGAGAATGTAAAAGGATTTGTTCCTGTATCACAATTAGCACCTGAAAATTATCCAAGGGTTGATAATAAAACAAAGATTTTGCAACAATTAGAAAAGTTTAAGGGAAAGAAAATGAAATTAAGAATAATAAATGTTGATCCTGCATCACAAAAATTAATATTATCTGAAAGAGCAGCGAAAGAAGAGGAATATAAAGAAATTTTGAGTAAATTTAGCGTTGGACAGGTTGTAGAGGTTAGAATTTTAGGATTTAGTAGCTTTGGAATATTTGTTAGGTTTTATGAAAATCCTTCTATTGATGGTTTGATACATATAAGCGAAATCCCTGAAGAATATAAAAATTTTGAAGAGCATTTTAAGGTGGGAGATAAAATAAAAGCAAAAATAATAAAGATAGAAACTGATAGAGTGAATTTAACATTGAAAGATTTAGTTGAAGATCCATGGATTGCATTTTGCAAAAAATATAATATTGGTTCTGAAATTGAAGGATTGGTTGTTGATAAAAGCTCTGAGTTTTTTGCTGTTGTAGAATGCGAAGGTGTAAAGGGGATTGTATTAGAAGATTTACAAAATCTTGAATTAAATAATAGATATAAATTTGAAATAATCCAACTTGTGCCCAATGAGAAAAAATTAGTTTTAAAATTAAAAAATGAAAAATAAAACTTTAAATCTTATATTTTTATCTTTATTCTTTATCTTACTCTTAATAACTATTGGTAGCTTTTTTTCATATAAAAATATAAAAACAGCTTCGATTTACAACTTAAAAAACTTGATTGAATCTGGAAACATTGAACAAATTTTAGTTGGAGATAATTTTCTTCTTTTAACAACCAAAAATAAAGAGATTATAAAGATAGATAAAGAGTCAAATCTAAGTTTTTGGCAAATTGCAAAAGATTTAAAAATAGATGAAGAAAAATTAAAGAATATTAATATAATTTCTCAAAGTAAGGATTTACAAAATATTATTTTGATGTTTTTAATAAATGTATTGCCGATTATAATTGTTGCTGCATTGCTTTGGTATATTTTATCTAAAGCGCAAAGAGGAGCTGGTCAAATTTTTTCATTTTCAAAATCTAGTGTAAAAGTTTATAATCCAAATGATCCTAATAAAATAACATTTAAAGATGTAGCTGATTTAGAAGAAGCAAAGCAAGAATTAATGGAGGTTGTTGAATTTTTAAAAAATCCTGAAAAATTTTTCAAAATAGGAGCGAGAATTCCTAAAGGAGTTTTATTAGTTGGCCCGCCTGGATCCGGGAAAACCATGCTCGCTAGAAGTGTAGCTGCAGAAGCAGGAGTTCCATTCTTTTATATTTCTGGTTCTGAATTTATGGAGCTTTTTGTAGGTGTTGGAGCAAGTCGTGTACGTGATGCATTTTCTATTGCAAAAAGATTTCAACCCAGCATTTTGTTCATTGATGAATTGGATGCTATTGGTAAAGCAAGAGGAATTGGTATTACTGGGGCACATGAGGAAAGGGAGCAAACTTTAAATCAAATATTAGTTGAAATGGATGGGTTTGAAAAAGGAACAAGGGTTGTTGTGCTTGCTGCTACAAATATGAACCCTGCATTATTGGATCCTGCATTATTAAGACCAGGAAGATTTGATAGAAAAATTGTCCTTGATCTACCTGATGTAAAAGCAAGAGAAGAAATTTTAAAGATTCATTTAAGAGATAAAAAGGTTGGGAATGTAAATTTGAAACAGATTGCTGAAAGAACATCTGGTTTTTCTGGGGCAGATTTAGCAAATTTATGCAATGAAGCAGCAATATTAGCAGCAAGAAGAAATAAAAATTTCATAACGCAAGAAGATTTATTAGATTCAATTGAAAAAGTTTTATTGGGTCCTGAAAGAAAAACAAGGGTTTATTCTAAAAAAGAAAAAGAAATAGCTGCTTATCATGAAGCTGGTCATGCTATTGTTTCTCATTATCTACCAAATTCTTCTCCTGTTCAAAAAATATCAATAATACAAAGAGCAAAAGCAGGTGGTTATACTATAAAAACCCCATTGGAAGAAAAAAATTTCTATTTTAAAAAGGAGTTCCTTGATGAACTAGCATCAATTTTAGGTGGTTATGCAGCTGAAAAATTAATATTTAATGATATAACAACAGGAGCATACAATGATTTAGAAATAGCAACACAAATTGCAAGAGATCTTGTTATAAAATTTGGTATGTCAGAAAAACTTGGGCCTGTTTCATTTTCTGGAATTAGACCAAAGGAATTTTCATTTGAAAAAGAATATTCTGAGAAAACAGCCGAAATAATTGATGAAGAGATTAAAAAAATGATTGATGAAGCATTGGAAAGGGCAACCAAAATTTTAATTATGAAAAGAGATAAATTAGAAAAAGTTGCTAAATATTTGATTAAAAAAGAGACAATAGAAAAAAAGAGTTTTGAAAGATTGGTCAGAGAAAAGAAAGGAAGCTTGCAGGTTTAAATTGTTGGAACTTCTGGTGGGGGGGATATAGGTCTTGTCGGAATTCTTTCTATTCCTGGCGCTGGTACAAACTCCATTGGGATATGGAATAAAGATGCCATTTCTTCTGTATTTAATATAAGGAAATTCTCTTTAAAATCTGATGCCCATCTTCCTTTCAAATATGCCCAAATATATCTTTTTCTATAAAAAATTTTTTCATCATATAAAGAAACATGGTATCTAAGTGGTCTATCAATTGATGTTACTGTTTTTAAATCTCTAATTATTGCATTCATATCTTGCCTTTCAAAAATTTTAAATATTCCCATAACTAAAGAAGTATTTTTAGAAAGATTTTCTTTAAATATATCTTTTGTAGCAATATAACAAAATCTAACATTTGTCCAATATCCTGGTTTTGAAATCTTTCTTTCAATCCCTTCGATAACCTCTCTTTCACCAGGAGTAAGCTTCATTATAGTCATTTCTTCTCCTGGTTTTGCTTCTTCTTTACCTACTTTCCATTCTATTGGTTGTAAAATAAATGCTAAAAATAGATTTTTAACAAATTCTCCTATATATTCAAGTGGTCCTGGTTCTTCTGGTTTAACTCTTTTCATCAACTCATCAACTTTTTTCTTACCTTTAACAGCCCAGGCATTTCCAAATTCCTCATCAAAACCTAAAACAGGCATAGCATATAATTGAATTATTATCCATTCTTTGTCACTTAAAAAAGCTGCTCCTTCTGAAAGAAGGCTTATAGGATCTATTCTCTGCTCTTCTGGTAGCTTTTCCCAAACTTCATATGTTCTAATTGGATAAAAAACTTCTTTTGTAAAAACAAATTCAGTGCCCCATAAATCAAATGTAGGATTTGGAATTTTTTCTGGCAAATCTTTTAATGGATCATCAACTTCTTCAACAACTGCTTCAGGATATTGTGAATATATTCTTCCTATCACAAAATCTTTATATTCTTTATAACATCTAATAAAAAATCTTAATCTACCATTATGCAAAAGCATTTCAAAAGAATATGTAGGCGGAGTAAAACCTTTTATATATCTATTGAATGGATCGCTTTTTCTATATATAGAATGTAGAGAATAAAAAATTTCTTCCATAGCTTTTGCCGATCTTTTAACATAACGAGGTATTTTTATCTCTAAATAAGAATATTTTAATGTTCCCTTATATCTATATCTTGCTGTTATTAAATGCTTCTCTTTAACAATAAACCACAATAGAACAACCAATAGAAACCACCATATAGAAAATATAAAGCCTAAAGTAAATTTTAAAAAATTTATCATCTTAAATAAATTTTATCATCGATTTTTTTGAAATATTTTTGAATATAAACATTAAATGTATTTTTAGAAAGAATTTTTTCTTTACTTAAAATTTCAAAGAGTTTATCCTTTTTAATCCCATTATATTTTTTAACTATTTTTTTCATAAGTTCAATAATTTTTCCATCTCTATAACCATCTTCTTTTAATCCATAAATTCCTCTACCATGCCAAACAAATTTTTCATTTGAGATTAATGTATTAAGAACAGATTGAATAGAATAATTTTTTCTCCATCTATCATGAATTAATTCATCTTCAATCTCAGCTATCTTATTTAATTTATCATAGACTTCTGTAAAATGCATAGGTCTTTTCTCTAATTTAAAGATTATATAAATCTTATCTATTATTGATGATGGGGAAATCCTTTTATGGTTTATGCTTCCAATTTCATTTAAAGGATTTTTTCCTAAATTTTTTAAAATTTTTGCTAATTCATAAAGCTCATCAGCATCAGCAGATACTCTAAAAACCTTTTTAATATTATCTTCAAGAAAATTTAAGAATTCTTCTTCATTAAAAATTTTTTTATTTAGTGCTATATGGAGATTGTTTAATATTGATAAAGCACCTTTGAAAAACTCTTCTCTACTCAAAAAAGGATGATATATCTTTGTTTCTTTATGATAAAAATATCTTGGCAGAATAACTAAAAATAATCTTAAGATTTTTAAATCATCTTCATTTAAAAAATAATTATTAGAAAAGGTTTTAAAAATATATACTTCTCTTTTAATTGGTATGTTACCTATGCATGTTTCAACTTCTCTATAAATTTTTTTAATAAATTCATTTGATGAACTCTTTATCTTTAATTTATTTAAGAGACTATTTTGGATTTGCCTAACTCTTTCCCTTGTAAGATTATAAGCTCTTCCTATTTTGTCCAAGGATTCTCTATGATCTTTTTCAATACCAAATCTTCTTTTTATTATATCAACTTCTCTTTCATTTAAATCAGCTAATAAATCCTCAAAAGTCTTGTATAATAATTCTTTCATTTCATGATTTTTATTATAACATAAAAAAACCAAAAAGCAAGAGATAAAGATTTAAATAAAAACTATCCTTTAACTACTCCTAATGGAGTAAGTTTTATTATCTTTTTTGCAATCCCCATATTATGGACAACATCTACAACATCTTTAACATTTTTATAAGCTGATGGAGCTTCTTCGCTTAACCCCTTAATGCTTCCTACAAATATAACAATTCCCTTACTTTCTAATTCTTTTTTTAACTCACTACCACTTATTTTTCTTATAGCTTCTGCTCTTGACATTGTTCTTCCTGAACCATGAGGAGCAGAACCAAACGATAAATCCCCTGCTAATTCTTGTCCAATTAAAAGATAACTTTCTGTTCCCATAGATCCTGGTATTATAACTGGTTGCCCAATATCTCTGTATTTTTCAGGTAATTCTTCATGCCCCCTCCAAAATGCTCTTGTTGCTCCTTTACGATGAATTATTAATTTAACAGACTTTTTCGGACTTAACACAGACTGTTCGGACAAAGTTATATCCTTAACATCTAAAATATTTTTATCTTTAACATTCAGTATTCTTTTAATCTCTAGACCATTTTTGCTAAAATTTAAAATTAAAGCAAGTAAATAATTTGTGTTTTTAAGATAATACCAAGCTTGTTTAAGTGTTGATTTATTAATTGAATCAAGGCTTTTTATTTCTATAACAATTTTATTTTCTATAATAAAATCAGGTTTATAATAACCAACAATTTGACCTTCATACTTTATTTCTATTTGTTTTTCTCTTTCAAAATTCAGATTTCTTTCTTTAAATTCTTTCTCTAAGGCATTTTTATATACAATTTCTTTTTGCCCTAAACCTAAAATTTTTTTAACTTTTAAAGCACTTCCAATTATCTTGTAAGTTAAATCCTCATAAATTAATTTTTTATTAATCCTGTCCGTATAGTCCGTGTGAAGTCCGTTATAGTCCGTGTAAAGTCCGTTATAATCCGTGTGAAGTCCGTTATAGTCCGTGTATTCTTCAATCTTCACAATATTATGTGCCACATCGTAAATTTGATTAAGTTTAACATCATCTCCAAAAATTTTCCTAAAAACTTTTCTTATTTGATTTGCTATTAATTGTCTATTGGCCCATGCAAAATTTGCTGAACATTTCATCGCTGAGAAATATCTTTTACCTAAATCAGAATCTATAGGAGCATAAGCAAGTTCTCTATCGACTAATTTAATGTTTTTATTATCACAATATCTTATAAATTCTCTTATATAATCAGATGCAACTTGATGTCCCAATCCCCTTGATCCGCAATGAATTAAGATACAAACTTTATTTTTTTCTAAACCAAGTTTTTTAGCAATATCTTCATCGTAAACCTCAGAAACTCTCTGGATTTCTAAAAAGTGATTCCCTGCCCCAAGTGTTCCTAATTGATCTTCTCCTCTTTTTTTAGCTACTGATGAAACCGTATCTGAATCAGCTCCTTCTATAAAGCCAAAACTCTCTGTAGCTAATAAATCTTCTTTTTCACCATAACCCAAATCAACTAAATATTTTGCTCCTTCTTCTAAAACTTTTTTCATCTCATTCTTATTTAATCTTAAAAAACCACCCCTACCAACACCAGAAGGAACATTTTTGAAAATTTCTTCAGTTAATTTAGGCATCTTATCTTTTATTTCTTCATAATAAAACGGAGAAGCCAAAAGCCTGACGCCACAGTTGATATCAAATCCGCAAATTCCAGGGGAAATAATTCCATTTTCATATTTAAAAGCAGCAACAGCCCCGATCGGCGAACCGTAACCTTCATGCACATCTGGCATTACTATAGCATATTTATGGATTCCTGGGAGTGTTGTTAAATTAACTAATTGCCATAAGCTTTTATCTCTAAATAAATCATCAAGCATTTCTTCAGAAACAAAAATTCTTGCAGGAACATTCATATCACTTCTATAGCTTTGGGGTATTTCCCAAATATAATCATTAATTTTTATTAAATCATTTTTATTCATTTTTTATATTATAAGATAGGATTTAAAAATATAGAAAAATTCAATAATTTTATTAATTTTTATATTAAAGATTGTTTATTAAATTTTGGAAGGGATAAAAGATTTTTTATTTGTGAAGATTTTAGATTTTTGATCTTCTATTAAGGGAAGGGTGGTTTGTTGTATTAATAAAAAACTCAGATTTTAATATGATTTTTAGCATTATTTCTCTTTTTTTATTTAATTTTATCTAATAGCTTTGGGGTATTTCCCAAATATAATCATTAATTTTTATTAAATCATTTTTATTCATTTTTTATATAATGGCATTGGTAATTTGGGTTCATCAAAGATTGATTCTTTTCTAAGGTATTTCGAGTAAATAAAAATTGAAAAAAGGATTACAGCGCCTAAAATCATTATTAAAATAAATGTTTTCATAATATAATTATAAGATATGTTTCAAGCATATGATATAAGGGGAATATACCCAAAAGAAATAAATGAGGGTACAGCTAAATTTTTTGCAATTAAATTTTTCAATTTTTTAAAAAAGAAGGGTTTAAATAAGGATTTATTAATAGCACAAGATTTAAGGAAATCATCTATAAAATTAGCTAACTCTTTAATAGAAAATTATCCTGGTAATGTTAAATATTTAGGGATTTTGCCATCGCCATTATTTTATTACTTTTGTATAAAAGATAAAAAAGCTGGAATCTATATTACAGCTTCGCATTTACCAAAAAGATATAATGGATTTAAATTTTTATTACCAAATAATGAGTGGTGGAGATATAGCGGCAAGATAGAAAGGATTGAATACAAAATTAAAAGTAAGATAAAAGAAAAGATTGATAAAGATTTATATAAAGAATATTTAAGAGATCTTAAAAAATTTGTTAAGATAAAAAAAGAGTATAAATTTAATTTTGAAAATAACGAAAGCCCAAATATATACCTTTTTAAAGAAATACCTATCTTTTTCAAAAATATTAAAATATCAAAAGATGCAAAGATAAGATTATCATCAGATTTTGACGGAGATAGAATTGAATTTTATTATAAAGATAAAAAATTGCTTCCTGAAGAAGTTTTATTTATGATTTTAAGGGTTAGTGAATATAAAAAAATTGGGGTCCCAGTTTATATAAGCAGAAAAATTTTAGAGATTTTCAAAGATAGAAAATTTTATTTTATTCCAACTGGTCATTATAACTTTAAAAATGCTTATAAAAAATACAATTTAGATTTTGGAATGGAAACATCTTTCCATATCTGCTTTTTTAAAGAATTTAAAACAGAGGCTCCAATTTTAGCATTTTTTAAAATTTTAGAATTTGATGAAAAATTTGGGATAGATAAATTAAAAGATTTAGATATTTCTATAGAGAGATTTAATATTAAAAAATATATTAATATTGAAAGATTTAAAAGGTATCTTGAAAAAGAAGGGTTTAAAGCAAAAATTTTTGATGGTTTTTACCTTTACAAAGATGATTGCAATATTCATATCAGAGAATCAAAAACTACAAAAAATTTATTTAGAATAACAATAGATGCAGCTTCAAATAAAGATTTGTTAAAATATAAAAAGTTAGTGATGAGAATTATTTAAAAAGATTATTTTTAAAGATTTATTAAAATATAAAGATGGTTCAGGAAGATTATTTAAAGAAGCTCTTTGGGCTTTATCCTTGGATAATTTTATCAATTATTCTTATATTTATATTGTTCAATTCTTTTTATCAGATATTTTCTTCAACATATATTGGTGAGCCTGGTAAAACAGTTTATATTCCACCAAAGGCATCTTTAAAATATGTTGGGGATTTATTAGAAAAAGAAGGGATAGTTAAATCATCATTTCATTTTAGGGTTTATCTCTTTTTAATTGGTAAACATAAAAGTGTAAAGGCAGGATACTATAATTTTAAGGGTACATTAAGATTGAAAGATGTGGTAAATCAATTAGTAAAAGGAGGAGAGGGGATAACAATCACATTTCCAGAAGGATTAACTTTATTAGAGATTCAAGATATCTTAAATAAAAATGGATTGAAAGTTAATTTAACAAAATATAAATTGAAAGATTTTAATAATATAGATTTGATAAAATATTTTCCAGAAGAAGCAAGTTTAGAAGGATTTTTGGCTCCAGATACATACCAATTTTTTAAAGAAGAAACAGAAAAAGAAATAATAAGTAAATTTTTAAAGAATTTTTCCAAGAAATTTTTACAAGAATTTCTGAAAAGACCTGAATCTAACTTTTATCAAAAATTAATTTTAGCATCTATTTTAGAAAGGGAAGCAAAAACTCCTGAAGATATGGCATTAGTAGCAGGAATTTTAGAAAAAAGATTAGCAAAAGATAAAAAACTCGAGGTTGATGCTACAATAGCTTATATAAAATGTAAATCTTATCCTTGCAATTGGGATGTTAAAAAATCTGATTTAAAAATTGAATCACCATATAATACATATTTAAATAATGGCTATCCACCAACTCCTATATCTAACCCTGGTTTAAATGCTATAAGAGCTTCGTTAAATCCTGTTGCATCAGATTTTTGGTATTATCTTTCTAATAAAAATGGAGAAGTAATATTTTCTAAAACCCTAAAAGAGCATCAGAAAAATATTAAAAAATATCTTAAATATTAATTAAATTTTCTGCTAGTTCAAATATCACGTCATCTTCTTTTATCAAAAATTTTTTATACCTTCTATCAATGTTTGCTAAGATTTTAATTATTTTTTTTATCTTTTCTTCTGGAATATTTTTAGCATATTGTTTCAAAATCTTTCTATAACCATACTTTAACCCAAGCCTTTCTTCATCTTTATATGATTTTGCTTTTTTTAAAAGAAGTATCCTTATTAATGTTTTATTTAATAATCCTAAAATATTTTCTATCTTTGTTCCTACATTTATCTCTCTTTTTAACCTTAAGATAAATTCTCTATATTTATTTTCTAAGAGACAATTTGTTAATTCGAATATTTGGCTATCTGATGGCCATTTGATTAGGTAATTTATCTCATCTTTTGTTAATTCCCTTCCCTTTTTATAATATGATAATTTTTTTAATTCTTGAATTAAAACAGCTGGTTGATTTATAAAAATCTTTGCAAAAGTTTTTATATATGATTTTGGTATTTTTATCCCATATTTTTCTATTATTTCTCCTATAAATTCTTCAAAATCTCTTATATTCTTAAATTCAAGTTTAGGGATTTCATATATTTTATAATCTATATCTAAATTCTTCAATTTCTTTATCAGATCTTCATTTTTTTTATCAACTACGAAAATAGCATCGTTTTTTGATAATTCTTTTAAGATTTTTTCTGATAAATTAAATTTTGAATTTCTCGGGAAATTTTTTATTACAATTGTCGGCTTTTTACCCAATAATCTATTATTTAGATATTTAAGTATATTATCAATAGAATCTTTCTCTTGAAGTGAAATATAAATTTTTTCTCCTTTTTTCAGTTCATCAATTTTTTCTTTAATATAAAAACCTTCTTCTCCAATCAAAATATAAATCATAAGATAATTTTACCCCTACTTTACAGCTTGTTTCAAATCTTTTGCTGGAGTAAATCTTGGAACCTTTTTTGCTGGTACCTCAACTTTTTCACCTGTTTTAGGGTTTATAGCTGTTCTTGCTTTTCTTTCCTTAACTTTGAATGTTCCAAACCCTGGTAATTTAACCTGTTTTCCTTGTTTTAGATATTGAGTTGTTAATTCGACAAAATAGTTTAAAATCTCTTCAACCTTTCTCTTTGGTAGATCAAACTTATCTCCTATTACTTGGGCTATTGTTCCTCTTTTTACTGTTTCGACCATTTTGTTAAAGTAATTTTAATTCGACCTTTTTAATAATTAAATTATATATAAAAATTATAGAAAAATCAAATATTTTTACCTTGCATATTCAACTGCTTTAGACTCTCTTATAACTACAACCTTTATCTCTCCAGGATACCTCAAAGAATCTTCTATTTTTTTCGCTATATTTTGGGCCATTTTATACATCTCTAAATCACTAACTTCCTCTGGTCTTACAAAAACCCATAATTCTTTACCTCCACTTATAGCATAGGCTTTTTCAATACCTCCAAAACTCTTTGCAATCTTCTCTAATTCTTCAACCCTTTTAAGATACAATTCAGCTGTTTCTGATCTTGCCCCTAATCTTTTTGATGATATGGCATCTGCAGCTAAAACTACATATGCCTCTGGAATCTCAAATGGGTATGTTTCATGATGTGATTTCATTGCCAATATTACTCTTTTATCTACCATATATCTTTCTAAGATTTTTATTCCTATCTCTAAATGGGTTCCTTCGATTTCATGATCAACAGATTTTCCTATATCATGTAAAAATCCTGCTTTTTTGCAAACTTCTTTATCTAATTTAAGCTCTTCACCAATCATTCTTGCAAAAATTGCTGTTTCAATAGAATGTTGTAAAACATTTTGACCATAACTATATCTAAATTTTAATCTTCCCATCAAATGCAACAATTCTTCTGGTAAGTCTATAATCCCAACTTCTAATGCTGCATTTATTCCTGCTTGCTTTATCTCTTCTTCAACCATATCTTTTGCTTTAGATATAGCATCCTCAATTGTAGCTGGGTGTATCCTCCCATCCTTTATTAATTTTTCTAATGCAACCCTTGCGATTTCTCTTCTTACAGGATCAAAAGAAGATAATGTAACAACCTCTGGTGTTTCATCAACAATAACTTGTACCCCTGTTAATTTTTCAAAATGCCTTATGTTTCTTCCTTCCTTACCTATTATCCTTCCTTTCATATCATCACTTGGCAAGCTTACTGTTGTAATATTTATCTCGTTTGCTACTGATCTACTATATCTTGGCATAACTGATAATATAATCTCATTCGCCATCTTCTCTATCTCTTCCCTTTTATAATTAGAGAGTTTCTGAATTAAATTTAATAAAGATTCTTGATTTTCTTGTTCAATTTTCTTGAAGAGCAAATTCAACGCCTCTTCTTTTTTAACTCCGGAAATTTCTTCTAATTTATTTTCATATTCTTCTTTTAACTTTTCAATCTCTTTTTCTTTAACCTCTAATTCAGAAAAAAGATTTTTATATCTTTCCTTTTCTTCAAGTAATTCTTTTTCTTTATAATCCAAAACTTCCTCTTTTTTAATCACCCTTTCCTCTCTTAATTTTAAATCTTCCAATAATTTTTCTCTCTCTTTCCTCGCATTCTCAATTATCTCAACAGATTTTTTTTCTGCCTCTAAAATTAAAGCTTGCTCCTTTTGTTTAAGCTCTTCAATCCTTTGTTTTAATCTTTGCTCAAGAGTTCCAGCGCGTTTTTGAAAGATTAAATAACGTAAGAGAAATCCAATTAATACCCCTATTAGAAGAGGTATAAAGTATTCTATATTCATTTTTGTATAATTTTTCAAAAATAGTGACCATTTTATAAAAATATTATAAACAAAAATTTAAAAATCTAAAAATCTCAATTTAGAAAAGAAAATTAAATTTGATTTTCCTTTATAATTTAATAATGAATTATAGGGTTATTTTAATAATTTTAGATGGCTGGGGTGAAGGAAGGAAAGATTATACTAATCCTATTTATATAGCTAAAAAAGAATTTTTGGATTATGCAAGAAATCATTTTCCATTCTTTCTTTTACAAGCATCTGGGATAGCAGTTGGTTTGCCTTGGGGTGAAGAAGGAAATAGCGAAATTGGCCATTTAATATTAGGTTGTGGCGCTGTTTATTATCAGAATTATTCAAGGATAACCCTATCTATAAAAAATGGTGATTTTTTCGAAAATGATACCTTAAATAATCTTTTAAATCATGCAATAAAAAATAATAGCAACATACATTTAATTGGGCTTTTAACAGAAGGAATAGTACATGCTTCCTTTGAACATTTAGTTAATATTTTAGAATTTTTTAGAAGAAAAAATTTTAATAGGGTTTATTTGCATCTATTTTTAGATGGAAGAGATAGCCCACCGCAATCTGGTGTAGATCTATTAAAAAGATTAGATAATATTATGAAAGAAAAGGGGGTTGGTAAAATAGCAACAATCTGTGGTAGAAGTTATGGAATGGATAAAAATGAAAATTGGGAAGTTAAAACAGCTGTTGCTTTTTATCTTATAACAAATGGGATCGGTAATGAGGTTGAAGATTATATAAGTTATATTGAGAAAAAATATAAAGAAGTTCAAAATTTTATAGATGAAAATTTAGAGCCTTTGGTTGTTGATAAGAACGGAATTGTAAGGGATAATGATTCTATATTCTTCTTTAATATAAGAAAGGATGGTATCAGGCAAATTTTTGAAGCTTTTGTTGATAAAAATTTTGATAAATTTACAAGGCCAGAAAAGAAAAATCTTTTCATTGCTTCTATTGTTGAATATATAGAGAAATCAAATATACCTTGCGCATTTCCTCCACAAAAAATTTCAACTAATTTAACAAAAATTATCTCTGAAAATGGTTTAAAGCAATTAAAGATAACAGAAAAAGCAAAGGCTTATCCAGTAACATATTGTTTTAATGGTCTTTATAAAGATTTACATCCAGGGGAGTTTTGGAAAATTTTGCCTTCATCTAAAATACCATTTTCAGAAAATCCATTGATGCAAAGTGAAAATATAACTAATCTTTTAATTCAAGCTATTAAAGAAAATATATATAGTTTTATTTTAGTAAATTATGTTGCTCCTGATATTATTGGGCATACAGGAAATATAAATCTTGCTGTAAAAGTTGCTGAAGGTTTAGATAAATATTTAAAGATGGTTTATGATGAAATAAAAGATAGTGATTGGGTTATGATAATAACAAGTGATCATGGAAATATGGAAAAAATGTTAAATTTTGAAACAGGAAAAATAGATACAACTCATAATGATAATCCAGTTCCATGTTATATTATTGGTAAAGATTTTTATATTGAAAAAAAGGATGAAAAAAGATTATATAAAGAAGAAAAGGAAATAAAAGGGACATTAGCAAATGTTGCTCCTACAATTTTGTATTTAATGGGCTTAAACATTCCTAAAGAAATGGAGAAGCCATTGGTTTTTTAAAATTTATATTAAAATTTTTTAATGGAGGAAGAAAAATTTGAAGAAGAGTTAGAAAAAGAGTTGTATAAAGAAAAACCATCAGAAAGAATTGGAAGGGTAAAAAAGATTTGGGGTGTTAAAAGAAAAGAGCCTGAAAAATACGAGCTATGGGAAGAAAAAGCAACAGAAAAAGAGAGGACATTTAATTTAAAAAAGATCTTTTTTATAATATTATCTTTCTTTGTTTTAAGTGTGGGGCTTTTTGTTTTTGTACTATATTATAGGTCAATTTTTATAAAAGGAGTTAGTATTGATATTATTGGTCCATTGGAGGTTAATTCATTAATTGATTATTCTTATTCAATAAAAATTACAAATAATTCTCTTTATACTTTGAAAGACGTTAAATTAGATTTATCATTAAAAAATGGAGCATATTTTAAAGATGATATATCTGATTCAAAAGTTTTTACTATAGGGGATATAGAACCAAGATCATCGCAGGAAATTAAAGTTGATCTAATATTTTTAGGAAAGGTAAATCAAATAGCAAAAATATCTTCTTCTTTAACCTATTCAACAGAAAGAAGAAATCAATATTTTCAAATAGATAAAGATTTAGGAGTAAATATAAAAAGTGAGGCATTAACTTATCAAATATTTAAACCATCAAAAATTTTTATAGGAGAACCATTTATTATCTCTATCAAAGTAATGAATAATTCAGATAAAAATATAAATTTAAATTTAAAATTAGATACACCAGAAAGCTTGGAGATAGTTTCTTTATCTCCTCCACCACAAGAATTATTAACCTGGCAAACTGATTCTATACCACCAAATTCTTATTTTGAAATTGATATAACTTCAAAATTTAAAGAAGAGCCTATAAATCCTGTAATAAATTTAATACCAAAAATAATTTATGAAGATAGAGAATTTGATCTTGATAATGTTCCTATAGCTATAAAAACAATAAAGACTCCTATAACATTAAAGATAGAAACAAAACCAGAAGAAAGCTTGATTGATCTTGATAAAACTATAAATTATAAAATTTATTGGGAAAATAAAAGCACAATAGATTTGAATAATGTTGTTTTAAAGGTATATTTAGAGGGACCATTTGATTTTAATTCTATCTCAACTAATGGTTATTTTTCTCCATTTGAAAAATCTATAATATGGGATGCAAGAAATAAACCATCTTTATATGATATAAAACCGCAAACATCAGATTATGTCGAATTTAATATAAACCTTATAAAAGATTATCCACCCGGATCAAAAAACTTAGAAGCTAAAGTAAGAGCAGTATTGGAAACAGAATCAATTCCTCCTGAAATTCAAGTATTAACAAAAAAATTTTCAGTTGAAATAAGCGATACAAAAATAATTCCTGGTAAGATATCAATTAAGCCATTAATTTTGTTTAAAGATACAAATTTTACAAATACTGGACCATTTCCATTACAGAAAGGACAAAAAACAACATTATCTTTTTATCTTCTTATATCAACATATGGAGAAGATTTTGAAAATGTTATAATAAAAACAAAGATACCGATAGGTGTTGCATTAACAGGCTCTTTTGCAGGAGAATTTAATCCTATGAATTTATCTTATAACCAAGACACAGGCGATTGGGTTTATAGAATAGATGAATTAAGCTCTGGATATGGAAATATTTATGGACAATATAGCTTGATACAACAAATTGAAGTAACACCACCATTATATGGAGATTTAGAAAAATTTGTGATAATACCACAAGTTTTATTAACAGCAAGAGGTAAATATTCTGGTAAAACATTTGAAATATCAACAAGCCCAATAACTATAGGAGATTTAAGGGCATTAATATATTAAAATGTATGATTTTGAAAAGATAATAAACTTAGCAAAAAAAAGGGGATTTGTTTTCCAAAGCTATGAAATCTATGGTGGAATGAAAGGCTTTTATGATTTTGGCCAATTGGGTGTTTTAATGAAAAATAAGATAAAAGATTTATGGTTAAGAGATATTTTAAATATGGAGAATATTTTTCTAATAGAAACTCCAAATATAGGACCAAGAAAACTTTACGAAGCATCAGGGCATATTGAAAACTTTTATGATAGATTGGTTGAATGTGAAAGTTGCCACAATAGATTTAAAGAAGATGGTTTGCTAAAAGGAGAATATGGAGAAATAGTAATAAGAGATGGGATAGCATTGTGCCCAATTTGTAATGGTAAATTAATGGAAGCAAGAAATTTTAATCTTATGTTTAAAACATATGTTGGACCAGTTGAAGAATTATCTTCAGAAGCATATTTAAGACCAGAAACAGCTCAAGGGATTTTCATAAATTTTAACAATATACTAAAAACAACAAGAACAAAATTACCTTTTGGAATAGCACAAATTGGAAAAGCATATAGAAATGAGATTACCCCAAAAAATTTTATATTTAGAATAAGGGAGTTTGAACAGATGGAGATAGAATTTTTTGTAAAACCAGAAGAAGATGAAAAATGGTTTAATTTTTGGGTTGAGAAAAGATTGAAATGGTATGAAAAAATTGGGATAAAAAGAGAAAATTTGATTCCAGAAGAGGTTCCAAAAGAAGAATTAGCACATTATTCAAAAAAGACAATAGATATAAAGTATAAGTTTCCATTCGGTTTAGGAGAAATAGAAGGTATAGCAAATAGAACTGATTATGATTTAAAAAGGCATTCTGAATATTCTAAAAAAGATTTAAGTTATTTTGATGAAGAAAGTAATAAAAAAATTATTCCTTATGTGATTG
>JBMFMO010000010.1:0-20244 GCA_049970635.1 Minisyncoccia bacterium | reverse complement strand
TTTAAAACTGATGGTTGGGTTCGTGCAGCTAACTTTAGTCCAGAAGGAGATAAGATTGTTATTGGTGAAGGTAGGAGAGCTAGAGTTATTTCTTTAACTGAAAAAGATGAAGAAGGCAAACCAAAAATATTAGCTGAGTTTAATATTGGTCGTGAGGTTTATGCAGCTAACTTTAGTCCAGAAGGAGATAAGATTGTTATTGGTGGTGGGTACCCTATTGGTATGGTCACAGTTATTGGAGAGAAAGAATAAAATCAATATTGTAACCTAATGAAAGGTTATTCAGATAATTAATCTTATTAAAGTTTTTCATAATTTTACTTTTTGTCTCCTATTTTTGTTTCTTAAAAGAAACATAAATGGCCATGTACCATTTTAGGTACACGGCCCTGAACCCTACGTGGTTAAGGGCTGCGGGGTCTGGATTCGAACCAGAACTACGAGGTCCAGAGCCTCGTGTGCTACCATTACACCACCCCGCATCAAACTATTTATATTTTAACACAACCACGGATTAACGCGGATAGTGTTAGAGCCGCTGATTTACGCGGATTATTTATTCGTAATCCATTCGTGTAATATATTCGTGAATAATTCGTGTATCTTTATTTTTATCTTATAATATTTATAGGCCAGGGTAGCTCAGCTGGTTAGAGCACCGCTCTGGTAATGCGGAGGTCACGGGTTCAAATCCCGTCCCTGGCTCAATAAATTTAACTTTGCGGCGGTAGTTCAGGGGCAGAACGTCTCCTTGCCAAGGAGAAGGTCGCGGGTTCAAATCCCGTCCGCCGCTCAATGATGGATTTTAAAAATTTAACTGTATCAAAGATAAAAAGTTTTTTGAATAAAGATAACATTTATGATTTTTATAAAGAATATTTTAATTGGCTTGAAGAGGAGGATAAAAAAATAAAAGGTTTTTTGTTTTTTACAAAAGATTTAGCATTTAAACTTATTGATGAAATTAAAGATAAAGAAAATTTACCATTATGGGGAATTCCTATTGCTATAAAAGATGTAATAATGATAAAGGATGAAAGATGTACTGCTGGATCAAAAATTTTGGAAAATTATATATCTCCATATGATGCTACTGTTATAAAAAAAATAAAAGAAGCAGGTGCTATAATTGTTGGAAAAACAAATTTAGATGAATTTGCTATGGGTTCTTCGACAGAAAATTCAGCTTTTTTTGCTACTCTTAATCCATTTGATAAAGAAAGAGTTCCTGGTGGTTCTTCTGGTGGTTCAGCAGCTGTTGTTGGTGCTGGATTAGTTCCTATTGCTCTTGGATCAGATACAGGTGGTTCAATAAGACAACCAGCAAACTTTTGTGGTATATATGGATTAAAGCCAACATACGGTGCTGTTTCAAGATATGGTTTAATTGCTATGGCATCATCTTTAGATCAAATAGGTCCTATGGCAAGAGAATTAGATGATTTAATTTTATTATTTGATATTATTAAAGGAAAAGATGAGAAAGATTCTACAAGCCTAGATTATCCAGAGAATAAAAAGTTTTTAGAGATAAAGGATTTAAGATTGGGAATTCCAAAAGAATTTTTTGAAGACTTAGATGAAAAAATTAAAAATTTAATATTTGAAAAGATTAAAAAAACTGGATTAGAAATTAAAGAGATATCTTTAAGTTTTGTAAAATATGCTATACATTGTTATTATCTTTTAATGCCTGCAGAAGTTAGTGCAAATTTAGCAAGATTTGATGGAATAAGATATGGTGAAAGAGTTAAAGATAACAATTTAAAGATTTTTGATCTTTATAAAAAAACTAGAGGTAAATATTTAGGAAAAGAGGTTAAAAGAAGAATAATTTTAGGAACATTTATTTTGTCTCATGGTTATTATGATGCTTATTATCTGCAAGCTTTAAGATTAAGAAGAGCAATATACGAAGATTTTAAAAGAGCATTTGATGAAGTTGATTTAATAATTTCTCCTACATCACCAACTTTACCATTTAAATTAAAAGAAAAAATTGATGATCCATTAAAGATGTACTTATCTGATATTTATACTGTTCCAGTAAATTTAGCTGGCCTTCCTGCTTTAAATGTTCCTATAGGATTTATTGATAATCTTCCTGTTGGTATGCAAATTATAGGAAATCTATTTGATGAAGAAAAGATTTTTCAATTTGCTAAAATTTTATAATGGAGATAATTGAAAAATTTTTAAGGGTGATAGCAGGCATTGGAGGTTTAATATTTGGAACACCTGAATTTAAAAAATTAAAGATAATAATATCATTTCTTTCAATAATCTTTTCTCTTCTATTAATTTGGTATTGGATATATTTAGAAAGAAAATATAAATTTGGAATTGATGAATGGAAAAGGGTTTTAAGAGATTTTAGTGATGCATTTTTAAAAGAAGATCATTTTAAAAAACAATGGGCTGATATAAAAAAAATTTTTTTAGTCAATCATTTAAAAGCAATAAATAGAACATATAAATTTTTGCAAGAATTAATAGATTTTTATGGATACAAAGGAGATAATATAATAGAGAAATTTAAAAACTTTCCTGATCAAATATTAAAAAATAAATCTGATTTTTTAAAGGCCGTAGAGATATTAGTTTTAATTGATAATAAACAAAAGAAAAAAGAGGGGGTTGAAATTAGTAAAGATGAAGCTTTAAGAGTTTTATACGAGATAGAAAAGGGATTAAAAAATTTATTAGTTATTAATCATGAAGATTTGTGGGTAGAGGAGCTAATACCGCCTTTAGAAAGATAATACTTCCATTCCTCCAAACCTTTAAATTTATAGTATCACCAACCTTTCTGCTTGTTATCATAGATGCTAATGTATTTTGTAATGTAACTTTTTGATTATCTACTTCTAAAATAATATCTTTTTCTTTAAGACCTGCTTTATCTGCTGGAGAATCTTTGATAACTGCTGGTTTTTGTGGATCATTAGAATAGATATATGCTCCATAATCAAATGGTAATTTAAATTTATTTTTTACTTCTTCATCTATTAAAATATATCTTACTCCTAAAAATGGGACTTCAATCTTTCCTTTTGTAGACAATTCATTAATCATTCTCTTTAATTTATTTATAGGAATAGCAAAACCTATATTTTCTGCACCACTTACTATAGCAGTATTAATCCCTATCACTTCTCCTTTTAAATTTATTAATGGGCCCCCTGAATTTCCTCTATTAATTGCTGCATCAGTTTGAACCATTCCCTCTAACCTTTCAATATTCCCATATTCATCAGATGCTGTTATATTTCTCTTTAGGCCAGATACAACTCCTACACTAACAGTATTTCGAAATTCTCCTAATGCATTACCTATAGCAATAACTGTTTGCCCTAATTTTATCTTATCTGAATCTCCTAATGTTAAATATGGTAAATTATTTGCATTTACTTTTATCAATGCCAAATCATCAACTGGATGAAGTGCTACAACCTGAGCCTTAAATTTTCTACCATCATTTAAATAAACAGTATATTCTGCATCTTTATCACTTACAACATGTTTATTTGTTGCTATTAAACCATTTGGTGAGATTATAAATCCTGTACCTCCCCCTATCTCTTTTTTCTCATATCCTTTTTGTCTATATTGTGGGATTTCAAATTCAAAAAATTGTTTAAATTCATCTGGAAGGTTTTCTTCGTTAAATGGTTTTATATAATATTTTTCAAAAATTGGAACATCTTTGCTAATTATTATGCTTACAACAGCTGGTGATGTTTTTTCAACAGTATTTATAACTAGATCCTCGCAGCTACAACTAGATTTGTATTCTGGGGTATTTTGGAATACATTTTCTACTGATTTAAGATCCAATGTTGTAGTATTGTTTTTAAAGATATTTTTTAATAAATTCAAAAAGTTTTGAAGGTTTATATTATTTTCTGCTAAAACAACATTAAATGTTACAATCAACATAATCAATGCTGTTACTATAACTAAACTTATTCTTTTTTTCATATTTTAATTATAAACTATCTTATTCTTTTTCTATGAAATTCTTTGTGGATTTTTTTTAATTCTTTATCTACTACATGAAGGTAAATTTGTGTTGTTGATAAATTTTTATGACCAAGCAAAAGCTGGACAGAGCGAAGATCAGCACCACTACTTAATAAATCTGTTGCAAATTGATGCCTTAACATATGTGGTGTAACCTTTTTAATTATACCAGCTTTTTTAGCATTATATTTAATTATCTTCTCAATAGCCCTTGGTGTTAATCTTTTTGCTGGTTGATTTTTTGATAAAGATATAAATAATGCAGGATTTTTATCTTCCCTTTCCTTTAAATATTTTATCAAAGCTTCTTTAGCAAAATCTGAAAGAAAGACAACCCTTGTTCTCCCACCCTTTCCAACAACTGAAAACTCTCCTTTTTTTATATTTATATCTCTATTTAAACTACAAAGCTCACTTAATCTTAAACCAGTGCTAAATAATGTTTCTAATATAGCCTTATCTCTTAAAGATTTTAAATCATTTCCATCTGGAGCATTCAATAATCTTAAAAGCTCATCTGGCTCTAAAATCTCAAGCTTTCTTTCTCCAATTTTAGGGAGCTCAATTAAATTATAATCAATAACATCAGCTCCATTATTCTTTAAAAATTTTAAAAAATTTCTTAATGCTATCAAATAATATGATTGTGTCTTCTTGTTTAATCCTTTTTCATTTAAGTGAACCCTGAATCTCCAGATATCTTCTTTTTTTATTAACCTAATATCTTTCCAACCAAACCATTTAAAAAAATAAGATATCTTTCTCTTGTATTCTTTTATTGTTCCCTTTGACCTTCCTTTTACTATCTCTAAATATTGTAAAAACCTTAAAATCTCTTTTTTTATCTGATTTTTATTACCTTGATTTTTCATATAAAATATTTTATAATTTAATTATGAAAAAGGCAAAAATTGAAGAATTTAAAAAAGAAATAGGAAATGTTGGGTTACCAGAATATCAAATAGCAACTTTAACAGAAGAGATTTTAAATTTAACTGAACATCTACAAAAAAATCCTAAAGATTTAAATTCAAAAAGGGGATTAATATTAAAAGTTGCACGTAGAAGAAAGCTTTTAAAATATCTTGAGAAAAAATCTGCTGAGAGATATCAAAAGCTTAAAAAGGCATTAGACCTATGAACCCGTTTGCCTCTTCTTCGCAAAGAGTTGGAATTTTTATAGATACACAAAATATTTATCATTCTGCTAAAAATTTTTATAAAGCAAATGTAGATTTTGGTAATTTGGTAAAAATTTTAACTGGTGATAGAAATTTAATAAGAGCTATAGCATATGTTATAAAATCTGATTTGAATGAAAAAGAAATTAGTTTTTTTGAAGCATTAGTATTGAAAGGAATAGAATTAAGAATAAAAGAAATGGTTCATTTGCCTGGTGGGGAAAAAAAGGCTGATTGGGATGTTGGGATAGCTGTTGATACAATAAGAATATCAAAATTTTTGGATGTTGTAATATTAGTAAGTGGAGATGGAGATTTTGTCCCACTTGTTGAATATCTAAAAAATCAAGGAAATATAGTCGAAATAGCAGGTTTTGGAAGAAATACATCTTCAAAGATGAAAGAGCTTGCAGATTTTTTTTATGATTTAGATGAAATTAAAAATAAAATATTAATTAAAAAATGAGAAATTACAGATTAAAATTAAGGGAAGGATTCGAAGTTATTTTTGATATTAATGATTGGGCTAAAAGAGCAAATGTATCAATAACAACAAAATGTAATGGTACAGTTGTTTTAACAACTGCTGTTTTAGGAGAAAAAAAGAATATTGATTTTACTCCATTAACAATAGAATATGAAGAGAAATATTATGCTGCTGGAAAAATATATGGAAGTAGATTTATAAGAAGAGAAGGAAGGCCATCAGAAACTGCTATTTTAAACGCAAGATTAATAGATAGAGGAATAAGGCCAACATTAAAAAATTTCCCTTATGAAATCCAAATAACAAATTCAATTTTATCATTAGACCCTGAAATAGATCCTGATATATTAGCAATATTAGCATCATCATTATCCTTTGGGCTTTTAGGATTTAAATGGAATGGGCCAATAGGAGCAGTAAAAATCTCAAAGGTAAAAGATAAACTTATAGTCTATCCATCTTCAAGCGAAGAAGCAGAAGCAGATTTTACAATGATCTTGACAGGATTAAAAGATGGAATAAATATGATTGAATTTGTTGGTAATGAAATAAAAGAAGAGGAGATATTAAAGGCAGCTGAAATAGGAATTAATGAGATAAACAAAACTATAGATTTTTTAAAATCTATAATAAATGAAAATGTAAAAGAGTTTTTAGAAATTCCTTATGAATCTTCTGTAAATGAAGCAGAAAGGTTTTTAGAAAGAAATAATCTTGATTTAGAAAAGATACTTTTTCCTTATAAGGAAGGCGAAATAGATTTAAAGAATGTTTTTGAAATTTTGAAAGAAGAATATTCTGAAAATTTAGATGAATATAATAAAGTTTATAAGGGATTATTAGAAAAGATAAATAAAACTTTCAAAGAAAAGATTTTAAAAGATGAGATAAGGCCTGATGGAAGAAAACTTGATGAAATAAGAAAGATTGAAATTGATATTGGATTGTTGCCAAGAGTTCATGGTTCAGCTCTATTTAAAAGAGGATTAACCCATATCATATCTGGGACAACATTAGGAAGTTTATCAGAAGAATTGTGGGTAAGAGAAATTGAATTTGAAGGTTTCAAAAGATTTATTCATCACTATAATTTTCCATCATTTTCTGTTGGAGAAATAGGAGGAGCAAAACCTCCATCAAGAAGAGAAATAGGACATGGAAGCTTGGTTGAAAAATCCTTTAAATATATCCTTCCTTCTGAAGAAGAATTTCCATATACAATTAGGGTTGTATCTGATGTTTTGTCTTCTAACGGTTCTACATCAATGGGATCTGTATGTGCTACTTCATTATCTTTATTAGACGCAGGCGTTCCTATAAAAAATAAAGTTGCAGGAATTAGCATTGGTTTAATCTACAAAAATGATAATGAATTTGAATTATTAACAGATATTCAAGGACCAGAAGATTTTTTTGGAGATATGGATTTTAAAGTAGCTGGTACTCAAAATGGTGTTACCTCTATACAGCTTGATATAAAAATAGAAAAGTTAAATTTAGAAATAATAAAAAATGCTTTAGAAAGAGCAAGGAGGGCTAGATTAGAAATCTTAAAAATTATGGATGAAAAAATTTCTAAGCCAAGAGAAAAATTTAAAGAGGGTGTTCCATATGTTTCAGTTTTAAAAATAGATCCATCAAAAATAGGATTGTTAATAGGGCCTGGGGGAAGAGTTATAAATGAGATAATAGGTACAACAAATGTTAAGATTGATATAAAACCAGATGGAACTCTTTATTTAACAGGAAATACAAAGGAAGAATTAGAAACAGCTGAAAATTGGGTAAAATCAGTAACTAATAGTTTAAAAATTGGAGATATAGTTTATGGAAGGGTTATAAAAATTTTGAATTTTGGAGCCATATTACAAATAGGACCAAATAAAACAGGGCTTTTACATATATCTGAAATAGCAGACAAAAAGATTAAAAATATAGAAGATGAAATTAAATTAGATGAAATGTTAAGAGTTAAAATAAAAAATATTTCAAATGATGGTAAAATTTATTTATCATTAAAAGATGCAAAATGAAGAGATAAAATTTAAGATAATAAAAGCTGAAGAGGGGGTTGAAAAACCAAAGGAGGTTGAAAAAATAGAAAAACCTAAAGAAAAAGTAAAGATTCATTTTGAAGAAAAAAGGGCTATTAAATTTAATTTTTTGTATCTTATATTACCTATTTTAATAATTGGTGGCTCAGTTTATTTTTTTCTTTTTTATAAAAAAGAAAAGCCTATTACTAAGCTTACGGTTACTAACAAGGAACCCATAGAAGAAACACCAATTATAAATCCATTTGCAAAAACAACTACAACAATTACAACAACAGAAATAATAGCTACTGTTTCTACACCTACTGAAGCTGCAATTACTGTTTCCACACCTACTATTGCTACACCAACTGTTTCTACACCAACAGAAGCTACTCCAACAAAAGCTACATCTGAAATTGTAGTTGCAACAAAAACAGAAACAACAAAAATTACTACCAAAATAGAGGAAAAATTAGAACCAAAATCTCCAAAACCAGAAGAGATCAAAGAAATAGTTGAGAAAGAGATAAAACCTCAAGGAGAAAAAGTTTCTTATTTTGGATTAGATTTTCCTTCAATATCTATAAAATTAGATTCATTAACAAATGATGGATTTAAGGATAAATGGTTAGATCTTTTGAGGATACAAAAAACTGCTGGTTCTATATATAAGATAGAATTTTCTTATAATAATACTCCTATAGATGGTAAATTTATAAAAGATTATTTTTTGAAGCCTTCTTTTATAGAAGAAAAATATATTAATGATTTTAAAGATTCATTAACAGATAATTATGGAATACTTTTTTACTATACATATACTAGAAAATTTCCTATTATAATTTTTGAGATAAAAGATGATTTTTCTGTAACAACTTTTATGAGATTGTGGGATAAAGAAAGTATATTAAAAGATTTTAATCTTTTATATTATGGTTTACCAAAAGGAAAATTATTAAGAAATTATACAATAACAGAAAATTATAAAGGGATTGACTATAAAATAGGTTATTTTGATAATAATTATAAGTTTATATGGACAATTTATAATAATAAATTGATTATTTCAACAACATTAAGTGGATTTAAGGGAATAATTGATAAGTTAAAATAGATAAATTAATATTAAAAAATATAGAAAAATAAAGGGATTTTAATGCTTAAAGTAGAGCTTTTTTAAAAATTTTTTTCTATTTTAAGCTCTTGGGGGTTTTTAAAAAAAATATGTTAAATATTATAATTTTTAATTCAAATGGATATAGAAGAAATAAAAAATAGTTTGTTAAAAGCAAAAGAAGAGATTGAGATTCTTTTAAGTGAGGTTGAGGAAAGTGTTGGAGTTATTAAAGATAATCCTGAAATTGAACAATCAGATTTGGCAGAGCAATTAGAAGAGAAGCAAGATTTTTTTATAAAGAAAAATATTTTACAAGAAAGATTGAATAAGATAAATTCAGCATTAGAAAGAATTGAAAAAGGAACATATGGAATTTGTATAAGATGTGGTAGAAAAATTGAAGAACAAAGATTAAAAATTGATCCAACAACAGAATTATGTAGGAAATGCAGTCTTTAATTATTTAGAATAGTATATATAGATAGAATTTACTTCTGGAATACTAATATAATCACAGCTTCCTAAAAAGACCTTGTATCTAAAATATCTAATATTAGAAAGAGATGGTGTTGAAATGTTTAAAAATTCTCCTGGTGAAGGTGTATAATAACTATTTGGTCCATCAGGTCCTATATAAATCCATGGTCCAGAAGCCGAACTTGAACCTGCTAATTGAAATCCAACAAATGTATTACCCTCTAATCTTCCTTTCCACATAATTCTAATAATAGAATATGTATCTTGCATATCAAATATTGAAGATACTAAATATCCTATTTTTCCTTTTTTTATAGCAGTATCATAAGAACAAATTTCTTGAGCTTTTATTTTTTTTATTGACAAACTAAAAACTATAAGAACTAGTAAAAGGCTTAAGAAAAAGATTTTTAAACTTTTCCCAAAGACTTTCTTCTTCATATACAAATTTTGACATTAATGCGCTTCCAGCTGAATTAGAATATTTTAACAAATCTTCTTCATTCTCAAAAATATTATATTCATCTTTAGGATATCTAACTTGCATGTTTACTAGATTTTTAAATGCATTATCTAAATTTAAAAACCTTGCTCCACCACCTATAAGAACCATTCCAGCTGGTAATTTATGATTTTTTTTAACTTCTTTTAAATAATCAATTATCTTTTTTTCAGTGAATCCTTCTTTTAATTTTTTTTCTATAAATTTTTTAACATTAGCTTCTTTTATTTTCTTCTTTTTCTCATCCTTTTTACTTAAAATTGTTTTTTTAAGATTTTCTGCTTCTTCTAAATCTAATTTAAAATGAATCGCCATTTCCTCTGTTATATAATCACTTCCTATATCAAAACTTTTATATTCAATTAATTTTCCTTCATTAAATATTCCTATTGTTGTTGTTTGTGCTCCTATATCCATAAGCAGAACTCCGATTTCTTTATCTTTTTTACTTAAGCAAACTTTACTTGCTGGATATAGTGATGGTAAAAATTGATTTACTTTTATCTTTAAATCATAAAAAATAGTATTTAATTTATCTAATAAAGATTTATGAAGATTTATTAAAAATACTTCAACATCAAGTCTTTTTCCACTTAATCCCAATGGATCTCTAACCTCTTGGGCACCATCAATTAAAAATTTTATAGGCTCTTCAATTAAGGTTTCTTGATTTGTTAATATAATAGAAGTTTTTGCTATTCTTATTGCTCTTTTTATATCTTCTTCTGTAACATTTTTTTCAAAAATTGTATATCCCTTTTGCAGAAAAGATTGGAAATATGGTGTGCTGAAACAAACATTTAATTTTTCTATTCTATTAATGCCAAAGGATTCAGCTACATCAAAGATTAACTTTTCTAATATATTACCAAGACCTTCTAAATCTAAAACTTCTCCCTTTTTCAAAAATCCATTTTTTATACTATTGTTATAAGAAATAAATCTATTGTCTGGAAGCTCTTCTAAAATTGAAAATTTGCATTCATAATGGCCTAAATCTAAGCCTAAATAAAAATTTTTCATTATCCTTTATATTTAATATATTTCACATATCTTTTTGCCATATCAAGTGCTTTTTCTAAACTATACCCTTCTTTTAATTTTTCCTCAACAAATTGTTTTATTTTTAATCTATACATTCTATATTCTTTCTTTCTTCTTTCATTCATTTTTCTACTTCTTGCCAAATTTTTTTTAACCTCTATAGGAATTCCACTTTTTTGATATCTTGATAAAAATCTTTTTAATAATTGTGATAAAGATTCACCTTTATATTTTTTAACCTTAACTCGCATTTTTTATCTTTTTATAAATCGACTCTAAATTTTCATCTGTTTTATAATGAACAATTCTATGTAATGAACCTCCATTGTCTCCTTTATATCTTGGTATTATATGAAGATGTAAATGATCTATTGCTCTACCAGCCAATTTTCCTTCATTTATTCCTATTGTAAAATCTTTTACACCTAAACCATTTTTAATTTTATTTATAGTTTCTTTAATAATTTTAACAAATTCATTCCCAAAATTTTCATCTAAATCAAAAAAATCTATAATATGCATCTTTGGAATAATTATTGTATGACCAGGTGTTAATGGATGAATATCTAAAAATGCTAAAAAGTTTTCTGTCTCAGAAACAATATAGCTTTCTATTTCTTTCTTTCCTATTTTGCAAAAAATGCAATCCATTATATTATTTTAACCTCTTTTTTAATTCTTCTATTAATTTATCTTCAGGTATAATTTCTTGCAAACCTGTTTCCATATCTTTTAATATAACTGATTTACTTCCAAGCTCTTGATGCCCTATAATTATTGAATATTTTACACCTAATTTATTTGCTATTTCAAGCTGAGATGATAATGTACCTTTAACAAAGTTTTGAGCTGTATAAATATTATTCCTTAATAGTTTATCATAGATTTTTAAAGCATAAAATTTTGCTTGATCTGTTATCTGCACTACAAAAACCTTTGGTTTTTTATAGTATGTAAGCTTTATATTATTTAATCTTAAAACCTCCATAAATCTTTCTATGCCCAATGCACCACCAACCCCTCCTATCATTGATTTATGAAAAATTTTTCCTAAATAATCATATCTTCCTCCACCACCTATTGCTATATTTAAATCTTTGAAAAATATCTCAAAAACAGTTTTTGAATAATAGTCAAACCCTCTTACTATTGAATTATCCAATTCATAGTTTATATCCAACTCTTCTAAATATTCTAAAACCTTCTCAAAATGTTCTTCACAATTTTTACATAAATAATTTGTTAAAATAGGAGCATTCTTTTTATATTCTTGATCTTTTGGATTTTTGCAATCTAAAAGTCTCAATGGGTTTTCTTTAAACCTTCTTCTACAATCCTCGCAAAGTTTTTTAATTTTATTCCTATAATATTTTTTTAAATCTCTTTTATATTTTTTCCTATCATCTTCACATCCCAAGCTATTTATTTTGAATATATAATTTTTTAATTTAAATTTTTTAAAAAATCTATCAAAAACTTGGATAATTTCTACATCAGATATAGGATCAGTGCTTCCTAAGATTTCAAGCCCCCATTGATAATGCTCTCTTAATCTTCCTGCCTGTGGTTTTTCATATCTATACATAGGAGCAAGATAAAAAAGTTTTACTGGTTGTGTAAAAGAATACATTCCATTTTGAATATATGCCCTTATTATAGGAGCTGTTCCTTCTGGTCTTAAAACAAATTTCTCTTTTCTTTTTTTACTTTTCACATAAAACATCTCCTTATTTACAATATCGCTAGTTGTTCCTAAAGATAGGGTAAAAATTTTTTCATTTTCTATAATTGGGGTTCTTATGTATTCAAATCCAAATAAATTTGAAAACTTATAAATTTCCTCTGATAATTTTAAAAAAATCTCAGCATTCTCTTTATACAAATCATGCATCCCTTTTGGTGCTTGAATTATATCTTTTTTCATATTGCTTTAATTCTTATTAATTTTAAAAAACTATTTAATGGCCTTAAAACAAAAAGTACTCTTCCAACTATATTTTCTCTTTTTAATGGCCCCCATCTTCTTGAATCATAGCTTTCTTCCCTATTGTCGCCTAAAACAAAATATTCATCATTATTTAATTTCATTTCCAAATTTCCATAATATTGGTGTGGGATTATATAGTTTTCTTTTAAAATAAAACCATTTGGATTTTCTTTATTATAAATATAAATCTTATCATCTTTTAATAAAATTTTTTCTCCTGGCAATCCTATTATTCTTTTTATATAGTACTTGCTCTTGTCAAAAGGAGGAGTAAAAATTATAACCTCACCTCTCTCTGGATTTCTTAATCTATAAGAAAGCTTATCAATTATAAGATAATCCATGTTATGATAGTTTGGTTCCATGCTTTCACCAATAACAATAAATGGTTCGAAAATAAAAAATCTTACTGGAATTATTATCAAAAGAACAATTAAAATTGATTCTAATATTTGTAAAAAAGTTGTTTTTAGCATATAAATATTATAATGGAAAATATGGATAAAATCAAGTTGGTTTATGGATTAGGCAATCCTCAGAAAGAATATTCCTTTACTTATCACAATATTGGGAGGGATTTTTTATTACCATATATGAAAGAAAAAAAAGAGGGGAAATTTAGTATATATTCTAATTATAAAAATCTAATTTTAGGAATTGGAAAGGTTTATATGAATGATTCTGGAAGGGCAGTTGAAGAATTAAGAAAAATTTTTAAATTAAAACCAAATAATATTTTGTTAATCCATGATGATGCTGATTTAGAATTTTTAAGGATAAAGATATCTTATAATGTTGGTGCTTCAATGCATAAAGGAGTAGAATCTATATTTAAAAATCTTAAAACAAAAAAGATCTATAGATTAAGAGTAGGAATACAATATAAAAAAAGAAAAAGGGCTGAAGAGTTTATATTAAAAAAGATAGAAAGGGCAAGATTAGAAGCCTTGAAAAAAGCAATAAAAAAGTTTAAAATTTTTTTAGATTTATTAAATGAAAAACCGATTAATAAATTAAGCATTCCTTCTAATTTTTTTAAGGATGGAAATTTTAGTTAAAATAAAAAATTTGGATAAAAAAAATAGAGAAATATTTGAAAGAATTTATGATATAAAAGAAGAAGTTGGAATACAGAAATTTCCAAAAGATATTGAAAAAAAATATAAAAAACTCGAAAGACAAAAAATTTTAATAGTTAAAAATAAAATCTTGTTAAAGGAAACTCATATAAATCCTTTAAGAAAAAAGAGACAGAAGCCATCTTTTAAAAATATAGTAGAAAAATTTTGTCCATTTTGCAATCCTAAAAAATATACTCCTGAAGATGAAGTAGGAAGATTAGAAAATAAATATTCTATATCATCATCAAACTTAATGAAAGGTGCTAAAAATCATTCTTTAATAATATTTAAAAAACATAAGAATTTTGGGTTAAAAGATTTAGAAGAAACATTATCACTTTCATTTTTATGGTTTAAAAAAAATATAGGTAATAAAATCTTAATATGGAATAATCTTTGGAGAGCTGGAGCAAGTATTCCGCATCCTCATTTTCAAATATTTTCCTTAGATACTATTCCTGAAAAGTTAAAGTTTATAAAATTAAGATTAGATTTATATAAAAATTTGTATAAAAGTGATTATTTTGATGATCTATTTAGATTACATAAAAAATTGGGTTTAGCAAAAGAAAAAAATGGTTTAAGAATAATAATAGATTTGGCTCCGTTTAAAGAAAATGAAATTATCATATTACCAAAAGATTGGGATAAAAATATTAAAGAAGTAAGCAAATTATTGTTTTTGTATAAAAAAATTTCAGAAAGTTTTAATCTATTTTTGTTTTATGATGGTAATTTTAAAAAAATAGGATTTTTGGTTGATAGAGGAAGTTTAAAAGAATTAAATAGTGACATTGGTTCATTAGAAATATACTCTTTTTCTATTGTTAGCTCAGATCCATTTGAATTAGCAAAAAGATTATTCAAAAATAGGAATTCTATATCCTTCTTTTAATTTTACATATGCTTTTTTAAATCTTCTTCTAACACTTTTGATCCTTGTTCTCCCCCTTTCTCTTTTTTTATAATTAGCTGTTCTTACATCTTCAACTTTTACATTAAAATATTTTTCTATAAAATTTTTTATCTCTGTTTTATTTAATTTTGGATCAACTTTAAATGTATAAATATTATGTTTTAACAAAGATCTTGTTTTATCTGTAATTATCGGTGATATCTCAATTTTTTTAGGCAGGGTAATAACATCAGTTTTTTCAACCTCCCCTTCTTTTTCCTCTTTTTCCTCCCTTTTCCTCTTAAAAAGTTTAATCATTTATTTTAAAAGTTTTCTTAATTATATCAAATGTTTCTGGAATGGTAAATATATATTTATGGTTTAACAAAGCCAATACATTTAAATTTCTAGCTTCTATTACATTAGCATATGGTAAGTTTCTAATAGCATTTACTAATTTTTTATTATTTTCTGGAATAATTAAAAGTGCTGATTCCATCTTCTTTTTTGTTTTTCTCTTCTTTAGGAATTTTTCAAAAATTTTATTTGCTTCTTTTGTTTTATATTCTTTTAAATTAAGGTTTTCTAAAATCTTTACAAATCCATTTTTCATCTTTTCTTTTAAAACCATTAATATTGCTTTTCTTTTCATCTTTTTATTAATCTTAATCTTTTTTATCTCTTCTTTTCTTGGACCAAAAACAACTCCACCTCCTTTCCAAATTGGAGATCTAATTGATCCATGCCTTGCTCTTCCAGTATGTTTTTGGGGCCATGGCTTTCTACCGCCCCCTCTTACTTCTCCTCTTGTTTTCGTATGGGCAAATGGATAATAACTATTTAAAATCTGCCATCTAACAACTTGATGGATTAAAGCATCGTTTTTCTTTAGTTTATCAAAGATACCATTAATTTCAATCTTTCCGATTTTTTCTCCTTCTAAGTTATATAAATCAAGCTTCATCTTCTTTTACCTTTCCTTGTTAAATTTGAACTTCTTATCTCAACTATTGTTTTTTTATTTCCAGGTATGCTTCCTTTTACTAGAATTAAATTATTTTCTTTATCAATATCTAAAATTTCTAAATTTCTTACAACAATTCTTTCACCTCCCATTCTTCCAGCCATCTTATGCCCCTTAATAACTCTTTGTGGAGTTGTTGCTCCTATGCTACCAGGATGTCTCATCTTTGTAGTTTGCCCATGGGTTTTGGGTCCATCTCTAAACCCCCATCTCTTTACAACTCCCTGAAACCCTCTTCCTTTGCTTATTCCAGTAACATCAACTTTATCTCCTACATTAAAGATATCAACTGTAATTTGATCTCCTATATTAATTTCTTTTGGATCTTCTGGTAATCTAAATTCTTTTATAACTTTAAATTTCCCCAAATTATGAACCTGACCCAACACAGGTTTTTTTACTCTCTTTTTTTCACCATAGCCAACTTGTACTGCTGAATATCCATCCTTTTCTTTTAATTTTAAATTAGTGACCACACATGGCCCTATTTTTATAATAGTAGCTGGAATTGCTTCATCATCATTAAAAAAAGTTGTCATTCCTTCTTTTTCTCCAATAATAAATTTATACTCCATATTAAACTAACTTTAATTCTATCTCAACCCCTGCTGGTAAATCTATATAGGAAAAAAGTTCTGTTATTTTCGGATTTGGATTTAAAACATCAATTAGCCTTTTATGAACCCTTATTTCAAATTGTTCCCTAGAATCTTTATATATAAATGGTGATCTATTTACAGTTATCTTTTTAATTTCAGTTGGCAATGGGACAGGCCCTCTTATCTCTAAACCTTCTTTCAATAATAAATCAACAAGCTGTTTAGCATATTTATCTATCAACCTATGGTCATAAGACTTTAATCTTATTCTCAATCTTTCTTCTATTTTTTGTTTAGCCATTATTTTATTATCTTTGTTACAACTCCTGCACCTACTGTTCTCCCTCCTTCTCTTATAGCAAATCTTAGGCCTTCTTCTAATGCTATTGGATAAATCAATTTTATCTTTAGTGTTGCATTATCGCCTGGCATAACTGCTTCTATTCCTTCTGGTAATGTAATCTCTCCTGTTACATCAGTTGTTCTAAAATAAAATTGTGGTTTATATCCTGTATGGAATGGAGTATGCCTTCCACCTTCTTCTGGAGTCAGAACATAAATTTCTGCTTCAAATTCTGTATGAGGGGTTATTGTTCCTGGTTTTGCTACTACCATCCCCCTTTCAACTTCTTCTTTTGCAACCCCTCTCAAAAGTAATCCTACATTATCTCCTGGATGAGCTTCATCTAAATCTTTTCTAAACATTTGAATTCCTGTAACAACAGTTTTAACTGGTCTTTCTCTCAATCCAATAACTTCTACTTCCTCATTTAATTTTAATATTCCTCTTTCAACCCTACCTGTTACTACTGTACCTCTACCTGCTATTGAGAATATATCTTCAATAGGCATTAAGAATGGTTTATCAACTTCTCTAACTGGCTCAGGAATATAATTATCAATAGCATCAATAAGCTCTAAAATTGGTTTTGCCCATTCGTCATCTAAAGATTTAACTTCTAATGCTTTTAATGCTGAACCTTTTATTACAGGAACTTCATCTCCTGGATATCCATATTTTTTTAACTCATTTCTTACATCTTCCTCTATTAAATCAATCAATTCTTTATCTTGCACCATATCAACTTTATTTATAAAAACAACTATAGCAGGTACATTAACCTGCTTTGCTAAAAGAATGTGTTCCCTTGTTTGAGCCATAACACCATCATTTGCAGCTACAACTAATATAGCTCCATCCATTTGAGCAGCACCTATAATCATATTTTTTACATAGTCTGCATGTCCGGGACAATCAATATGAGCATAGTGTCTCTTTTCTGTTTCGTATTCTGAATGGTGGATGTTGATAGTAATCCCCCTTGTTTTTTCTTCTGGAGCATTATCAATTTCATCAACTGATTCAGCTTTTTCTATCATTCCCTTCAATTTCAAGATATGTTGAATTGCAGCAGTCAAGGTTGTTTTACCATGATCAATATGGCCTATTGTACCAATATTTAAGTGTGGTTTTTTTCTCTCAAATTTTACTGCTGGCATTTTATTTAATAAATAATTAAAAACGACCTTTATATTAAAAATTATAATCTATTTTGATTTTCAAGTCAAACTAACTACCTTTCATAATTTTAATATCTTCTTCAAATTTTGATGCTATCCTCATTACAGAATCACCATAAAAACTTAATTCTGGTTTTGACCAATTGCTACCAGCAAAATAAATCATTGCAGCCCTCCACTCAGCATCATATGTTTTTGCATTTGCCCCAACATTACTTAAATATAAAGCAGCAGCAGCAAATGAATCTAAAATGTTCCATGGATTTGGAGGATTATTACCAGTTATTTGTGCTATCTTATCTTTATATTTCATCCATGTTGATGGCAAAAATTGAGCTGGCCCCATTGCACCTCCCCAGCCATACCATTGCCTACAAGATACAGGCATCTTATTAGGATCTAAACCTAATTCTTTTGTGATTTGTTCAAATATTGGTTGTTCACTTGGTTTCATACTATCTTTATAATTACAACTACCAACATTTTGTCCTATCTTACTTTCATAATGTAATATTGCTAATAAAAATGCAGGCCTTACTCCAGTAAATTTACTTACTAATTCAGCATATTCAACTGCTTGGCCAAAATTTATTGGCCCAACACCACCAGCAAGTTTAAATAACTGGGCCCTAATTTCTGCTGCTCTTTTTTCTTTTTCTTGGACTAATGATTGATATTTTGATTCTACACCTTTTGTTATATTTAATAGATTATTTTTTTCTGCTTGTAAATCATTTAATTCTTTCTTTTTCAATTCTGATAATTCTAAGAGATTATTCTGTTCTGATAATGCTTCTTCTAATTTTGCTTTTTGATATGTTAATTGTCTATTTAAATCTTTTAATTTTTCTATTTGCTCATTAATTGATTCTTGTAATTTATTTAAATAAACAACATTACTAAAATAATCTGATAGATTTTGATCTGCTAAAATAACTTCAACAATAGATTTTCTTGATGCTTGATAATATGCTCTTAATGATTGTGTTAGAAAGCTTTTTGATTTTTCTATATTTTTTTCTGTTGCTACTATTGCATTTTTTGTATCACCTATTCTTTTATTTAAATTATTTATACTCAATTTTATGGCTTTTATTTCTAATTCTGTTTTAGATATTTGAGCATTTAAATAATTTATCTCTCCTTGCAATGTTCTTCTTTGTGCACTTAATTTTTCAATCTGTTTTTTATAAGCATCAATCTCCTTTAAAATTTGATCAAGTTCTTTTTGTAAGCTTTGTCTTAATTCTTGAATATTTAAATTTTGTGCTAATAAGTTTTCGTTTATTGTATATGTTGGGATATTTAAAATAGGTGCTGCAGCTTTTGATTCAAAAACAAAAGATAAAAATACAACAATAACAATAAATATATCTTTAATCCTAAAATTAAAGCTTTTTGTTTTTATAGGTTTTTTTATCTTGTATCTAAATTTTTTAATATCTTTTAATATCTTCATTCTTCTTTTTGGGTTTGTGTTTCAGTTTCTTCTGCTTTAACCTCTTCTTTTTCTTCAACCTCTTCAACTTTTTCTACTTTAATTGCTGTTGCTATTGGTGTATCTTCACTTAATAAAATTTTTATATCTTTTAATTTCAAATCCTTTACATAAATTGATTCATCTTCATCAAGTTTTGAAACATCTATATCTATACTTTCTGGTATATCTTTCATTAAACCTTCAACAGGAATTTCATTTAAGTTTTTATTTAAAATAAGATCCCTTTTAATTAGCTCATCTTCTCCAATAAAGTTTATAGAAATTGCAGTTTCTATCTTTTTTGAAATTGATGGAAGATAGATATCAAAATGAATTGGCTCTAATGTTATTGGGTCCCTTTGAACATCTTGTAATATTCCTGAGAAATTTTTATTATCAAAAATAAAATCAAATCTTTGATGGATGTGTGTAAAATTTTTTAAAAATTCTTTCTTATTAATATAAATAGGCGTTGATTCAATTTCAGGCCCATACAAAACACCAGGAATAAACCCTTCTTTTCTATAATATTCAGCCCTTTTACCCTTTTCTCTTCTCTTTATCTCTATCATTATATAATTATAAACCATATAAATGGAACTACAAATTGCACGAATTAGTCACGAATAAATCAGCGTTAATCAGCGGTTTGATTATTATCAGCGTCTATCCGCGGTTTAAAATTTATCCGCGTTAATCCGTGGCTTATTATTTATCCGCGTATATCCGCGGTTTTATAAACTATCAGCG
>JBMFMO010000009.1:0-21919 GCA_049970635.1 Minisyncoccia bacterium | reverse complement strand
CCGTGTTTAGTCCGTGTTTAGTCCGTGTTTAGTCCGTGTTTAGTCCGTGTTTAGTCCGTGTTTAGTCCGTGTTATTCCAAAATAATCTTTGATATTCTATTATATCTTTTTTTATCTTTTCAATAACATTTTTTAAGATTTTATAAGGAACAACAGTATCTCTTTTTAAATTTCTTTCCAATTCCTTTTTCCAAATTCTTCTAAATTCAGTATTTATATGAATTATTGATATTCCATTTTCAATTGCTCTTTTATAATCATTTTTTCTTAATCCAGACCCTCCATGTAAAACAAGAGGAATCTCGATATTTTCTTTTATCTCTTTAATTCTTTTAAAATCTAAAATTGCCCTTTTGTATATTCTTCCCTTATATTTTATTATCTTTGGAATTCCATGGATATTTCCTACTGAAATAGCAAGAAGATCAACTCCTGTTTTTTTAACAAATTCCCTTGCCCTTTCTTTATCTGTTAAATATTCATCTTTTAATTCAAAAATTTTTACATCTGATCCTCCACCAATATATCCTAATTCACCTTCAATTAAAATATCTCTATTTTTTTTATCTTTATATTCAACAATTTTTTTAGTTCGCAAAATATTTTCTTTAAAATCTAATCCAGAATTATCAAATAATACTGAATCAAAATCTAAATCAACTAATCTTTTAACAAGATTAAAATCCTTTATATGATCACCATTAAAAAATATTGGCAATTTTTTTTCTCTTATAAAATTTAAAAATTTTTTTATGATTTCAATTCCAATATAATCTATTTCACCCTCAGAAAAACCAAATATAATAGGAATATTTGATTCTTTAACAGCTTCTATTCCTGCTTTTAATTGCTCAAAAGTTGAAATATTATAATGTAACAAAGCTTTCTTATTTTTCAAAATTTTTTTTAGATTCATCTTCTTCCCTTCCCTCTTTTTTTAATTCTTCTTTCCACCTATAAATATAAATAATCCAAGTAATCAATAAAAATATTGTAAAAAAAATTGCCATATTTAAATCAAAGTATTTAAAATAAAAAAGTATCCAATCTATTATCATTAAACTTAAAAAAAATTCTATGGCCATTTTAATATTTTGAAACTTTCATTAATTCTTCTTCATTATCTGGTTGAATATTATAATAATTAATTAAATAATCTATCATTTTTTTTGCTATTGGTACTGTTGTAACTAATGCTAATCCTTGATTTGGTTTATCTATTCTTACAAAAACTATAAATTTTGGTTCTGATAATGGAAATAAAGCAATATATGTATTTATAACATCATTTGAATATCCTTTTTTATCTTTATATGGAATAAATGCTGAACCTGTTTTTCCTCCAATTCTATATCCTTCTGTCCTAGCATATTTACCACTTCCATTTATTGTAACCTTTTCCAAAAGATCTTTCATCCTTTCTATAATTTGTGGTTTTGCTATATTTTTTCCTATGATTTGTGTATTTTGAAGATTTTCTTTGCCATCAAAATTTATTATTTTTTTAACAATCATTAAATTATAAATATTTCCATTATTTGCAAAAACTGTGAATGCTGATATTAAGTGTGCTGGAGTAATTGATATTCCTTGTCCGTAACTTGCAGTTGCAAAATTAACATCTCTTGAATCCCTGCTTTCTAAATTTTTTAAATTTCCGTTTTCAACATAAGGAAGATCTATTGATGGCTTTTTATCAAAATTAAATTTTTTTAAATATTCTAAAAACCTTGAATGTCCTAATAATTTTTCTATATAAACTGCTCCTGTATTTAATGATTGCTCAAATGCTGTTGAAAGCTCAACTAATCCCCTACCCTTCTTATCAAAATTTGCTATTTTCCATCCATTTATTTCAATTGTCCCTGCATCATAATATTTATCTTCTGGTTTATAAACATTTTCTGCTAATCCAGATAAAAAAGTAATAGTTTTCATAACAGAACCAGGCTCATAAGCTTTGCTTAATCTTGATAAAAACATATTATAATCTTTAACTTCATTAAATTTATTCAAATCATAATTCGGATATTCTGCTACAGCTAATATTTCACCATTTGGTTTTGCTACTACTAATAACCCTCCTTCGGCATCATATTTTTTAACGCCTTCTTCTAAAATTTTTTCACCATATTTTTGTACAAAATAATCTATATTTAAAACTAAATTATTTCCAGGAATAGCATTCTGGACTTTACCAAATTTATAATTTATACCAACCTCTCCTTTTAAAAATTCATCATAAAACTTTTCTATACCATATTTACCCTCTAATAAATTTGAATCATTCAATGTACAAAAACCTAATATTGTACTCAAAAAATTTTTTTCAGGGTAAACTCTTAGATAATATTCTTCAAAAAATAAAGAATCAAGATTTAGTTTTTTTAAATTTGAGGCAACATTTTCATCAACGCTTTTTGCTATTACAAAAGAATTTTTAGTTGTTGTTGTAATTTCATATTTTAAAATATTTGAAATCTCTCTTACCTCTTTATTTAAATCTTTTGCTTTTTTAGGATTATAATAAACATCATAAACTTTTTTTGTGGTAGCTACTAAATATAAATTACTATTTTTATCTGTTACATAAATATCGCCTCTTTTTGGTATTAATGTTTGTGGGCTTTCAAGGTCTTCTATCTTATTTTTGAAAGAAATGCTTTCTACTATTTGAAATTTTGCTAAATAAAAAACTGGAATAATCCATATTGCTATATTTAAAATGCTAATTAAAATAGATATACGATTTACATTTTTTTTATTCATTGTTTCCTGGTTTAAATGTTATATTTTGTATTGGCAAAAATCTTCTTTCTGCTTCTTTATATCCAACTTGATTACTATTCAAAAAATTATAATATTCCCCTAATTTTTTAGAGATTAATTCTTGTTCATAGGTTAGTTTTTCTGCCTGGTCCCTTATCTTCTTTATCTCTATAAGATAATTTTGGGACCAGGCTCTGTTTTGGACCAAAAGCAACATTTCAAAAAATATCAAAAAAAACAGCAAAGATTGAATGCTTAATGACCAATAAAAAGGCGGTCTTCTATTTAATCTTCTTTTATTCTTTTTTCTCATTTTATCTTTCTTATTGCTCTTAATTGTGCTGACCTTGCTCTTGGGTTTTCTTTTATCTCCTTTAATGATGGCTTAATAACATTTTTTGTTAAAATTTCACCTCCTTCTTTTTTTAGTTCTTTAAAAACTTTTTTTATAACCTTATTCTCCAATCCATGAAAGCTTATCACAACTATTCTTCCATCAGACTTTAATAAATCAAAAGCATCTCTTAATCCTATTTCAAGATTTTCTAATTCTTGATTAATGAATGTTCTTAATGCCATAAATGTTTTTGTTGCAGGATTTATCTTTCTTCTTTTCACAACCTTAGAAATTATTTCGCTTAACTCTTTTGATGTTTCAATTTTTTTAATCTTTCTTTCTTTAATTATTTCATCAGCAATTTTTTCTGCTTTTCTTTCTTCTCCATATCTTTCAAAAATTTTTATTAACTCATCTTTAGAATAATAATTCACTATTTCAAAAGCTGTTAGCTTCGTTTTATCAGGATTTATTCTCATATCTAAAAATTCATCTTTATTAAAGCTAAATCCTCTTCCAGATTTTTCAAAATGCCAACTTGAAACTCCTAAATCAAAAATAACTCCTTTAATTTTTAGAAACCCTTCTTCTCTAGCAATCCTTTTTATATTTTTAAAATTTTCATTCCTTATTTTTATCCTTTTTTCTTCCATAAAAATTTTTTTGCTAATTTCGACTATTTTTGGATCCCATTCAAGTCCTAAAATTTTTCCATTCGGCTTATTATATTTCAATATTTCTTTACTATGACCACCAAAACCAAATGTTGCATCAATAAAATCTTCATTTTCTTTTGGATCAAGATATTCTATTACTTCTTTTAAGAGTACTGGCTTGTGATAAATTTCCATCTTATATTCCTAAATCACTCAATTTCTCTGCTATCTCTTCAGAAGATCTTTCACTCTCCTTTTTATATTTTTCCCAAATATCATGTGCCCAAATTTCTATCCTTGAATATACGCCAACAATTACAATCTTATTTTCTAAATTAGCATATCTTCTTAAAACTTCGGGGATTAATACTCTTCCCTGATTATCTATTTCTGTTTCAAATGCTCCTGACAACATTAATCTTGTAAAAGCTCTTGCATTTGTTTGGCTTAAAGGAAGTTTACTAATCTTCTCTACCACTTTTTCCCACTCTGATTTTGGAAATCCAAATATACAACTATCTATTCCTCTTGTAAGAACTATCCCTTCACTAAATCTTGGCCTAAATTTTGCAGGAATTGATATTCTACCTTTTTGATCTAATTTGTGTTGAAATTCTCCTAAAAGCATTTTTCCACATTATCCACAGTTTTATCCACAATTTACCACTTTAATTAATCTTTATACCATTTTATACCACTAATAAAAATAGACAAAAAATAAAGGATTTTTTATATCTTAAAAAACCCTTATTTTAATATATTTTTTATTCAAAATCCACAATTAATTCACATTTTTATTTGGAAAAATCTTTTATATTTTTTAAAATTTAAAAGCCCCTCCTTTTTGGAGGGGCTAAGGATTATTTCTTCTTGCCTCCTTTCTTTTTCTTAGCCATCTTAGATAAGAACCGCCTTTTTCTTGGTCATTTAATTTTGATTGGGCCGACCTTACCCAATCCTATTTCTTTCTTTTAACCGCCTTTCTTGCTTTCTTTACTGTTTTCTGGGTTATAGTTTTCTTGGTTGTAGTCTTCTTAGTTGTGTGAGAACATCTTTTTGCCATTTTCCTTCATTTAGTTAATTCCGACTTCCTTAAAAAATTATAAATTATTTTTTTTCAAAAATCAAGTCAATTGTGGATAACTTAGCTTACAATTTCAATTTCTTCTTCAAGTACAACATCAAACTTTTTATTTACTTCATCTTTAATCAAATCAATTAAATCTAAAACATCTTTTGCTTTTGCTTTTCCTAAATTAATAATAAAGTTTGAATGCTTTTCAGAAATTTTTGCATCACCAATTTGCTTACCAGTTAATCCAGCTTCATTTATAATAAAACCTGCAGGAATAATTTTAAATGGATCATCTTTTACAAGATTTTTTTCTAATGCTAATTCTTTTAATTTTTGAGAGGCTTTTTCAAAATCTAAATTTTTGAATATACTTCCTGCGCAAGGATACTCTATTGGATGATTATTTTTTCTATAATTAATCTTTTCTTCAATGATTTTTAATAATTCTTTAGGATCTTTTTTATCTTTAATAATAAATTTACCTTCAAGTATTAACCACTCACGATTTTTTTTGAAAAAAGAATTTCTATAATCAAAATCACATTCATCTTTTTTAAAAACTTTAATCTCCTTTTTATTTAAATCTATTGCAGTAACTTCTAATATCAAATCTTTAATTTCAAAACCAAAGCATCCAGCATTACCTCTTATTGCTCCTCCAACTGTTCCTGGTAATCCTCCAAAGTTTTCTAAAGATGATAAACCAATCTTAGAAGTTTTATTAACAAGATCATTTATTAATTTTCCTGATCCACTAATAAAATAATCATCAAATATGATTAAATAGTTTAAGTTGGATTTTATAACGATCCCATCAAATCCCTCATCCTTAACTAAAATATTGCTTCCTCCACCTAAAACAAAAAATCTAATCTTTTCTTTCTCTAAAAAATTAAGAACCCCTTCAACATCTTTAAAATTTCTTATTATAGTGAAATACTTAGCTGGGCCACCTATTTTAAAAGTTGTAAAATTTTTTAAATTTATATCTTTCTTTAAAATCATAGTATAATTATATCAAAGGAGGGGTGCGAGAATGGCAATCGGGCGGTCTTGAAAACCGCTGGCCTTATGGCCTTGTGGGTTCGAGTCCCACCCCCTCCGCGCCCTTGTGGTGAAATGGAATCACGCTGGTCTTCGGAACCAGAGTTGGGGGTTCGAATCCCTCCAGGGGCAATTATTTTATAAGTTTAAATAAATTTTTAAAAAGCATAGAGACTAAAATTGGGCCAGTGCCTCCAGGAGTTGGAGTAATTAAACTTGCTTTATCCTTTAATCTTTCAAAATTTATATCCCCATAAATTTTTCCATTTTCAAAACAATAACCAAAATCTATTAATATAGCACTGTCCTTGCAATCATTAATTAAATTCTTCTTCCCTACCCCACTTATTATCACATCATATTCTTTTAAACAATTTTCATAACCTTCAATCTTTTTACTAACAACAGTAACAAAATTATTTTCTTTTATAAGATAATGGGCAATAGGTTTTCCTATCAATCTTCCATAACCAACAACTAAAATTTTTTTATTTAAAAAATCTAATCTAAATTTATCTTTAATATAATCTATAACTTCTACTGCTGGGGGTCTTATTATATATGAATCAGAATAAAACTTCCCTAAATTTTTGGAGTTTAAGCAATCGATATCTTTTTCAGGAGGAATTGTATTTAAAAAATATTGGATTGGAAATTTTTCAGGAATGGGTAATTGAATAAATGCCCCATTAACTAATTTTGATTTTACTACTTGATTGATATATTTTCTTACCCTTTTTCTTTTCCAATCTTTTTCTATTTTATAAATTCTAAAATCTATATTTAATTTTTTTGCAAAATTTTCTTTTGTTTTTAAAAAACTCTCTCCTTCTAAATTTTCTTCGAACAAAAAACCAACAATTCTTAATTTTCCATAATTTTTTCTTTTTTCTAAAAGTTCATTTAAAATTTCTTCACTTAATTTTTTCCCATCTATTATCATAATCCTAACTTATCTCTAATCTCTTTCATAGAATTTATACATATTTCAATAAGCTCTTCTAATTTTATTCCTAACATCTCTTCACTTTTATAAATTATTTCCCTATTAACTCCTCTTGCAAAAGATTTTTCTTTCAATTTATCTAAAACCCTTCCAACATTAACTTCATCCAAACTTTTATTTGGCATAACTAATGCAACAGCAACAATAAAACCAGTTAACTCTTCTGTAGAATACAAAGCTTTTTCCAATAATGTTTTAGGTTCTATGTTATGAATATAATTATGAATTTTTACAGCATCAATAATTTCTTTTGGGAATCCTTCTTTTTCTAAAATTTCTGCTGCTATTAATGAATGCTTTTCAGGCGTTTCTTTTGTTAACTCCCAATCTAAATCGTGTAGCAATCCTGCTATCTCCCAAGTTTTTTCATCTTCATTAAATCTTTTAGCAAGGGCTTTCATAAAATTTTGAACAGCATAAATATGTTTTTTTAGATTTTCATTATGAATATATTCTTCAACCAATTTTAATGCTTTTTCCTTTAAGTCTTCCATTTTATAATTATAAAAGAATTTGTTAAAATTTTATAATATGAAAAAAGTTTTATTCATAATAGCAAAAGAGGGCTTTAGGGACGAGGAATATTTTATTACAAAAGAGATTTTAGAAAAAGATTTTGAAATTATAACAGCAAGCAATTGTAATAAAGATGAAATAGCACTTGGATCTCTTGGTGGTGAAGCTAAAATAGATTTAAATATAAAAGATGTAAAAGTTGATGATTATGATGCAATAATTTTTGTTGGTGGCCCTCAAGCTTTAAAACATTTAGATAATGAAATAAGTTATAGAATTGCAAATGAGGCATTAGAAAAAAATAAGATCTTATCTGCTATATGCATCTCTCCTTTAATATTAGCAAAGGCAGGAGTTTTAAAAGATAAAAAAGCTACTGTTTGGTCATCTCCATTAGATAAAAGCCCAATAAAACTTTTAGAGGAAAAAGGAGCAAAATATGTTGATAATGATGTTGTTGAAGATGGAAATTTAATAACTGGAAATGGACCAAATGCAGCTGAAGAATTTGCAAAAAAGATTAGAGAAAAATTATTATAAATGAAAAAGACTATATTCTTTTTAATAGATGGTTTAGCAGATTCTTTTAAAAATTCTCCTTTAAGATTAGCAAATAAAAAATTTATAGATTCTAAATTAAAAGAATCATTTTTGGGATATCTTTTGCCTACAAGCAAAAGATATTGGAGAAACAAAAGTAATGAAGCAAGTATAAGCGGAATAGCAACATTATCTTTATTAGGTTATAAAATAAAAAATAACTTTAAAAGAGGACCATATGAAGCAATTGGAAATGATATATTTTATAAAAATGGCTGGCTTGCTTTAAGGGTAGATTTTGCAACAGTTGATAAAAATTTAAAAGTTTTAGATAGAAGAGCAGGAAGGAATGATTATGGATTATATGATTTAACAAAATCTATTAATAAGGTGAAATTTGAGATCCCATTTAAGCTTTATCATACAACTTTACATAGAGGTGTTTTAATATTTAGAAAAAAGTTATCTGATAAAATTTCTGATAGTGATCCATATGAAAACGATAAAAAAGTTAGAAAGATAAGAGCATTGAAAAATGATAAGTTATCAATATATACTGCAAATATTTTACAAAGATTTTTAGATAAAGCATATAAAATTTTAGATAAAAATAAGATAAATTTAGAAAGAGAAAAGAAGAATATACCAAAAGCAAATTATTTATTAACAAGACAGGCTGGAAATAGAATATTAAAATTTGAAAACTTTTTTAAGAAAAATAAGATTAAAAATGGTATTTTGATAAGTGAAAAGGGGGTTGTTGTTGGTGTTTGTAAAATTTTAGGTTTTAAAATTGATAATATAAAAGAAGCAAAAAGTATAAAAGAAGAATTGAAGTTTGCTAAAGATAAAATTTTGAAAAATTATAAAAAATTTGAATTAGTTCTTGTCCATTTAAAGAAAGGAGATGAAGCAGGTCATGATAAAGATTTTTATAAAAAAAAGAGATTTTTTGAAGAATTTGATATGTTTTTAAGAGATATTTATAAAGATATTAAGGATTCTAAGATAGTTATTACAGGAGACCATATAACAGATGTTAGGATTGGCAAGCATTTATATGGTCCTGTTCCAATATTAATAATAGATTCAAAGTTAAAAAATTATCCAAAAGAATTTAGTGAAAAAGAAGCATTAAAATATAAAGTAAAAAATATCTGGAAAATAATAAATGATTAAAAAATTGGAAAAAAGATTAAAGATTATAGCTAAAAAATTTTTAGGTGATGATTTTAAAAAGATTGAAAAAGATATAAAAGTTTTTCTTACTGAAAATTTAAAATTTGGTGATTATTCTTCTAATATTTTATTTTTAATAGCTAAAATAAAAAAGGGGAACCCCTCAGAATTTTTTCAATTTTTTAAAGATGAGTTAGAAAAGATATCTTATATAGAAAAAGTTGAATTTTTAAATGGTTATTTAAATCTATTTTTAGATAGAGAAAGTTTCTTTGATATTTTTAAAAAAATTTTAAGGAGTAAAGATGAATTTTTGAGGAATGATATAGGTAAGAAAAAGAAAGTAATAATTGAATATGTATCAGCAAATCCAACAGGTCCATTAACAATTGGAAATGGAAGAGGTGCTGTGTTAGGAGATGTTTTATCAAAAATTTTATCTTTATTAAATTATAAAGTTTATAAAGAATATTATGTTAATGATATAGGGAGGCAAGTTGATCTTCTGGCAGAAACAATTTTATATCATCTAAAAAAGAGAGAATATAGTGATGATTTATATAAAGGAGATTATTTAAAAGATATTGCAGAAAAATATAAAGATAAGTTTTTAAAACTTGATAAGGATGGTATTAAAAAATTTTTAGTAAGATATATTTTAAGTAAGCTTATCAAAGATGCATTATTAAAATTTGGTACAAAGTTTGATAATTTCTATTTTGAAAGCGATCTTTATAAAAGAGGGCTTGATAAAAAAATTTTAAAAATCTTAAATGATAAAAATTTATTAGAAGGAAAAGATGGTGCTATATGGTTAAAACTAACAAAATTTGGGGAGAAAAAAGACGAGGTTTTAATAAGAAAAAATGGCTTACCAACATACTTTTTTTCTGATATATTATATAACTATGATAAATTCTTTATAAGAAAATTTGATTATTCAATAATAATTGTAGCATCTGATCACTTAGATCATGTTAGGAGATTGCAAAAAACTTTTGAATATATATTTAATATAAAAGAAGATAGATTTAAATTTATAGTTTATCAGTTTGTTCACTTAATTAAAGATGAAAAATTATTAAAAATTTCTAAAAGAAGAGGAACTTATATAAGATTGGATGATTTAATAGAAGATGTTGGTGTTGATCCAATAAGATTTTTCTTTTTAAAATATTCTCCAGATGTTACAGTTAATTTTGATTTAGAATTAGCAAAGAAAGAAAAAGAAGAAAATCCAATCTGGTATCTACATTATACATACGCAAGGTTTAATAGCATAATAAAAATTGCAAAAAAGAAAAAGATATATATTCCAAAAAATTTTGATGTTAAAAAAGTATATAGTTTTTTGATTAAAAAAGATGAATATCTAAAGATATTTAGAATAATGAATAGATTACCATTGTTAATATGTAAAATAGCAGAAGATTTAAAACCTCATACCTTATCTCAATTTTTAATAGAAACTGCAAAAGAATTAAATTCATTTTATGAAAAAGAAAGAATTTTAGATGGTGATGAGAAAGAGATAAAATTTAAACTTATTTTTGTTTTATCTATTTTAAAATTTTTAGAATTAGCCTTTTCTCTTCTTTCTATAAGACCTAAGAAGATACTTTATAAATTCAATAACAAAGATAGCAATTAAAAATCCTAAAAACCATCCGGTAAAAATATCAATAGGCCAATGCTGTAATGAAACCCAGCTTAAAACTCCCATAAGTAAATCTAAGGCTAATAATAAGATTCCAAATTCCAAACTATTATATAAAATAACAAAAGCTATAGAAGTTAAAATTGTCATATGCCTTGATGGGAAACTATCAAATAATTGCTCATAATATGGGATAAAATAACTAATAGGTCTTATCTCTGGATAAATTGTTTTTATCAAAAAGCAAAGAAAAAAAGATAAGAAAATAGCAGATAAAACTTCTATTGTTAGGAGTAAATCAACTTTTTTCTTTCTAAACCCACTAATTAAAATATATCCAAAGATAGTTAAAATTATTACAGCAAGAAAAAAATCCCTTATAATATCTAAGAGATAAAAGAAAGCAGGCGTATTTTTAAAATATTCATAAAAATAATATGTAACCATTATGAAAAAAATTATAAATCTTTTTTTTAATAATATATCCCTTACTCAAATTATAACAAAAAATAGTTTTTGGATTATAGGGGGAAAATTGCTCGGAGGAATTTTAAGGGCTTTATTAGTTATATTTTCTGCTAGAATTTTAGGGCCAGATTTGTATGGTGGTTTTTCATTAGCAATGAATTTTGTATTAATTTTCTCATTTTTACCTGAATTAGGCTTGACAGCAATATTAACAAGAGATTTATCAAAAAAAGAAAGTGATAAAGAGAAGGTTTTCAATGGTATATTCTCGCTTTCAATCCTTATAAGTTTATTTTCATATCTTTTGATCCTTTTCCTTGGTAAGATATTTATAAAATATGAGATCTCTTTAAAAATTTTGCCAATATTAGGAATTATGATGATTTTTGATGTATTAAGAGAATTTTCATATTCTGTTTATAGAGCAGAATTAAAAGGTGAGCTTCATGGAATATTTCATTTTTTAACAAACTTGATTCTTTTCATTATAGGTGTATATTCATTATATAGATTTAGATCTCCAATATATCTTTCTTATGCTTATTTTGTAGGAGTTGGTTTAGGTTGTATATTAAGCTTTTCTTTTTTAGGTAAATATATAAAAAATTTTAGATTTTTATTTAACTTAAAGTTGTATAAAGATTTTTTCAATTCTTCGTGGCCAATTGCTCTTGCTAATGCTTTATATCTTTTGCTTTTATTTATTGACTCAATAATTTTAGGTTGGTTCTTCCCTTCATATTATGTTGGCTTATATACATCCTCTGTTAAAGTTAATGAATTTTTAGTTGTTATTCCATCTGGTATATCATTAGCAATATTACCCATGATCTCTAAAAATTTAAACAATAAAGATAGGATAAAAAAAATCTTAGAATTGGGATTTAAGCTAACTTTTATAATAATATTACCAATAATCTTTGCTGTTTTTGTTTTAGCAAATAATATGATAAGTTTTATATTTGGCCCTAAATATATCTTAGGTTCTTATGCTTTAAAAATTTTAATTCCTTCTCTTTTACCAATAACAATCTTTATGATCTTTTCTCAATTTTTAATAGCAATAGATAGAAGGAAAGAGTTAATAATTTATGATTTCTTAGCATTTTTTATAAATTTTGTAGTAAACCTTTTTATAATCCCAAAATTTGATTATATAGGAGCAGCATACACAACATCTTTAAGCAATTTTCTATTATTCTTGTTTGGTTTTTATGTTGTTAAAAGATATGTTGATTTTGAATTATGGAGCTTTTCTTATAAACCATTGATAGCATCATTAATAATGGTGATTTTTATTATTTTTTTAAAAAATTTGCAGATTCTTTTAATCTCATTTTTAGGAGCTTTAATATATTTAATTGTTTTGTTTTTATTAAAAGAAGAAATTTTGCAAAAGTTGTATTATAATTTAATAAAATGATTACAAAAGAACAATTAAAACATTTAGCAGAATTAGCAAAGATAGAATTTACAGAAAAAGAGTTAGAAAAATTTTTAGTTGATTTGAATAAAATTTTAGATTATATTGATGAGATTCAAAAATTAAATCTTTTAAAATACGAACCATTAAGAAGCGGGATATTACAAAAATTAGATTTAAGAGATGATGAAAAAGAAGAAGATATTTTAGATAGAGAAGAAAGAGAAGAAAAAATAATCAACCAATTCCCAGAAAAAAAAGAAAATTATTTAAAAGTACCAAAAATCTTATAACCGCGAACCAATGTGAACATTACGCGAACCAATGTGAACATTACGCGAACCAATGTGAACATTACGCGAACCAATGCGAACAATTGGTAAAAATCTGGGCAAATTTAAATCTTTTACCTTATTAGAGCTTATTATAGTTTTAGCAATAATAGCTGTATTAGTAGTAGTTATTATAGCTGTAATAAAACCTACAAAAATATTCCAAGGATTAAGAGATACACAAAGGATAAATGATCTTAAAAGAATAGAAAACTCTATAACAACATATGAAACAGAAAAGAATGGATACTTAGATTTTTATGGTACATCCTCATATGTATATATATCATTACCTGATCAATCTTCAACATGCAGTTCATGGATATCTCAACTACCATCTCTACCTTCAGGCTACTCTTATAGATGTTCAGCAACTCCTACTGCTATAGATGGTACAGGCTATATTCCTATTAATTTTGCAAGCTCATCACTCTTAAATCTCCAAAAACTTCCTATAGACCCTATAAATAGACCACCATACTACTATACATATGTAGCAGGAGGAAGCTATGAATTAACAGCATTAATGGAAAAAAATGAAAATAGAGGAAAAGATAGTATATCAGCAAGAGACGGAGGAGATGATGATTTTATATATGAAGTAGGAAGTGACAAAAAATTAACACCATCTATTGCTCAAGAAAGAGGAATTGCCTTTTTCTCTTATAATTCCTCTTATAGAAGACCAGTAACAATTAATAATACAGCAAATAATAATAATTTAACAGATTATCAAATCTTAGTAACCTTAGATACAGCAAGTTTAATTTCAGCTAGTAAAATGCGTTCAGATTGTGGAGATATAAGGTTTGCTGATTCTGATGGTTCTACTTTATTAAATTATTGGTTAGAATCTGGCTGTAATACAAATAATACAAGAATTTGGGTAAAAGTTCCTTCTATTCAAGCAAGCTCAAATAAAACAATTTATCTTTATTATGGAAATCCAAGTGCTACAAGTTTAAGTAATGGAGATAATACTTTTGTTTTCTTTGATGATTTTAACGATGGAATTTTTAATACAAACAAATGGGGTGTGGAAGGGGCTGCAGGCAGTAATGAAACGAATGGAGTTCTCAATACCAAAGGTAGCGGTGAAGGATTAGTTTATTCAAAATGGTATCCAAACTCAGGCAAATACTGTTTACGTTTTAGAGTTGGAGGAACTGGATACTCGGCCTATAGCTATACTATTGGTTCAGGAGCAGGTAAAATAACGAATACGTTTCTTGATGTCCTGGGACCTAATTTTGGTGGTGCTACATATTATTGGGGAGGATGGAATTGGGCTTACCAAACTTCTTATCCTGCCCTTACTTTTGCGATAGGCGATATTTACGATGTTTTTTACGAGGTTGGAAGCACTACTTGGCAGATTTCTAAAAATGGAGGGACACCAATATCGCATACTCATTCTATTACATTGCCAACTGCAGGATTTGGGTTTAGAACATACTCCACTACTGAATATGAAATAGTTGATTATGTTTTTGTTCGTAAATACACTTCTCCAGAGCCAACAATAACTGTCGGAGCAGAAGAATAAATTTATAACCGCGGATTAACACGGATCTCTAATAATGAACCACGGATTAACGCGGATAAATTTATAACTGCTGATTCTTTAATCTTTATTCTTTTTACTTGTTTTTCTTAATTTTTATTCATTTTTCTTGATACAAAATATTCCAATATTCCCTGCCTGTCGCCTGCCTGCCGGCAAGGCAGGGCAGGCAGGCTGATTTATGTTATAATTAAATTATGACCAAAACAGTAGAGATAAAAAAGGGAAAAGATTGGTTTTAAAGAAAAATTGGAAAATTTGGTTAGATTTTGCTTCTGGTTGGCATAAAAAAAAGATAATTGATCCTATAAAGTGGCAAAGAAAAATTAGAGCTGAAAAATAATAGATGTTTCTTTTTGATACTAATATTTGAATTTATTATCGAGCTGGTAAGAAAGAAGTTGTTAATTTTATTGAAAAACATAAAGAAGATTTATTTTTGATACCAACAATAGTAATTGCTGAATTTCTTTCTTATCCATTGATCGATGAAGAAACTATTTTAAAATTTGAGGCATTACTTAAAGAATTAATTATTGTTAACTTAGATGAGACAATTGCTAAAAAGGCAGCTAATTTAAGAAGAAAATATAAAATTAAACTTTATGATGCTATTGTTGCTGCTTCTTGTATTGTAACAAAAAGCACTCTTTTGACCTATAATCTCAAAGATTTTAAAAAGATAAAAGAATTAGATTTAATAAAACCAGAATAAACTTTGGTAATTCGATTACCAAAATATTAACCGTTGATAAACGCGGATAGTAATAAGCCGCTGATTAACGCGGATAAATAATAGCCGCGGATGAACGCGGATGGTTTATATAGCCGCGGATTTACGCGGATAGTTTATAAAACCACGGATAAACGCGGATAAATAACTAACCGCTGATTAACGCGGATAAATTTTAAACCGCGGATTTACGCGGATAAATAATAAAAACCCGCGGATAGACGCGGATTTTCATTCGTGAATAATTCGTATAATTCGTGACTAATTCGTATAACCACGGATAAACGCAGATATCTTTAAGAAGCCGCGGATAGACGCGGATTATTTATTCGTGATCAATTCGTGTAGTTCGTGTATCTATTAAAGTTTTATAAATTTTGACATTTCTTCTAAGTATTTTTTTGCCTTACCTTTTTTGAAGTAATTATTTATAGGCTTTAAGATCTCTTGTAAATCTTTTATAACAGCTTCTTTTAGATCCATTGGGTGAATTAAGCTATTTTTGTAATCATTGATTATCTCTTTTTTATCTTTGTAAATCTTTACTTCTCCATTTGTTTTTTTAATCTTTACTTCTTTTTTAACAGGTAAAACTAACCAAATTAACCAATCTAAAACAGGATTATAAATAGTATCATTTGGTGGGCAAAAGGCTTTCATTATCTTTCTTTCAATATCTTCTTCTGAATCATGTATAAAGATTGATGTTTCAGGTTTTGATTTACTCATTTTAAGATCTATTTTAGCTTCCTTCAATTCATCTTCAGTTATAGGATATTTTGGTGGTTTTTGTAATCCAAGTAATATATGGTGATGCAATGCTATTGGTTTTTCTCTATTTAAATCTTTTGCAACATCTATTGCTATAACATGGGCCTTTCTTTGGTCCATTCCTGCATGCGCTAAATTTACATTTAAATAAAAAATATCAGCAACTTGCATTAGAGGGTAAATAAGTTTTGCCATATCAATTCCCTCCCCTGCTTTTCTTCCTAAGATATCTAATGTTCTTAAATCTCTTGCTAATGTAACATTTTTTGCAATCTCTATAACTAATAACCAATATTCATCAGCATTATGATATAAATCTGTTCCTAATATAAAATCAACCTTACTTGAATCTCCTCCTAAATTATCTAAGCATGCTTTAAACCCTTCTTTATAATAACCAACTCCAACATTTCTTATGGTTTCTAATCTACCATCAAGTTTTTCATTGATCCATGTATGCCAATCAGCTAAAAATATTTGACATTTAGCACCAGCCTTTAAAAGATCTAAAATTTTCAAACTACTTAAAATCCCTGAACCTAAATGTAAAAAACCAGAAATCTCAAAGCCAATATAATGAACCAATTTTTTTCTCTTCTCAACCAATTTTTTTAAATCCTCAATAGTTAAAACCTCCTCTAAATTTCTTGTTATAAGATTTATTTTTTCTTCTATATTCATCTTTAAATTTTAAACAATTTTAAGAATAAATCCAATAAAATTTTTTGGTAATCAACTTTATTTTTTTCTACTAAATCCATCTCTTTTTCTAATTCTTTTGTGAAATTTTCATCAATTAATTCTCTATATTTTTTTATTAAATAATTATAGATTTTTTTGCTTAATTTTGTTGGAATAAGATAACCTTTATTTGTTATTAAATATTTTCTATTTAAAAGAGTTTGGATTATATTACTATATGTTGATGGCCTTCCTAATCCCTTATTTTTCATCTCATCTATTAAGATTGAGGTTGTATAAGGAGGAATCTTTGAGAATCTTTTTATTAAAATATCTTTAACCCTATAATCACCTTCATCAAGTTTGAATGGAAAGACATTAGAATAAAATTCTAAATAGCCAGGTTCTAAAATATCAATAATATAATCTTCTTTCTTTCTAAACAAAATTTTTTTATTAAGTTTAACTTTTATTTCTACTACACTTTTTTTAATTTTTGCTGGCCTTGATTGTGATGCCATAAACCTATTAAATATTAGACCATATAAACTTAAATCTCTTTTTGTTAAAATCTCTTCACCCCTTAAGATATTTTCTTCTATTAATTCTCCAACTGATAATGGTCTTGTTGGCCTTATACATTCATGTGTTCCTTGCTTACCCCAGTTTTTTGGAGAATATATTTTTTCTTTATTAATTTTTAAAAGATATTCTTTTGCTAATTCTTTACCAAAATTTGATACATAATAAGAATCTGTTCTATGGTATGTTATAAATCCTCTTTCAAATAGATTTTGTGCTATGTCCATAGTAGTTTGTGCATTTAATCTTAAAATATTCCATGCTTCTTTTAATAGATCACTTGTTTGGAATGGCGGTAATGGTTTTTTCTCTTCTTCAACAATCTTTTTATATCTTATGGATATGGATAAGCCTTCTTTGTTCTTTTTTATTTCTTTTACAATTAATTTATCATCAGTTGTAATATTAATATATTTTTCATCATCTAAAATAAATCTCAAAAAATAAGATTTTTTCTTTCTTTCTTCTTCATTTTTAATAACCCATCCTAAAACAGGAGTTTGCACTCTTCCAGCAGACAAATTTAAATTTTTAAAACTTTTTTGGATATCTTCACTTAAATAAAAACCTATCCATCTATCTGATATTCTTCTTAAAAGTTGGGCACATACTAAGCTTTTTTTAATCTTTCTTGGTTTTTTGAATCTTTTCAAAAATTCTTCCCTTGTAATTTCATGAAACTCTATTCTTTTTATATTTTTGTTATATGGATAAAGATATGCAAAAAGGTCAAAGGCTATCTTTTCACCTTCGCTATCAGGATCAGTTGCTAAATAAACTTCTTGTACTTCACTTGCTAATTCTCTTAAAACTTCTATTAAATCTTTTTTTTCTAAAAAATTTTCTCCACCACAAACCTCACATTTATTTTCATCTAAATCTAAATTTCTAAAACAATTTAAGCATGTTTTTATTGGCTGGAAAATTGGCAAAAATTCTCCATTCTCTTTTTCAACACCAAAATATCCTCTTTTATGAACAAGATCAACAAAATGTCCTAATGTAGCAATTATATTTATTATATAATCTCCTATGCTTACTTCATAAACATAAAAATTTTTAAATTTCCTTCTAGCAGGTTTTCCAAAAAAGTTTGCTATTGTTTTTGCTTTTGTAGGAGATTCGACTATTATTAAACAAGATTTTACAGGATCTTTAAATTCAAACTCTTCTCCTTTGATAAAACTTTTTACAATTTCTCTATCTTTATCAATTTCTTTTAAAAATCTATCAATTTTCTCTTCTTCTATTTCTTTAAAATCTATTTTATATCCAAGTAATCTCAATTTATATATAAGGTTTTTTAAAATTTTATTATCTTCGCTTAATAATAAAGATAGTCCTTTTGTCAAACCAAGTGGGAAAAGCCTTGATGTTCTACCTGATGCTTGAATGTATCCTCTTGGATCAGAAATTAATAGATAATAATCATTATTTTCTTTTTTAACAACTAATAATGGATGTGATTTTATTTTTTCTAAAAAATTTTTATCTTCAATCAATAAAGAAAGTTTTTCTTTTATCTTTTCTATTCTCTCTTTTATTCTTTCATTTTTTAAAACATCTTCTTCTTTTAAAAAACTATATTTTCTAAGGTACAAGATATCTCTTCTTACCTCAAATTTATCTTCAAAAAATTCTTGAAATGATGTTAAAAGCATTAGTAAATTTGTTGGAGCATATGAAGGCTTAAGCAATATTTTAAACTTTGGAACTCCGATAAAAATTGAATAACGGACAACATGTGGCAAATCTATTCCTCTTGTCAATGGGTTTCTTATATTAGAAAAACCTATAATAACATCGATCTCCCCTTCTTCAAAAAGTTTTATATTATTTTTGTTAAATTTTTCATAAGATATACAATTTATCCCATTATCTTTAAAATAATTAATAAATTTTTCTAAATCTTCTTTTTTAAAATCACTACTTAAAAATATAAATCCTCCTTTTCCCAATCTTTTAATCCAATAAACTGCTTTTTCGAAAACAGAATCTTCATTAATATTTTCATAAAGATCATAAATGTTCCTTAAAAATGTAGATGATATTCCTATTTCAAAATTTAAAAGCTCTCTAAAAAGATTTATCCTCTTTGTTCTTGGTGCTAATGTTGCTGATGCTGCAATTACTTGTCCCTTATTTTTAAAATTTATCTTATCTTTAAACCCATTAACAGCTATAAAATCTCCTTTTCTTTTCGAATCAATAATTTTTAAAGCATTATTTATATCTTCATCATTAAAACCAACTAATTTTAAAACTTTATCTATATTTCTTGGTTGCCTTATCATTGAATCAGCATCATCAATAAAAACAAAATCAAAATTTTTTGGTAGTAAGTCAAAATTTTTATGTAAAAATTGTGATGTTGTTATCAAAATATCAAAATTTTCATTTAAAAATTTTTTATCTTTAGTATCTTTTATAATTAAAATTTTTTTCTTTATATTTAAAGCATTAAATCTTTTATAAAATTCATTTAACAAAATCTTTGTTGGTACTATATAATAAATTTTTCCATTGACAAAATTGGATATAGAAATACCAAAGGTTGTTTTCCCAAAACCTGTTGGAGCTATTATAGAAAAACTTTCTTTTTTAAAAAATCTTTTTGCCCAATATATTTGTAAATTAAATGGTTTTGTCCTAAATTTTGAATAGAAAAATTTTTTGAAATCCCTTATTTTTTTATTAAGCTCGCATAGATTTTTCGCATGATTTAAATCTTCACATTTCTTTCCATTTACTAAATCCCAAAATTTTTCTTTAAATTTTTCATAAGCTTCAAAAGATTCTCCATATTCTAAAATATCTTCGATTTTAGCCTCTTTTTTTGTTATTGGACAAATCTCCAAGTATTTTGATTTTATCTTATTCATGGTATAATATTATTATAAGATGCCAAAGAAAAAAATTTTTACATTTAAAGATCCATATAATAGAAACGATCTCGAGCTTGTCATTGTTCCTGTTTCAAATCTTGAAGTTATTTCTCATCAAAGAAAGCCAAGTAATTATCATGTAAAACATTTAATATCCTCAATTGAGAGGGTAGGGTTTATTGTTCCTTTAATAGTTGTAAAGAAAGAAGATGAAGAGGATAAGTATGTGGTTATTGACGGACAACATAGGTTATTAGCAGCAAGAGAATTGGGTATAAAGGAACTTCCTGTAATTATTGTACCACAAAAATTAGCGAAGTTGATGATGAACTTTAATATTGAAAAAGAATTGAATATAAGAGAAAAATCATATGTAGCTATTGCAGTTTATAGAGAGTATTTAGAAACAAAACCAGATATTATTGAATCTGATCCTGAAATTTCTGACTCAATTGAACAAGCATATTATGTAACATTAGGGATAGGATATGAAAAAAATGAAAAATTATCTGGAAGCTCTTTTGAATCTATATTAAAAAAATCTGATTTTTTCTTAGATTTAAAAATCACAGAGGCATATGAAGTAAGACAAAAAAGAAGTGAAAAAATATTAGTTGCCAATGATTTAGTAAGAGAAATTGCACAAAAGATAAAAGATTTAGGAAAATGGCATCCTTATATTTATCAACAAATTGTATCTTGGGCTAATCCTTACAAGAGAAAAAGATTACCTACAGAATTTGATGAATTATTTGATGAGATAATAGAAAATCTTAATAAAGCAAAAGAAGACCCTCAAATAGTTTTATCTCATATTGAAGAAGAAATAGAATTATAATTTCTCTTTATAGATAAGATCTCCTTCTTTAACTTTTCCTTTGACAAGTATTGCAACCTCTTCTCCACTCTTTGCTGATTGAATTTTTTTATGATTTATCTCCATAGATTCAACAACTTGTCTAAATTTTTCTTCGCCACTTTTCTTTTTTACAATTATCTCATCTCCTATTTTAACATCCTCAGTTAATTCTACAACTGCTACAGATACATGCGGATAAAAATGTTTTACTTTTCCTACTAAGATTTCCATATATTTTTATAATGAATTTCGACCTATTAGCGGTGGGGACGGGACTCGAACCCGTAATCCCTATAAAGGGAACTGGTTCTCCAGACCAGCGCCTTACCAATTCGGCACACCCCACCACAAGCCGCACAAATTTCAGTGGGCCTGCCTCGCTGAGTCAAGGCGGGCCTGCCTGCCGGCAGGCAGGCAGATTGTGCAGCTAATCCCAATTATATATCCCACCACCTAGCAAACTATGCATTCGCATATTGTTTGCATAATTGCTATCGCAATTAATTTTAACTTGAATTATTAATTATTATAATCGAATTTATCCGCGTATATCCGTGGCTTATTAACCATCCGCGTTAATCCGCGGTTCTAAAACTATCCGCGTTAATCCGTGGCTTTTATCATCAGCGTTCATCAGCGGCTTGTTATTTATCCGCGTAAATCCGCGGTTATCAATTGTTTTTACTTCCCTAAAGGGTTCCTTTTTCCTCTGACCTCAAAGTGTAAATGGCAACCTGTAGGCCCCTCAACCTTACCAGTATTTCCAACAATTCCTATTAATGAACCCTTTTCTACATATTCTCCAACATCTACATATCTTTGCAAAAGGTGCCCATATAAAG
>JBMFMO010000008.1:0-22519 GCA_049970635.1 Minisyncoccia bacterium | reverse complement strand
GATAATACCTCCATACCCTTTTAACAGTCGATGTTCATAATTTAAAATCTATGGCTATCAGTCTTATGCTAGATCCTCTTTTTCTGGAGTTAATGATATAGGTGATTTTGCGTGAAGTAAGTTTCCTGTAACCCATATCTGACCACAAGCTTTTTATGGTCAAATAATTCGGGACTTTACACTGTCTAGACTACTTGGACTAAGTGGACAAAGTGGAATGGAGGGGGGTGTTGGATTAGTTGGACTGAAAAATATTTAAAAAATAAAGAAAAATATGCAGGATAAATATTTTAGACCCTATTTACAGTATAGGGAGGGAGGGGGAGGGGAGGTAGAATGTTTGGACTGAAAAAAATTTTGAATATATCTCAGTCCAATTATTCCACTACCCCCCCCTTATTCCGCCTAGTTCATCTAGTTCATATTCGTACCATAATCTAGAGTTTTGCATTAATTTAATTTTTAACATAAAATAAAAATGTAAAGTTAATAGGAGATTTACTTTATCATAAAAGAGGATTCGATCAAATAATTTAACGGCGATAAAAAATATTGCAAAAGTCTTTATTGTACATATTTTTGATACTATTATTTGTTGTTAAGTATAAAATTAACGCAAAACTCAAGTTATAGCGACTTAAAATCATTTAAATAATCATCTAATTTACAAAGTATGTATTTTGTCAATTGAGGGTCTTTATACTTTTTATAAAAATTATAAATTTTACACACAAAATACAAATACCACTTTTGAGATAAGTGATTTGGACTTTGCCCCTCCTCTTTTTTTAAAAAAATATAGAAGACAATCAATGTGTGTTCATTAAAATGAAAATGATCAAGTATATAACTGAAGCTATTACACCAGCTAACGATATTTTGCTTAATAAATCGTATTTTTTATATTCTTTATTTGTTACCATCTATTTAATCCCATTATTTTTGGGTTTATAAACCTATCTTTTTTTCTTCACCCAATCTTTCTATTATAGATTTAAAACCAAGCTCTCTTAAAAAACTTATAAATTTTTCTTTATCTTTAAACTCAAATCTTTCAATTTTTATATCTATTTCAACATCTTTATTTATCTTTGCTAATTCTTTATTTAAAATCAGCCTTTCTTTATTTTCTAAAATTTGAGATCTTAATGGTTCGCTAATTAATTTTTTCTCAGCTGCATCTATTATATTTTCAATACTTCCGAATCTTTTAATTAAGTTTGATGCTGTTTTTTCTCCAACACCCTTTAACCCAATTATATTATCTGATGCATCACCCATTAGTGCTTTTAGGTCTGGCAAAAATTTTGGTTCTATTGAAAATCTTTCAATAACCTTCTTCTCATCATAAACTTCAACTTCTCTTATTCCCTTTTTCAAAAATATAACATTTACATTTTTATCTACTAATTGCAATGTATCTAAATCTCCACTTAAGATTAAATTTTTTTTATCTTTATTTTTTTCTGCTATTGTTCCTATTAAATCATCAGCCTCATAACCAGATTTTTCAATTATAGGAATGTTTAAATTTTCAAATAGTTTTTTTGCAATAGGAATTTGAATCTTTAAATCATCTGTTATCTTTGGTCTTGTTGCTTTATATTCAACAGAGATTTTATGTCTAAATGTAGGTTCTGGTGTGTCAAAACAAGCTGCAATATAATCTGGTTTCTCTTCATCTATTATCTTTAAAACTACATTAGTCAAACCATAAACAGCATTTGTAGGTTTTCCATCAGGAGATGTTAAATATGGAAGAGCATGGTATAGCCTATGTATTAATGAGTTTGCATCTATTATTATAAATTTTTCCATTCTATTGAAACTATTCTTTTTTTATCTTCTTTTTTAATATCAAAAATTATATAACTTTTTAGATATTTTTCTAATTTTTCTCCCCATTCAATTAAAAATAGATTATTATTCTCTTTGATTTTTTTTCTAAATGATAGCTTGAATAAATCTTTTGGTTCTATCCTATATATATCTATATGATTTAAAAAATAATCTTTCTTATCTAATTTAAATTTGTATATTTGCCATATAACAAATGCAGGGCTTTTTAATATCTCTTTTATCCCTAAATTCTTTCCTATCTCTTTAATAAATGTTGTTTTTCCATAGCCAAGATCTCCTTTAAATAAAACAATCAACTTCTTTTTTTTCTTTAAATATTTTTTAATATCATTAGTAAATTTTTTTAAAAATTTTTTTGCTTCTCTAATATTTTTTATCTCTATTTTCATATTTTAAATAGCAAAGATTAAAATTGCGGAGGGAGTGGGATTCGAACCCACACAGCTTATAGCCAACGGTTTTCGAGACCGTCCGGTTACCATTCCCGCATCCCTCCATATGGGCGGTGGAGGATTCGAACCTCCGACCTTCTCGACGTCAACGAGACGCTCTGCCAACTGAGCTAACCGCCCTATCTTTATAATTATACTATGAAAAAAATAATCTGGACAAAACATTCTAAAGATAAGATGAAGTTTTATAATATCTCTGAATCAAGAGTTAAAAGAGTTTTGAGAAATTAAAGTTTTATTATAGAGCAAGTTTAAAAAATTATTTATTTTGCTTATTTTTTATATATTCTATTTTATTATATCAAAAGGGGATATTGTTTCTTTCTTTTAGCTCCCTCATATTAAATTATTGTTTAAAAAAATTTTTATCAATAGTTAAACTAGCTTCTAATAAAAAATTGATTTTGCTTTAAAGGATAATTTTAAAAATTATTTCTAAAGTGTAAAAATCCTTTATTTTCTTATATTTTTAACAATTTGATTGTCAACTATTTAAAGATATCTTTATAATTATACTATGAAAAAAATAATCTGGACAAAACATTCTAAAGATAAGATGAAGTTTTATAATATCTCTGAATCAAGAGTTAAAAGAGTTTTGAGAAATCCATATAGGATAGAAGAGGGAATAGCTAAAAATACTATTGCGGTTATGCAACCAACATCTATAAAAAAGAGAAATAATAAAAAGTTTTGGAATCAAGAAATTTGGGTTATGTTCCAAGTTAAAAATAGCAATATAAAGATAATATCTACATGGAGATATCCTGGTAAAAGCCCTCAAAATAATCCTATTCCAAAAGAAATTTTAGATGAATTAAAAGATGAAGGGCTTATTTAAATATATTCGCAATCTTTTCAAAAAGATTTCCTAAGGATATTTTTATACTGAGAAAGATCCTTTCAAAATCTATCCCTGTTGATTTTTTAATATAATCAGGAATATCACTAAATTTAAATCCAAATATACCTTCTAAAAAATCTATAAACTTTAGCCAGCCAGTTTTTAATGTTTTAAATAAAACCTCCCAATTAAAATATGGTCTAATCTTATCCCAAAAACTTTTTGGAACAATAGCAAAAACTAAAATTATCAAGATAAATATTAATATAATTCTAAATAAAATTTTAAACATTTTCTAATTTTTCTAATGCTCTATCTATTAATTTTAATGTTTTTTCTTTTCCAATTATTGGTATAATTTCTATTGGTGGAGGAGATGCCTCTAAACCTGTTAAGCTCACTCTTAATGGCCAATATATATAACCCTTATCTTCACTTAGATTGTCCAAAACATTTTTCAAATATTCTGGTTTAAAGTTTTCTTCATTTACATCTTTAAGTAAATTTTTTGTTTTTATTAATGATTCTTTTATTTGATCCAATGTATATCCATTCCAAATTAAAAGTTCTTTATTATAATCAAAATCTTTAAAGAAAAATTCAACTGCTTTAAAAATTTCATTTAAATTGTTTGCTCTTTCTTTCCCAAGCTCTATGATCTTATAAATTTTATCAATTGAATATCTTTTATCCTCTATATAAGTTTTCAATTCTTCAAAATTTTTATCTTCCCTAATAATTTTTATAATATCCTCTGCTGGTTTTTTTCTTAAATAAACTTTATTCAACCATAACAATTTTTTTATATTAAAGACTGCTGGTCTTACTTCAACATCATCTAAATCAAATTCTTCAATAACTTCATTTAATGTTAAAACTTCCCTATCTCTTTTTGGATGCCATCCTAATAAAACTAAAAAATTTATTATTGCCTCTGGAAGAAAACCTTCCTTTTTGTACTCAAAGACACTTTTTGCTCCATGCCTTTTTGATAGTTTCCCTCCTCCTTCTCCTAAAATTAATGGTAAATGCGCGTAAACAGGAGGCTTCCATCCCATAGCCTTAAAAATAAGTAATTGTTTTGGAGTATTTGAAATATGATCTGCTCCTCTTATTACATGTGTTATTCCTTGATAATAATCATCAACAGGAGTTGCTAAGTGAAATAAAGGTTCATTTTCACTTTTTGCTATAACAAAATCTCCTAATAATCTTAAATCAAATTTAATATCTCCTCTTAAATAATCTTTAAATGTTAATGTCTCTTGAGGAACCTTTAATCTTATAACATATGGAACACCTTTTGATAGTCTTTCATTTATCTCCTCTTTTGTTAATTTTAAACATGTTCCATCATATTTTGGTACTTGTCCCCTTGTTATCTGTTCTTGTCTTTTTAATTCTAATTCTTCTTTAGTACAAAAACATCTATATGCTTTTTCTTTATCCAAAAGTTCTTCTATAACCTTTCTATATAGATCTAATCTTTCTGATTGAAAAAATGGTCCTTCATCTGGTTTTAACCCTAACCAATTTAAGCTTTCTATTATATCATCAACAAACTCTTTTTTTGATCTTTCTTTATCAGTATCTTCTATTCTTAAAATAAATGTTCCTTTATTTTTTTTAGCAAATATAAAATTAAAAAGAGCAGTTCTTGCTGAACCTAAATGTAAATATCCTGTAGGAGAAGGAGCAAATCTTACCCGCACTATCATTAATTAAATTATAATTCAAAAACTAAATAACTTAAAACAATTGATAATGAAATAGAAACGTTTTAAATGAAGTTTAAAAAATATTGAATAATAAATAGTTTTTGATATTGGTTGAAAAGGAGGGAAAGGTTAAAATAAATTAAAATTAAAATTCATCTTATAAGCATTAAAGAGTTTATAATCAACTCAATCTCCTGTTAAATCTAAAATATCAAAAAATATCGTAAAATAAATAATTTTTTACTCAATAACAATCTTCTTTCTTTAACAATCTTTAATTTCTTTATAATTCAAAAACTAAATAACTTAAAACAATTGATAATGAAATAGAAACGTTTAATGATTCTTTAATTTTTCCTATTCTTGGAATCTCTAATATATAATCACAAAGTTTTAGATTTTCTTTCTTTATTCCTTTTATCTCATTTCCTAATATAAGAGCAATCTTTTTATATCTTTTCTTAAATTTATAGTAAGGAAGAGAATCTTTTGATTGTTCAATTGCAATAACAACAAAACTCTCTTTTTTTAATTTTTTAATTAAATTTTTTAAGCTAAAATATCTTTCAATATCTAAATTTTTCTCTGCTCCTATAGATGTTTTTACTACTTCTTTATGCGGTGGCAATGGTGTTATTCCTACTCCTATTATCTTTTTAACTCCCAAGAATTCAGAGGTCCTTAAAATAGAACCAACATTATATCCTGACCTTATGTTATCAAGAACAACAATTATATCTTTCATTCACTACTCACTTGGGTAAAACCAGCTCGAGGTTCCTGTAATTAAAGTTTTATTTGGCCCTACTTCATATAAAGTACTAATAGATCCTCCATCATTTTTCTCACTGTCAGTATTTATCTCTAAATTTGCAAGCAATTGATAGCTAAAATCACTTTTGCAAACATAGGTATAATAGTAAGATGGTTTATCATCAATCTTTTTTGAATTTCTTGGATCAATTGGTAATGATGTTAAGCTTATCACCCCTGATTGATTTAATGGTACAGGTAACCAACCATTTCCGCCGACATCCCTTGATGAAGTTGCTCTAACTGCAACAAATGAAGATGGCAATGTTGATGTTCCAGAAGGTATACCTTCTGCTGAATAAAATATTGTTGGTGTCGCTGAACCTACACATCCACCTATTGGGCCAACAACTTGACTTGAAGCTGCTGAGGTTGCAATAGTTACAGTTGTTGTATTTGTCATAACAATCTTTGAAGGATCTTGAGAAAAATCAGATATATAAATATCTATTGCTTTTGATATTGTATTTAGATCAGCAGATCTTTGTGAATCTCTTAATCTTGCAAACATCACTGTTGGTTTTAAAACTGCTATTAAAATAGCAACCAAAACAGCTATTATAGCTAAAACTATTATTAACTCAATTAATGTAAAACCTTTTTTCATTTTGATTCGACTATATTTTAATTTCGACTATATTTTAATTATAACAAAATTTTTAAAAATCAAATTTTTTGTTCCAATAATTTTTCACTAAACTCCTTTATTTTTTCAACTAATCCTTCTAAAGAAAGACCGGCTTTTACAAAATAATTCTCTACTCCAAGTTTTTTAGCTTTTTCTATATCTTCTTGCTGACCTAAATTAGAGATAATAAAAACAGGAATATTTTTTAAGTTTTCATCTTTATTTAATTCTTCCAAAACAAAAAAACCACTTTTTTTAGGTAATATAATATCAAGCAAAATTAGATCAGGTCTTTCACTTACAACCTTTTCTAATGCTTCTTCTCCATCTATAGCAGAAACAACTTCAAATCCTTCATTAACCAATTTTTTTTCTAACAAAGTTCTTAAAAATTTATCGTCTTCTACTAAAAGTATCTTCATTTTAGCACCTGATGTTCCGGGGTAGATCAGCTAAAATGTGTGAGTTTAGATTTTAAACAGAAGTGGTCCATCGCCACCTTCCGGTAGCGATACCTTGTTACGACTTAGCCCTAGTCATCCCCCCTACCCTATCTCTGCAAAGCAGATTTTCAGGTAGAAAGGACTCCTCTGGCCTGACGGGCAGTGAGTGCAAAGGCTGAGAACGTATTCACCGCGGCATACCTGATCCGCGATTACTAGCGATTCCGGCTTCATGCAGGCGAGTTTCAGCCTGCAATCCGAACTGGGCTTGGCTTTTAGGGATTAGCTCCGCCTCGCGGCTTCGCAACCCGCTGTACCAAGCATTGTATCATGTGTGTAGCCCCAGGCATAAGGGCCATGCAGACCTGACGTCATCCCCACCTTCCTCCAGCTTATGGCTGGCAGTCACCTGAGACAGATTTAACTCAGGTCAGGGGTTGCGCTCGTTGTGCCACTTAAGGTTACGGCTCACACCACGAGCTGACGACGGCCATGCAGCACCTGTGCTAGCCCTCCAGAAAACTGGATTCCTTTTCCTTTCGGAAAAGGCATTAAGACTAGCATGTCAAGCCTGGGTAAGATTTTTCGGTTACTATCGAATTAAACCACATGATCCACCGCTTGTGCAGCCTTCCGCCTATTCCTTTGAGTTTCGACCTTGCGGTCGTACTTCCCAGGCAGGGTGCTTAACGCGTTAGCTTTACCCCAGAGAGGGTCGGAACTCCCCAGAGTTAGCACCCATCGTTTACAGCCAGGAATACCCGGGTATCTAATCCGGTTCTCGCCCCTGGCTTTCGCCCAATCAGCGTCAGAACTGGCCTAGCTAGCTGCCTTCGCCTTCGGCGTTCCGCACGATATCAATGGATTCCACCCCTACACCGTGCGTTCCACTAGCCCCTGCCAGTCTCTAGGAAAGAAGTATCTTCCCTCACCCTAACTGTTAGGCAGTTAGGATTTCAAGGAAGACTTTCTCTCCCGCCTTTGGGCCTTTTACGCCCAGTAAATCCGGGCAACGCTTGGGACCTTCGTCTTACCGCGACTGCTGGCGGGTATAAATCTTATATTTTGTCAAGCTTATAAGCAAAGACGGGATGGATATAAGGCTTAACAATTTCTTTAAATCTTTTCATACTTTTAGAATAGATATAAAGGCAATAATACACTTTCCCCCTCATTGTACTCTTATGCACTCCACTTTTTATGTCAAAATTTTTCAACAAAGCTTTACTTAATCTTTGATTATCATTATAACTAAAGCAATAAGTAGCTATTTTAATATTACAATGATACTTCTCTCGATAATCCAAACAACCATCATCTTGATACCAGATAGCTAAACTTAAAGGAGAAACAAGAAGCTTATCTATCTCTAAGGGGATTATCTTTTTTCTTTGCCGATAAAATATCTTTCTCCAAAACACCAGTTTCAGGGTAAACCTTGAATAACAAACATATTGACCGTATGTTTTATGCTTCCTAATAGGTGACATATCTAAACCCTCTGATAAAATTTCTCTAAGCCATTTTAGATAATCAAGATATCTTGGATTATACTTTAAATAAAGCTGAGCACTACGAGCATCATTAGTTCTTGACCACAAACATCCATCACCTAATATTGAACCAATCAAAGCTTCCTCCCATCTTTGCATATTAGATTTATTATACCGGACTGTCTCTTCACCCTGAAAATCAGGGGGCCGGCGTACAGTCTCTGAGGAGTGCGTCATGAAAAAGATTTTTCATGACCACTTTCCTGCTGATAGCCAAACCGGCGAAGACCCTAAGGTCTTCTTCGCTTTAAAGCGAAGTCGCGGGCCGTTGGAAGGGAATTTTTACTGCCCCTTACAGGTATGCTTTCTTTCGAAAGCACTGGATAAGATAAGATTATCTTATCCCAGTACCCCTTCCATAATTTGGCTTCCCAGCATATGGCCGGCTTTTCTCCTCCTTTATTACTAAAGGAGCTTCGCGCCCTTGCCTGCCCTGCTGGCAGGCTTTTGCACGAAGTTAGTCGTCCCTTATTCCTAGGGTACCGTCAACCATAGATAAACTCTATGGCTTCATCCCCTAGAAAAGCTGTTTACACCCCGAAGGGCTTCTTCCAGCACGAGGTGTCGCTGGGTCAGGCTTTCGCCCATTGCCCAAGATTCTCGGCTGCTGCCTCCCGTAGGAGTAGGGCCCGTGTCTCAGTGCCCTTGGCGGGGAACACCCTCTCAGGCCCCCTACTGGTCATTGCCTTGGTGAGCCATTACCCCACCAACTAGCTGATCAGCCGCACCCCCTTCCTGAAGCGGCTCAACGCCTTTCCCAATCTTTACTTTTGTAAAGATTGGGTTATCGGGAATTAGTCTCCTTTCGGAGGTTATTCCCGTCTTCAGGGTAGGTTAGGTACGTGTTACTGCCCCGTTTGCCACGTAATAGAGGTAGGAGATTATCCCACCCCTATCCGTACGACTTGCATGCCTTATCCACACCTCGAGCGTTCGCCCTGAGCCAGGATCAAACTCACACAAAAATCTACCCCGGAACATCAGGTGCTTTCTGATTTAATTATAAATTATAAAAAAATAAAAGTCAAATAAGTTCAATTGTTTTAATTACTTCATATTCAACAAATGGTTTTTTAAGATGTGATTCATAAAGATTTATTTCTGTAAAAATTAGGCTCCAATCCAAATCTTTTTTTATATCTCCTAAGTTTTTCTTATTTTTTAATCTTATTAAATTTATATGTGGCAAAAAATCTCTTTCTTCTCTTTGGAAATAAATTTTTCTTTTCTCTAATTCATCTTCAAAAATTTTCTTTATCTTATCTAATTTTTCATCTTTTTCTATATAAAGCCAAATCATATTTTTTCTTCCTGGTGGTCCATAATCTATCTTCTTAATCTTTAAGTTAAGCTTTTTAAAATATTCTTTGTACTTTATCTTAACTTCATCCATCATATCTATAATTTCTGGGATCTCATTTATATCTATGTTTCCTAAAAATAAAATTGTTAAATGTAAGTTTTTTAATGGTATCCAATTTAATCTTTTATCTATATCATCTTCTAAATTTGCAATCTTTTGATATAAACCTTTTGTTATTGGTATACCTATAAATAATCTTTTTTTCATTATCTAATTTTTATTATTTTTTCTGCTACAATATGCTCTCTATCTTTTAAAAATTTTCCCCTAATCTCTATAATACTTCCCTCTTCCCATATAATTGAATTTTCTTTATAAACACGAGGGAACACAACAACTTCAATATTTTGAGTATTGTCTTCAACATCAAGATAAAGCATTATGTCATTATTTTTTGTTAAAACTCTTTTAATCGAATTTATAATTCCCAAAATTCTTACCTCTATATTTGTTTTACTATTTTTTATACTGTATATCTTCATAAAACCATTTGTTTTTAATAAGTTTAAAGGATGATTTGATATATAGAATCCTAAAAGTTCTTTTTCCCATTTTAATTTTTCAAAAATTGATACTGTTTGATTTTTCCTCAAGATAATATTATCTGGAGAAGAAAACAATCTAGCTCCATTAAAAACAAAACTTTTCTGCTTTTGTGCATACTCTATTAGATAATCAATATTATGATATAAAATTCCTCTATCTTCAAATTGATCAAAAACTCCAGCTCTTATTAAACTTTCAAGAGATTTTTTATTTAAATCTTTTGACCTTACTCTTCTTAAAAAATCAGCAATTGATAAATATGGTCCATTTCTATCTCTTTCATTAACTATATCTTCAACTAATTTAGATCCTACATTTTTTATAGATCCTAAACCAAACCTTATCTTATCATTATCAACAATTGTGAAATCTTTTCTACTTTCATTTATATCTGGTGGTAAAATTTTTATTCCCAATTTCTTTGCATCCTCTATTAACTCTTTAATTCTTTCTACATCTTTTCCTTCATGAATCAAAAGTGCTGTTAAAAATTCTAATGGGAAATATCTCTTTAAATAAGCTGTTTGATATGAAATTAAAGCATAACTTACTGCATGGCTTAGATTAAATCCATATCTTACAAATGGCTCATACCATTTCCAAATTTTTTCTGCTGTCTCTTTATCAATTCCATTTTTTATCATTCCATTAATCATCTTTTCTCTTTGCTCTTTTAACAAAGCTTCATTCTTTTTGCCTATAGCCTTTCTTAAAACATCTGCTTCTTGTAATGTAAAACCAGCTAATTCTTGCGCTATTTTCATTAATTGTTCTTGATATATTGCTATTCCGTATGTCTTATTTAAAATAGGCTCAAGCTTTGGATGCAAATATTCTACCTTTTCTAACCCATGTTTTCTTTTTATATAATGAGGTAAAAGTTCAATCGGGCCTGGTCTATACAATGCTAAAATTGCTATTATATCATCTATTGATGTTGGGTGTATCTTTTTTAGATATGATGTCATCCCCCTACTTTCTACCTGGAAAACCCCTACAGTATTTCCTTCTTGATAAATTTTATAAACATTCTCATCATCTAATTTTTCATAATCTAATGAAACTTCTATATTTCTTCTTTCCTTAACTAAATCAATTGTTGTCTCTATCTCAGATAATGTTCTTAATCCTAAAATATCAAGTTTTAATAATCCTAAATCTTCTATAGAATACATATCATATTGAGTTATTATTCTTTCTTCTTGTGGTGCATATTGAAGTGGTAAATATTCTGTTAAATCTTCTGGTGTTATAACAATCCCAGATGCATGAACTGATGCATGCCTAACTGTTCCCTCTAATCTTTTGGCAACATCAAATAACAATTTAGCATTCTCATCTTTTTCATAGATTTCCCTAATTTCACTTATATTTAATGCTTCTTCTATTGATATACCAGGATTTAATAATTTAGCAATTTTGTCACAAAAACTATATGGAAGTTTTAATGCTCTTCCAGCATCTCTCAATGCAGCACGGGAGGCCATTTTGCCATATGTTATTATTTGGGCAACTTTATTCTTGCCATATTTTTTAACCAAATAATTTATAACATCATCTCTTTTAACATCTGAAACATCAACATCAATATCTGGAAATGAAATTCTTTCTGGAGTTAAAAATCTTTCAAAGATTAGATTATATTTTAATGGATTAACTTCTGTAATATTTGTTAAATATGAAACAAGGCTTCCTGCTGCTGAACCTCTACCAGGCCCGACTTTTATATTATTTTTCTTTGCCCAATTCACAAAATCTTGAACAATCAAAAAATAAGAAGAAAAACCTGTTTTTTCAATCACAGAGAGCTCATATTCTAACCTTTTCTTAGCTTCATCAATATATTTTTTTTCAATCTTTTTTTCTAAATTTTCTTCGCAAATCTTTCTTAAATATTCTCCTGGAGTTAAGCCTTCTAAAAATTCATATCTTAATGGTTTTGTCTCGTTTAGCTTTATCTCTAAATTACATTCTTCAGCAATCTTTAAACTATTATCTAATGCTTCTTTTATATCTTTAAACTTTTCAACCATCTCATCTTCATTTGTAAAATGAAAGTAATCTTGTTTCATTGTTAACCTATCTTGTTCTTCTATATCTTTACCTGTTTGAACTGCTAAAAATACATCATGAATATCTCTTTCATCTTTATATATATAATGAACATCTTGCGTTGCCACTAATGGAACATCTGTTTTTTTAGAAAGATCTATAAGCATTTGGTAAAGTTTTTTACTTTCAGCTATTCCTGGATGGTATTGTATCTCTAAGTAAAAATTTTCTTTACCAAATATATCAAGATATTCATAAACAACTTTTTTTGCTTCATCAAAACCCTTTTGTAAAAGTATCTTTGGTATCTCTCCCATTAAACAACCAGAAAGACAAATTAAACCTTTATTAAATTCTCTTAGTAAGTTTTTATCAATTCTTGGCTTATAATAAAACCCCTCTAAATGCGATTTTGTTACTAATTTTATTAGATTTTTATATCCTTCATGATTTTTTGCTAATAGCACTAAATGATAGCTTTTTGAATCTATCTTTGGGGTTTTATCATATATTGTTCTTGGTGCTAAGTATGCTTCAACACCTATAATTGGTTTTATCCCTTCTTTTTTACATTTTTTATAAAATTCTATAGCCCCATAAAGATTACCATGATCAGTAATAGCTAAAGATTCATAACCCAATTCTTTTGCTCTTTGAATTAAATTATCAATTTTACAAAGCCCATCTAACAAGCTATAATGTGTATGAACATGAAGGTGCGTGAATTTCATTTCATATAATATTATAATTTTCTTAAATGGAGAGCAAATTTTTAAAATGTGGATATAAAAAAATATTAGCAATAGATGAAGTTGGAAGAGGAGCCCTTGCTGGTCCATTCTATATATCTGGTGTTTTAATAGATAAAAAAATATATGAAAAAATAAAAGAATTAAATATAAAAGATTCAAAGAGGTTAAACAATGGTGAAAGAAATAAGATCTTTAAAATAGTAAAAAATATTGTTAAATATAAGATTGTAAAGTTTTCTAGTAAGGAGATAGATAAAATTGGGATAGGAGAGTGTTTTAAAAATGGGATAATAATATTAAAAAAGGAGCTAAAATCAGATATAGTTTTGGTTGATGGAAAAGATATAAGGTTAAAAAATAAGAAAAATATAAGGTTTATAGTTGATGGTGATGAAAAATTAATATCTATAGGATTGGCATCTATTATAGGAAAGGTTTTAAGAGATAAATATATGGAAAAATTAGGTAAATTTTATCCAATTTATAAATTTGAAAAAAATAAAGGATATGGCACAAAAGAGCATATAAAAATTATAAAAAAATGGGGCATTACAAAGCATCATAGGTTGAGTTTCCTTAAAAATTTCTTGAAGTATCTTTGAATTTTTCAAGTTTCTTTTCAGCCCATATTTGGGTTTTTAATGCTTCTGTTTTTATCCTTTGCAAAAATTTTTTATAAAGAGATAAAAGAATTTCTTTAATTTTTTCAATAAAAATTTTTAATCTTTTCTCATAAAAATTTTTAAAGATTTTAATCTGGAATCTTTTAAAATCTAAATGGTCAGTAGGAGTTATTTTAATTTCTTTTGATTTTTTATAAATATAATAAGAGATAAAAAATAGGATTAATAAACTTATTATTGGAGATAAAAATATCAATTTAGTCATTTATACTAAGCCTAACAAATCTTTTTAATTCAATTTTTTCACCAAATTTATTTGCAAAATTATTTATCAAATCTTTAATTTTTATATTCTCATCTTTTATATAATTTTGATCTAACAAACAAACCTCTTCATACCATTTTTCTAATTTGTTTTCAATAATCTTCTCTTTTACATCTTTTGGTTTATCTTCTAAACCAACAGAAAATTCTCTTTTCTTTTCTTCTATCTCTTCTTCTTTTATATCTTCCCTTTTTAAATATTTTGGATTCATTGTTGCAACTTGTAATGCTATCTCGTGAGCTAATTTTTTAAATTCCTCACTTTTTGTCACAAAATCTGTTTCTGCTCTCATTTCAACTAATGCTCCTACCCTTCCATTAAAATGAATATATCCCTCTATAATCCCAAATCTAGCAATATTTTCTCTTTTCTTTTCTAATAATCCTTCTCCTTTTTTAATCAGATATTTTTTAGCTTTTTCAATATCCCATTCACTATTTTCTAATGCTTCTTTACAAAGTCCTAATGGCGCACCAGTTAATTCTTTTAGCTCTTTTAATTTTTTAATATTCTCTTCATTCATTTGATTGAAGCTTTTCTTTAATTTTATTAATTAAATAATCTATAAGGAAATTTATGCTTCTTGGTGCCTTATCATTTGCTGGTATAACAACCTTAACACCGCTTGGATTATTATCACTTCCACAGATTCCTACAATTGGTATCTCTTTTTTAAATGCTTCCCTTACTGCTGTTTTATGTGATTTGAAATTTAGATCAACAATAAAAATTATATCAGGCAAATTTTCTAAACTTATTGCCCCACCATAAATTTTTTTCATTTTATCTAATTCTTTTAAAATTCTTTGTTTATCTTGTGGTGGATAATTTTCTAATTCATTTGTCTTCTCTTTTTCTAACAACTCTTTTAAATATATTAATCTTGTCTTTATTGTTTCAAAATTTGTTAAAAATCCTCCAACCCATTTGTAATTTAAATAAGGCATATTAAATTCTTCTCCTATCTTTTGGATTGGTTTTTCAGCAGCTGGTTTTGCTCCTACAAACAAGATAATTTTTTTATCCTTTATAGCATCTGATAGATAATTTGCTGCTTCATTTAATTTTTCAATAGTCTTATTAACATCAAAAATTTCTACATTCTTTTTATTATTTTTAACTAAAAATACTTTCATAAGTGGGTGTGTAAATCTTTTTGCTCTCCCATAATGACAACCATTTACTAAAAATTCTTTTATTAAATCTTTATTGTTTTGATTTTTCTCCTCCATTTGTTATAATTATTATACAAAATGAAAAAAAATATTCATCCAAATTATACAAAAGCTAAAGTTTTATGTTCCTGCGGGGAGGAATATGAGGTTTATTCAACTAAACCAAATATTATAGTTGAAATATGTAAAAAATGCTCTCCTGTATTTACTGGAACAGAGGAAAGAAAGGCAGTCATAGGCCAGATAGAAAAATTCAAAAGAAGGTACAAAAAAGACACCCCTAAATAAATTTTAAACTATTTAAATAAAAAATGCAAGAGCAAAAGATAAATTCAATTATCTTTGAAATAAGACAGGGAGTTGGTGGAGAAGAGGCTGCTTTATTTGCTAGGGATTTATGGAGGATGTATTTGAAATATTTTGAAAAAAATGGGTATAAAGTAAAAGTTTATGAAGAGCAAAAAACAGATTTAGGAGGAATAAAAACACTTACAGCAGTTGTTACTGGTGATGATATTTACAATAAAATGAAAAATGAGGCAGGCGTTCATAGGGTACAAAGAATCCCAATAACAGAAAAATCTGGTAGGGTTCATACATCTACTGCATCTGTTGCTGTATTGCCAAAATTTGATTATACACCTATTGATATAAAAGAAAGCGATTTGGAAATAGAATTTTTTAGAGCATCTGGGCCAGGTGGTCAGAATGTAAATAAAGTAGAAACAGGAGTAAGAATTTTACATAAACCAACGGGAATAATTGTAAGTTGTCAAATAGAAAGGACGCAACAAAGAAATAAAGAACTTGCATTACAGCTTTTAAAATCAAAATTATGGCAGATTGAACAAGAAAAGATAGAGAAAAACTTAACTGAAGAAAGAAGAAAACAGATAGGAATGCAAGAAAGGGCAGAAAAGATAAGAACATATAATTTCCCACAAAATAGGGTAACAGATCATAGATTGAATAAAAGTTGGTATAATTTAGAAGATATAATGGAAGGAGAATTGGACTCAATAATTAAAGCCTTTAATAGATGAAAGGAGCAAGAGAAGCTGTTCTTTTAATTATTTTTTATATAATAGTAGCAATTTTCTTATATATTTTTACTGATCCTGATACTTGGAAATCAATATTTAAATTAATTTCAAAATAATGTATGATTCAATAATAATAGGAGCTGGGCCAGCAGGAATAAGTTCTGCAATATATTTAAAAAGAAGAGGATTGAATTTTTTAATTATTAGTGAGAATATCGGTGGTGAATTAAATTTTATCTATGAAATAAAAAATTATCCAGGGTTTAAAGAGATAACTGGGATTGATCTTTCAAAAAGATTTTATGAGCATTTAAAAAGTTATGATATTGAACCTGTAATTGATAATGTTATAAGTTTAGAAAAAAGAGAGAATTTTTTTGTTTTAACTAAAAAAAATAAGTATGAATCTAAAACAATAATAATAGCATCTGGCGCAAAACCTAAAAAATTGAACCTTCCTGGAGAAGAAAAATTTTTAAATAAGGGAATAAGCTATTGCTCAGTTTGTGATTTACCTTTATTTAATAACAAAAATGTTGCTATAATTGGGGGTGGGAGCTCTAGTGTGACTGCGGGATTAATGGCTTCAAAAATTTGTAAAAGAGTTTATATTATTACTAATAAAGATTCTTTAAGCTGTGAAAAGGTTTTAGCTGAAGAATTAGAAAGAAAAGATAATGTTGAAATAATTAAAGATGCAATTGTAAAGGGTTTTTATGGAGATGATTTTTTAAGAGGGCTTAAATATTTAGATAAATATAATAATGAAAAAGATCTGAAAATTGATGGTGTTTTTATACATATAGGATTAATGCCTTGTTCTGATTTTGTACCTGAAAGTTGGGGTATAAAAAATGAAAGAGGAGAGATAATTATTGATAAATATTGCAAAACAAAGATTGATGGTGTTTTTGCAGCAGGAGATATAACTGATTTGCCATATAATCAAATTGGGATAGCTGTTGGCCAAGGAATAATTTCTGCCTTATCAGCTATTGAATATCTAAATAGATTAAAGTAGATGATCTGCTATTTTACTTGCTGCATAAGCTTCTGGTTTAATCTTCACATCAAAACCATGCCCCTTTATTAAATTAACTAACTCTTTTATAATACTTTTACTTTTCCCATTTGTTCCAAGATCTAAATGAACTTCAAATTGAAAATTCAATTTTTCTTTAATTAAAAACCTTAAAAGTTCTTTACTTATATCTAAACTATAAATTGCTTCTTTCCACAATCTTGAATACAAATCATCTTTTTTATTTGAATAAATTCTCTTCCAAAAATACCTAGCACCATAACCTACCCTATGAACAACAATAACAGATATAAATTCTATACCTTTATCAAAATTTTCTGAATCTGTTCCAACAAGGATTTTGTACTGATACCTATTATCTTTAAATATAAAATCTTTTATCTCGTTTATTAATCTTTCTTTTGTTAAATTTTTACCAGCTGCTGTTTTAAAGCCTTCTATACTCATTTTTTAATCTTATAAAATTCTTTATAAATTTCCATAAATATAACTGATAATGGAATAATTGTTAATATACCTATTATACCACTAATTGTTCCTCCAATCAAAAAGCTTATTAATGTAACTAATGGATTTATTTCAAAGATAATTTTAGCAACAAATGGTATTAAAATATGATTTTCTACCTGTTGAATAATTATAAACCCTATTATAACCCAAATAATTAAATTAGGGTTTGATGTTAGTGTTACTAAAACTGCAAATGTCCCACTAAATATTGGACCAAGAATAGGTATTATTTCTGTTATTCCTGCTATTAAACCTATTAATCCTGGGTATGGAATTTTCAATAATTTCATAAGTAAAAATGTTAATATACCAACAAACAACATCAGAAAAAGCTGTGATGCTAACCATTGAGAAAATTTCCTTTTTATTCTAAGATAAAAATTTATATACACTTCTTCTTTTTCTTTAGAAAAAATCTTGATTAAATTTGGGATCAAATTGATTTGCGTTGCTGTATAAAAAGATAAAACAATAACTAAAATTAATGATGCAATTGTACTTATTATATTTTTAAAGAATGAACCTAATTTAAGCCAAATTTCTTGAGATGGTTTTAAAAAATTTGAGAAATGTTTATAAAAAATACCAGCACCTAAGTTTTGGAAATAATCTTGCAAACCTGGTATTGCTTCTTTTATCTCTAATGCTATAATCGGACCTAAAAAATATATAATAAGAATTATTGATATTATTAATAATATATAAAAAAATGTTAAATTAACAATAAATGGAGTTTTAATCTTTTTCTTCAAATTTAAAGACCATTCTTGAATTGCTAAACCAATAATAATACCTAAAATTATAATAAAGAAAAGATTTCTAATATACCAAAGAAAAAATAATAAAGCTGGGATTAACCAGAATAAGAATAAATCTCTTGCCCTTATTGCCATTTAAAAATTATACCAGAGATTTCAAAGCCTTTCTAATGTCAATTTTTTTATCTAAAAATGGAGAAATTATCACACAATTTAGGTTTTTAATATTTAATATTTTATTAGCAGTTTCTTTTAAATCTTTTTCTCCTATCTTTTCTATTTTTCTTATATTTTCTTCTATTGATAAGAATTTATTAAAGTAAAAATATTCAAAACCATAAAATGATGCTAAATCCATTGATGTCTCAACGGTGCTTAATAGATTGTTTTTTAATATAATCTTAGATTTTTCAATTTCATCATCATAAATTTTTTCTTTTTTAATATCTTTAAGCTCTTGAGTTGTCTTTGATAATGCAAGCTCGATTTTATCTATATCACATCCAAATTGAATATAAAAATAACCTCTATCATAAAAAAATGTATCATCAATTTTTAAATAATAAGTTAATCCAAGCTCTTGCCTTAAAATTTTGAATAACCTTGAACTAAATCCATAACCTAAAATACTGGTTAATAATTTTTCTTTAAATCTTTCTTCTTTTAATTCTTTTAATCCCTTTGTTCTAAATAAGATTAAAACATGGGCTTGTTTTATATCTTTTCTTTGTATAATCTTTGTTTTCAATTTATCTTGATAATTTTTTGTTATTGCTTTTTTATAAGGCTTTAATCTTTTAAATTTTGAAAATGTTTTTTCTAATTTTTTTAAAATCTTATCTTTATTAAATTTTCCAACAACAATTATAAGCATATTATTATTTGTATATTGCCTTAAAAAATAATCTAAAATATCTTTTCTTTTTAATCTTTTAATTATGCTCTCTTTACCTAAAATAGGCCAACCAGCTGGCTGATCCCCATAAAGAAGTTTCAGGCCTATATCAAAAATATAATATTGGGGAGTATCATGAACAAATTTTATCTCTTCTAAAATAACCCCTCTTTCTTTTTCTATCTCTTTTTCATCAAATATTGGATTCATAAGCATATCCCCTAAAAGCTCTATCCCTTTTTCAGTAAATTCTGGTAAGGTTTTTATATAATAACCAGTATATTCATATGAAGTAAACGCATTATAGTCAGCACCTATCTTATCAAGTTCTACTGCTAAAATATTTGGATCAGGATAATTTTTTGTTCCCTTAAAAAATAAATGTTCTATAAAATGAGAAATACCATTATTATTTCTATTTTCATAATCTGTTCCTGTTTTTACTAAAATTAAAATTGTTGTTAATGGAAGAAAGTCTGAAGGATAGATTATAGTTTTTATTCCTGAAGAAAGTTTTAAAATTTTAGGTAGCTTCATTTTTCTTAGATTTTCTAATTCTTATCTTTCTTTTTTTACCCTTCAATATTCCTCTCTTAATTAATAAATTCCATAAAGAATCACTAACCTGAGCTCCATTTTCTATATAATATAAAATAGCTTCTTTATCAAATTCTCCTTTTTTTAATCTTGGATCCCACCATCCAAAGTATGCGATTGCCTTACCCTTTAATTTGCTCCTTTTTTCTTGTAAAACAATCTTAAAAGTTTTTTGCTTTTTCTTACCAATTGGTTGAAATCTCAAAACTAACATTATACAAATTCTATAATACTTAATTCTGCCCCATCTTTTTTTCTTTTAAAAGGTAATTTAATAATCCTTGTATAACCAGAATTTCTATCTTCGTATTTAGGTGCTATCTCATAATACAATTTATATGCTGATTTTTTTGGTAATTTAGATAATAAATTTCTTAAGCTACTTAAATCTTTCTTTTTTGCTATTGTTATTAGTTTTTCAATTTTACTTCTTAAATATTTTGCTCTTTCGGTTGTTGTTTTTATCTTCCCTTTCATAATCAAATTATGGAGCATGATTTTAATTAATGCCCTTCTTTGATCTCTCTTTCTATGAAATTTTTTCTCTTTTATTAAATGTTTCATCTTATATCTCCAACTATTTGGAAATGATCAATTAATATTTCAACTGCCTTTTTAAGTGCTTCTTCTGGTGTAATTGTCCCATCTGTTTCTATGGTAATTCTTAATAAATTAAAATCAGTTTTTTCTTTATAAACTATATTTTCTACAGTATAACCAACATTTACTATAGGTGAAAATATAGCATCTAAAAATATTGTTCCGGGTTCAACTCTTTCTTTTACCCTTGATTCGCTTGGCGAATATCCATATCCTTTTTCAATAATCATTTTCATCTTTAATTCTGTATCTTTGGATGTTATTGTTGCTATCAACTGATTTTTATTAATTATCTCAACTCCTGCAGGACACTGTATATCCTTTGCATATACTTCACCAACTCCTTTTTTATAAAGCTCAACCTCAACAGGTTCTATACCATCATATTTAATTCTTATCTGCTTTAAATTTAATGTTATATCTAAGACATCTTCTAAAACACCTGGAATTGTAGAAAATTCATGCAAAACATTTTCAATATGTAATGTTGTTATAGCAGCACCAGGCAAAGAAGATAATAAAACCCTTCTTAATGCATTTCCAATAGTTACACCATATCCAGGATATAATGGTGAAATTTCAAAAATAGCCTTATTCTTTTCTGATGATATAAGCTTTGGTTTATTAGGAAACACTAATTCGTTTATCATTTTTAAAAAATTTTAATATCGACTGAAAAATTGAATTGCTAAATTGATATCAAATGGCAATGCAACTTCTTCTAATTCTGGGTATCTTAAAAATTCTCCTTTTAATGTATTTATATCTATTTTTAACCAGCTTGGTACTATATAACCCTTTAATCTTTTTTGCAAATCTTTAAATATATCTAATTTTTTACTCTTTTCTCTTATTTCAATAACATCTCCAGGTTTTAAAAAATAATTTGCTGTTTTAATCCTTTTACCATTTACCATAAAATGGCCATGGGAAACAAGTTGCCTTGCTTGAAATTTTGATTTTGCATATCCAAGCCTCCAAACAACATTATCTATTTTACTCTCCAAAATTTTAATAAGCGCTGATGGCAATGGCTCTTTTGATTTCCTACATTTATCTATTAAATTTTTTAATTGTTTGTTTTTTAATAGATAAAAATATCTTAATTTTTGTTTTTCAATCAATAATTTACCATAATCTGATATTGCTTTTACTTTATGACCATGAACTCCAGGCCTTGTTCTTCTTCTATCAAGAGCACATTTAGTTTCGCACCTCTCGCTCATCAAAAGCTTTTGTCCAAACTTTCTACATAATTTTTCTTTTTTCTTAACTAACATTACATTCTTTTGGGTTTTGGTGGTGTTGGACCACCAAATGGTATAGGGGTTCTATCCTCTATACCAATAATATTTAAGTTTGAATTAAATAAAACCCTTAATGCCGACTCTCTCCCTGGTCCAATTCCTTTTACAATAACCTTTGCTTCTTTAATATCAAAACCTTTATTAATTTTTTCTAATAAATTTTCCATTGCTTTTGCTCCTGCATATGGTGTTGCTTTTTTTGTATTTTTGAATCCAGCATACCCACATGATGACCAAGCTAATACATTTCCATTCTTATCTGTAAAACTTATTAATGTGTTATTAAAATTAGAATTAATATAAAATATCCCTAAATCAACAAATATCTTCTTCTTGGCTTTTTTCTTTTTCTCTTCTGATTTTTCTTTTTTTTCTTCTTCCCAAATAAACCCATCTTATCGTCCCTCCTTTTTAATACCCAAAATTAGCAATAAACCCCTCTATATCGGAATGCATTATTCTTTCCATAAGCAAAAATTCATCTAAATTTGTTGCATAAAACACCTTTGGCAATACAAAAATAGGCGGATTCATAGCCTCTCCTATTTTCCTCATAGCACCTGCAATTTCAATATGCCACCTATAATTCTGCCAAATAAAATGATAAAGTTGATGTAAAT
>JBMFMO010000007.1:0-24408 GCA_049970635.1 Minisyncoccia bacterium | reverse complement strand
AGGAAACTCCCAAAGCCTAAAATCTAAAATCCTTAAAATAAAAATAAAGTTTCCTAAATCTTTTTCTTCAATTCCTGAAATAGAAAAATTGTAATTATTTTTTCTTAATAGTTTTATTTCTTTCCAAATTAAATTTAAAATCTTTTCATTTGGTTCTCTTATCTCCAAATATTTAAAATCTATATTCTTTAATGAATCTAATATTAATTTTTTTAATCTTTTCATGTTAAAATTTTTAATTATGCTTGGAGGTGCACATTTAATTATTTCGAATGCTTTAATAGACAAATTAACATCAAATCCTTTATCTGGTTTTGCTTTAGGTGTTATTTCTCATCATATTTGTGATTATTTTCCTCATTTAGATTTAAATTCTTTAAATTTATATAAAAATTATAAGTTTAAAAATCTTCCAAGGAAAATAAAGCTTTTGATATTAGGAGAATTTTTGTTTGGCGCTTTTTTCTCTTATTTTTTCTTTTATAAACTTTATAAGATAGATTTTTTAATATTTTTTTCTGTAAGTATTGGTGCTATATTTCCTGATATTATTACAATTCTTTTTGAAAATTACCTGAAACCTCCAGATTTTATAATAAAATATATCTACTTTCACAAAAAATTTCATAGCGAGAACAAAAATAAGATTAAGGGGTTAGTTTCTGAAATTTTAATAATATTGCTTTCTATTTTGTTTTTTATAAATGCAAAAAATTTTTAACTAATTTTATAGCATCATTTTTATCTTTAATCCAATTTACTTCTTTAATTTTATTCAATTCCCTTATCTGTTTTCTTGCAAATCTTCTTATATCTAAATAACATCTTTCAATATAATAATTCAAATCTCCATCTTCTAAAAGATATTTGCCAAACCATTCATATTCTAAACCAAAACTTATTATTCTTTTAAAACTCAAACCGATTTTTCTCAATTTTTTTATCTCCTTTATTATTCCATCAACTCTTTTTAATAATCTTTTATAAATCTTTTTCTCTAATTTAGAAAATTCAATGTATGGTGCTAATATTAAAATTTCATATTTTTTCCTCTTTTTTAATTTTGGAATTTTTCCTAATTTTATAGCTATTTCCAATGCCCTAATTAATCTTCTCTTATTCTCTTTCCCCAATTCTTTTGCTCTTCTTTTATCAAGTTTTAAAAGTTTTTTATATAAAGTTTCATTATCTAATTTTTCTAATCTTTTTCTTAATCTATAATCTGGTCCAACATTTGGCAATATCCAACCTTCTTTTAAAGCTTTCAAATATAATATTGTACCTCCACAAATTATTGGAATCTTTCCTTTTTTTAAAATTTTCTTAATAGATATGTCAACATCTTTTAACCACCTTCCTAAAGAATAATTCTTTTTAGGAGATGCAATAGATAAAAGATAATGCTTAATCCCTTTATCATCTTCGATCTTCCCACTCCCTATATCTAAATATTTATAAACTTGCCTAGAATCTGCATTTATAATTTCACCATTAATTTTTTTTGCTAACCATATTGCTAAATCAGATTTACCAGATGCTGTTGGCCCTGTTATAAAAATTATCTTCCCCATTATTAATCTTATCTTTGGTAATCCGATTACCAAAATATTATCTTATTTTTAAAATTTTTATTAAAACATTATTTGGAATTCTCACCTTGCCTTTACCTAATTTTTCTAATTTTTTCTTGCCCCTTTTTTGTTTTTGCCATAATTTTATCTTTCTTGTTATATCTCCACCATAAAGCCAACCAGCAACATCAGCTTTTAAAGCAGGAATTGTCTCTCTTGCTATTATTCTTTTACCAATTGCTGCTTGAAGTTTTATAGGAAATTGTTCTCTTGGCAACAATTCTTTTAATTCTTTGATAATTTTTCTTCCTAAATTTTCAGCAAAATCTTTATGAACTATTCTTGATAAAGATGGCAATTCTTCTTCTGCAACTAAAATATCCAATTTAACAAGGTCAGCTTTTCTATATTCTAAAAATTCCCAATTCAAACTTGCATATCCTGATGATATAGATTTCAATTCATCATAAAAACCTGTTATTAATTCATCTAATGGCATTTCAGATTCTAATTCTATAAATGATGATGAAAATTTTTGATTTTTAATTATCCCTCTTCTATTTTTTACAAGATTTATAATCTTCTCAATATAAATTAAAGGTGAGTAGATAAAAACTTTTGCTATCGGTTCTCTAATTTCTTCTATTTTTGTTTGATCTGGAAGTTCTTGCGGATTTTGGATATAAATTATTCGACCATTTTTTAATAAAATCTCATATTTAACAGATGGAGTTGTTATTATTACTTCTGTTTCAAATTCTCTTCTTAATCTTTCTTGAAAAATCTCTAAATGTAATAAACCTAAAAAACCAATTAGATATCCTCTTCCAAGGATAGGAGAATAACATTCTTCTAATTTTACTGATGGATCGTTTAACCTTAATTTTTTAATATTTGAATTAAATCTTTCATAACTAACTTTTTCACTTGGATAAATCGAAGCAAAAACAACATGGTTGGGTTCTTTGTATCCTGGTATCGGCTCCTCGTTCAAGTCTTTTAAAATCGTGTCCCCAATTTTTATTATCTCTGGTTTTTTTATTCCAGTTGCTATGTATCCTATCTCTCCCTCTTCTAAAACTTCCTTTTCTTTTAAATCAGGTGTAAATATTCCAACTTCTAAATTTTTAAATTTATAACAACTTGATTTTAAATATAATATCTCATTTTTTCTTAATTTTCCTGAAAAAATTCTTATATGTGCTATTATCCCTTTATATTTATCAAAATGAGAATCAAAAATTAAAGCTTTAAAATTATTATTCAAAATTTTTGGAGGCGGGATCTTTTTTATAATATCATCTAATAAATTCTCTACGCCTATTCCATACTTAGCAGATATTAAATGGACTTCTTCTTCATTAGTAATTTTCTTTATATCATCAATTAAAAAATCTAAATTTTGAATATTTAGATCGATTTTATTTATTGCTGGGATTATCTTTAAATTTAATTCTTTAGCAATTTTAAGATGGGAAATTGTTTGTGCTTGTATTCCTTGCGTTCCATCAACTAACAAAATTACTCCCTCAACACAAGATAGTGCTCTTGAAACCTCATAGTAAAAATCACAATGACCTGGTGTATCAATTAAGTTTAGGATATATCCTTTATATTTCATTCTTACAGGTTGCATTTTTATAGTAATTCCCCTTTCTCTTTCTAAAGATAATCTATCTAGATATTGATCAACTAATTTTTCTTTTGGAATAGTATTTGTTAATTCTAAAAATCTATCTGATAATGTTGATTTTCCATGATCAATATGTGCAATAATTGCAAAGTTTCTAATTTTATTAATCATTATTTTATATTTTAAATTAGAATTAGGAGTATAAAAAAATATTGAATTTTAGAAGATTTTTATTATTATTTGATTTAATAGATTTTTCATTTAAGGAAGAATTAAATTTTGAATTAACTTCATTTAAAGAATTTGAATATTTTAGGTAAAAAAATTAAAGCTCCTATTATTAAACTAAATATAACAGCAAACAAAACAGCGCCACCTGATAAATCTTTTATCACCTTTATTTCTGGATCGAAGTTTCTATTAATCTTATCTCCCATTTCTTCAATAATAGTATTAAAAATTTCTGATATAAAAAATAAAAATATGGCAGTAAATAGAAAAAGCCATTCAATTTTTGTTATGTGTAAAATTAAACCAGTTAAGATTGCTAATAATCCAATTAAGATTTCTATCTTAAAATGATTATGTGTTTTATAGATATAGATTATTCCTTCAAATGCTCTCTGAAAACTTTCAATTATATTTTTATTTTTAAAATTCTTCATATAAATATTATAAATCACTTGACAAATAAATTTTAAATATGTTAAAATTTATTATTACACTAAAAAAGGAGGAGGGATGAGCGTTGTCAAGAAGAATTAAAAACCCACAAAGGAGGCTGCAAAGGAGGCTGCAGAGGAGGAGATATTTGAGGATGAGGAGAAAATGGAAGCGCAAAAAGAGGAGGAAGAATGTACGAAAGGAGAGGAATGGAAGGGGGTGGATGAAGGGATGTTGGAATTTTAAATAAATTTATTTTGGAGGCCCACATTTGTGGGCCTTTCATTCTTTACTTTATAGTTTTAAATATGTTATAATTTTTTAATATGGAGAGGATATATAAAATTAGACACTCACTTGCACATTTGTTAGCAGCATCAGCATTAAAAATTGATAAGAATGCTAAGTTTGGTGTTGGTCCTGTTATTGAAAATGGTTTCTATTATGATATCCTATTCTCTACAAAGGTTGATGAAGATATCTTAGAAAAATTAGAAGATTTAATGAAAACTATGATTGAAGATGATGTAAGGTTTATTAAAAAGGAATTAAAAATTTCAGATGCTATAAAGCTATTTAAAAAATTAAAACAAAAATTTAAATTAGAATTATTAGAAGATTTAAAAAAATATGGAACAACTGATTACAATGAGATTTTAAAGATAAAAGAAAAAAAACTAAAACCTAAAAAGATAAAAACTGTTACAATTTATCAAACAGGAGATTTTATAGATTTATGCGAAGGAGGGCATGTAAATAGATCATCAGAAATCCCAATCGATTCTTTTAAACTAATAAAAATAGCAGGTGCTTATTGGAGAGGTGATGAAAAAAAACCTATGTTAACAAGAATATATGGCATTGCTTTTGAAACTAAAAAAGAATTAGAAGAATATTTAAAAAGATTAGAAGAAGCTGAAAAGAGAGATCACAGAGTTTTGGGTCAAAAATTAGAATTGTTTATCTTTGACGATGAAGTTGGAACAGGTTTACCACTTTGGATGCCTAAGGGTGCTACTTTAAGAAAAATAATAGAGGATTATCTATACAATGAGCTTATAAATAATGGTTATGAATTTGTGGTTACTCCTCATATAGGAAAGCTTCAATTGTGGCAAACTTCTGGACATTGGGAGCTTTATAGAGAAAATATGTATTCTCCTATTGAGATTGATACTGAAAAATACATCTTAAAACCTATGAATTGTCCTTTCCATGTAAAAATTTTTCAATCAAGAGTAAGATCATATAAAGATTTACCGATCAAATATGCTGAGTTTGGAACTGTTTATAGATATGAAAGATCGGGAACATTGCATGGCTTAACAAGAGTTAGGGGTTTTACTCAGGATGATGCTCATATTTGGTGTACAAAAGAACAATTAAAAGATGAAGTTAAAAAACTTTTGGATCATGGATTAAGGATGTTAAGAAAATTTGGATTTGAAGAATTTAATATTTATCTATCTACAAGACCAGAAAAATATGCTGGAACAGAAAAGGGATGGAAATTTGCTATTAATGTTTTGGAATCTGTATTAAAAGAAATTAAGATAAATTATGATGTTGATCCTGGTGGAGGAGTTTTTTATGGCCCTAAAATTGATATAAAGATTAAAGATACCTTAGGAAGAGAATGGCAATGTACTACTATCCAAGTTGATTTTAATTTACCAGAAAAATTTAATATAACTTTTGTTAATGACAAGGGAGAAAAAGAGAAGCCATTTATGATTCATAGGGCATTAATAGGATCTATGGAAAGATTTATTGGAGTACTACTTGAATACTATAAGGGTGATTTGCCATTTTGGCTAGCACCTATACAAATTGTTATTTTACCTATTAAAAAAGAAAATGAGGATTATGGAAATAAAATTTATGAAGAATTGAAAAAATATTTTAGAGTTAAAATTTATAATGCGGATGAAACATTGTCAAAAAGAATATTAAAAGCTGAAGAGGAAAAGATTCCTTTTATGGTTATAGTGGGAAAGAAAGAAGAGGAAGAAAAAAAGATTAGTGTAAGGGAACATAAAAAGGGTGATCTTGGATTAAAAAAATTAGAAGTATTTATTAAAGAATTAAAAGAATTAATTTAATGGATTTAAGAAAAGTTAAAAATTTAATAAGAGAAAGAATAGAAGATTTGGGGTATGAATTAGTTGATGTAAAATATGGAAGAGAAATGGGGAAAAAGGCTCTAATTATTTATATTGATAAAAAAGGCGATAAAATAAGCATAAATGATTGTGAAAAGGTTTCTAAGGCAATTGATGAAATTATTGAAAAAGCAGATTTAATTAAAGAATCATATAATTTAATAGTTTCGTCGCCATTAAGAAAATAAAAAAAATGATTTTTTACATAGTTTTAAGTTTATTGATTTTTATAATCCTTTGCATAATCTATATTTATAATAGATTGGTCTTATTAAACCAAAGGGTTAAAGAGGCATTAGGAGATATTGATGTTCAAATAAAAAGAAGAGCAGATTTAATTCCTAATTTGATTGAAACTGTAAAAGGATATGCGGCTCATGAAAAAGAAGTATTTGAAAAAGTTACAGAAGCAAGAAGTTTACTATTAAGTGCTAATACATTAAAAGATAAGATAGAGGCAGATAATATGCTAACATCAACATTAAAAACATTGTTTGCTGTTGCTGAAAATTATCCTGAGTTAAAGGCTAATCAAAATTTTTTAGAATTACAAAAAGAATTAAGGGATGCAGAAGATAAGATTATGGCTTCAAGAAGATTTTATAATGCTGTTTTAATGGAATATAATTCATTTAAAAATTATTTTCCAAATAGCTTTATAGCAAGAAAATTTAATTTTCCTTCTTATGAATATTTTGAAATAGAGGAAGGAGAAAAAGAAACTCCAAAAGTTAAGTTTTAATATGGAAGAATTGCTAATTTGTTTAACAGGAGGAGCAACAGGAGGACATTTTTTTCCATTGTTATCTGTTGCAAAATTATTAAAAGAAGAATGTAAAAGAAGGAATCTGAATTTAAGATTAATTTATATAGGGGCAAAACCATTCAAAAAAGAATTATTAGAAAAAGAAGGGGTTGAAGTATATGAGATACCAGCTGGTAAGGTTAGAAGGTATTTTGATATAAAAAATTTTCTTGATTTTTTAAAGTTTCCATTGGGTTTATTAAAGGCTTTTTGGTTAGTATATAAGTTTATGCCGAATGTTGTTTTTTCAAAGGGGGGTTATGGAAGCTTAGAGGTTGTTTTATCTGCTTGGTTTTTTAGAATACCTATATTAATTCATGAATCAGATTCTATTCCAGGAAGAAGTAATATAATAGCAGGAAAATTCGCTACAAGAATAGCAGTATCATTTACAAAAAGCAAAAAATATTTTGATCCTAAAAAAACAGCTTTGGTAGGGCAACCAATAGACCCAGATTTTGATAAAATAATCCCAGAAGATTTCGATTATAGAAGATTTGGGTTAGAAAAAGATAAAAAAACTATTTTGGTTATTGGGGGTTCGCAAGGTTCTATGAAAATTAATGAAGTTGTGATAGAATCATTAGATGAATTGTTGCATATAGGACAAGTTGTTCACCAATTAGGAGAAAGGTTATACAAAGAGTTTAAAGATATAGCATATGGTTTTATCTTGGAAAATGTTCCAGCAAGAAAGAAGGATTATCATCCAATAGGTTTTATTGAACATAATGATCTTATAAAATTAATGAAAATTTCTGATTTAATCATTTCTCGAGCAGGAGCAGGTGCTATTTTTGAAATATCAGCATGTGGCAAGCCAAGTATATTAATTCCTATAAGAGAAGAAGTTTCTGGAAAGCATCAAATAGAAAATGCATATGAATATGCTGATATAGGAGCAGCAATTGTTATTGAAGAACCAAATTTAAGTAAGGGAATATTAACTTCAATTATTAAAAGATTGTTTAATGAGCCTGAAACATTAGAAACAATGAAAAAATCTGCATTGGAATTTTCTAAAAAAGAAGCAACAAAATATATTGTTCAAGAATTATTAATCTTAACAATAGGAGAATGAAAATTTTATATTACAATCTAATCTTAGTAGGGTTTATATTTTTATCCTGGTCTTTTTTATATTTTTATATTAATCAGCCACAAATAGTGTTTTTATATCATAAATATCCTGAAAATTATATTTTAAGCCCAAAGGGTGATTTGTTCATTTTTCCTATTGTATTTTCTTTAGTTATATTGTATAATTATTTATTAAGAATTTTAGGAGTAAAAGAGGATTTAATTAAAAAAATTAATTTGATTATATTTCTATTAAACATAGCAGTTTTTATTAATATTTTTTATTTAAATTATTAAGATGCTTGCAGTAATTGAAACAGGAGGAAAACAATATCTAGTAAAAGAAGGCTCAAAGATTATTGTTGATAAGATAAAAGACAAAAATGAGGGAGATGAAATTATTTTTGATAAAGTTCTCTTATATTTTGATGGTAAAGATTTAAAAATTGGAAGACCATATTTAGAAGATATAAAGATAAAAGGAAAGATTTTAAAAAATATAAAAAAGAAAACTTTAATAATAAAATATAAACCAAAAACAAGATACAGAAAAAAGAAAGGGTATAAAAGCTACTTCTCAGAAGTCTTAATAACCGCTGATTTACGCGGATAAATTTAGAGCCGCGGATTAACGCGGATAGTTTATATAACCGCGGATTGCAGATATTATATTCGTGACTAATTCATATAAACCGTGCCTTGCTCTGGTTCAGGGCGTGTATTCTATTCATAAGTATAAAATCCTTTTTTTCTTGTATCTATTAATGCTAAATTTATCTCTGGAGTTGGTTGGATAATATAAAGATCGCTTTTGTTTCCTATTGTTTTTGCTCCATAATATTCATTAAATCCTCTATATTTTTCTTGAATAACTAATCCTAACTTACTAATTATTCTTTGAACCTCTAATCCTTTTTCTAGATTTTTATCAGTATACATAAAACACATCAAATAGAATTTTTTATTTAAAAATTCATAACTTTTTCTTTTTTTATTACTTCCCTTCCCTAAACTTGCCTCCATTGCTCTTATTAACCAAACATTTACTGCTCTTCCGGTATATGGTGGATCAAAAAATACAACATCATAATCATAAAAAATTTTTTTATCTAATGGCTCCCTTAAATCATATTCATAAACTTCTATATCAAAATTTTCATTTTCAGAAACATATTTTATAAACTCTAAAACCTTTTTATCTATATCAACAACAGCCACTTTTTTTGCTTTAAAATATTTTGAGAAGATAATAGATGTTAAATCTGCATCACCTAAAAATAATAAATTTTTATCTTCTATATTTGGGATCTTTGATAATAATAGTGCTCTTCTAAATAATGTTTCTTCTCTTGCCCTAAATTGATCAAGTGCTCTTTCTGGCTTAGGCCTTATTTTCTCATATTTTTCTAAAAATTTTTTAATTTCTTCTTCCATATATAAATTATAAACCTTGACAATTAAAATTTGATTTGTTAAAATTAAATAATGCTTTGGGAAAAAAGACCAGAAGAATATAAAAAGGAAAATTTTCTTTATCTAAAAAATTTTTATGATTGGCTTGAAAAATATCTATCAAAAGCAGGGGTAGATGGAAAAATTGATGGAAAGATTGTTAATGATTTGCTTTATTCAGGGGTTTTTAAAAAAAGAGGTGAAGAATTAAGAAAAAGTGCAGAGAGATTAAGAAAAAATAAGGGTAATTATTTTAAAAATGAGAAGGAATTTAAAAGATTTATTGAAATAGCTCATAAACATGAAGAAGGATTACAAAGATACATCAAGGCACTTGAATTATATCGAATAAGAGAGATGGCAGAAAAATTTGAAAAAAAGCCTTGGCCTTGGGAAGAAGAAAAATTAGTAGGAATTAGTCCTCAAGAATTTGCTGCTATGATTCAAGAAGCTGGAAAACCTTATGAAAAAGAAATCTTATCTATTTTAGAATCTAATTATACAGCAGTTCATACTCCAGAAATTGATGATCAAATGGGAACAGGTGATATATATCTTTGGTTAAATCCTAATTTAATCTTATCAATAGATGTTATGGTTACTGAAGATCCAAAATTTGTAAAAAATATTGTAGATGAAAGAAGATTAAAGTACTTAGGGTTTAAAGAAGATTATACATTGAATTTTGAAGATAAAATGAAAAGATATTTAAGTCATGAAAATAATGAGTTTATGAATGATTTAAAAAATATTGCTAATTCAAAAGACGAGGATCCAACTATTTTCATTAAATCTGTCTTAAATTTTTTAGGTAGAATAAATGTAGAAGAGTTTATTGAAAAAAGAGGAATAAAAGAGCTTTTAGAATATTTAGAAAAAAATGGATATAAGGAGATTAGTGATTTAATTAAAAAGAAGTGGTTTGATGGTTTTATTTCTATATTAGGAAACTATCAAGCATCTGTAAATCCTACAACATTTTTAATGGGCAATATAGATAATAAAGTTTATAGAGTTTTGACAGTTTTTACTGAAAAAGAAATGGAGGACTTAAAAACAAAACCTAAGGATGAACAAGTTAAATATCTTATTGAAAAGATAAAAAATTCAATAAATGATTTTAAAAATTTTGCAAAAAGTACTTATTTATATCTATTAAAAAACAAAGAGAAAGTTATAGATCTTGTATTTTCAAAAGATCAAAAAGAATTTAATTTATCAAAAGATCTTGAAAATTTTAATATTGATGATTTTATAAAAGAATTGAACAATAAGGCGAAATCAGAAGATAGAAAAGAAGCAAGTAAGGCTCAAAACATTCTTAATAAAATTAATAATATTGACAAATTTTGGAACCAAGCTATTCTCTCTCTTTAAATTGTATCGGGGAAAATCTTATAAATTACCTTTTTTGCTAATTCTGTAAATAAGATAAATATAAATAACAATATTGAAATATAAAGATAAAATCTCGTAGGTAGATATACAAACTGGAAGAGCTTCATAAAAAATGGGTGGGTTATAAAAAGAATTGTAAGGAAGATTGCAAGAATAAATGTTAATAATAATACAGGGGGCATCTTTGGATTAAATATTATAGATTTTTTTGTTCTAATAGAAAACATAACAAATATTCCTGTTAAAGTAGTTATAGTAAATAATGCTGTTCTAACATAATCTGGTTGTAAATTTTTTACTAATAAAAATGTTGAAAGATTTACAATAGCTGCTACAAAACCTAAAATAATTAATAAAAATATGAATGTATAAGAAGAAATACTAACTGGTTTTTTAATATCTTCATCATTAACATTATCTACTCCAATAGGACCAAGTGGTAAATCTGTTATTAAATTTGTTAAAAGAATTTGAATTGGAAGTAATGGTATATATTTTAAAAATAGAGTTAAAAATGATATAACAAAAAAGTTCCCAAAATTACCACTCATAGTATGTTTTAGGTATTTTCCTAAATTATAAAAATCTTTCCTACCTTCATATGTAGAAGCAACAATCAGATTCAGATCTTTTTCTTTTAATAAAATATCTGCTTCTTGTTTTGCTATATCTGCTGCATTGTCTACAACTAATGATACATCTGCTATTTTCAATGCTTCTGCATCATTTATACCTTCTCCTAAAAATCCTACAAAATATTTTTCTTGCAAAATTTTTATTATCCTATATTTATCTTCTGGCAAAACCCTTGCAAATATATTATTCTTTTCAACAACCTCTTTTAATTCCTCTTCGCTCATCTTTTTTATATCTTCTCCTAATATAATCTTGTCGTCTTTTTGGCATAAACCCAATTCTATTCCAACTCTTTTTGCTACTTCTTTTGCATCACCAGTTAAAATCTTTATTTTTATTCCAAGTCTTTCAGCTTTTTTTATTGCTTTTTTAGCTGTTTCTTTCAATGGATCTTCAAAGCCTAATATGCCTAAATATTCAAAGTTATTATCTTTTAATATACAAAGAGATATTGTTCTTAATCCTTCAATAGAAAGTTTTTTAAATTCTTCAAGATATTTTTCTTTATTATCTTTTAATTTTTCTATAATATTTTCTGGTGCTCCTTTTATTATCTCTATCATTTCTCCATTCTCAATTATTTTTGTTATCTTTATCCTTTTTATTGGATCAAATGGCATTTCTTCTATTAATTTAATATCTTTAATACTTTCTTTAATTTTTTCTAAATCAATTTTTTTGCTTTCTAATAAAGCCTTTGTATATGGAGAAATTTCTTTTGCTAAAAAATAATCTATAAAAAAATATTTCAAAAATCTATCTTCATCATCTGAAATAATTTTTTTAAATTCTAAGATATTTTTTGTAATTGTTCCTGTTTTATCTACACATAAAACCTGTATTCCTCCTAAATCTTCTATTGCTGATAATCTTTTAACAATAACTCCTGATTTTGCTAATTTAAATGCTGAAATTGTTAATGTTAAAACAGTTATTCCTGGCAAAAACTCTGGGACAATAGAAATTATTAATACAATTAAAAACATTGTTAACTCAGAAAAATTTAACGGTTCTGGCTTTAAATAATTAAGGATAATAATTAAACCTGCTAACAAAAGTGAAATATGTGCTATAAATTTAGTAAATTTGTTTAATGTTTTTTGGTATGCTGTTTCTTTATAAATTTCTAATGTTGTTTTTGATATCTTCCCAAAATATGAATCTTTACCAGTAGCAAAGACTATCCCTTCTAAAAATCCTTGTTTTACTATTGTACCATTAAAAGCAATATTTTTAGCACTATAAACATCCTTTACATCTTCTATTTTATCAGAAACCTTATAAACTGGTTCGCTTTCTCCAGTTAGAGATGATTCATCTACTAAAAGATTTTGTGAGTTAACTATTCTTAAATCAGCTGGAATTAAATTACCATTTTCAACCCTTACATAATCTCCTGGAACTAAATATTTTTTATCAATAATTTTATATTCTCCATTCCTTTTAACTTTTACATATGTTTTAAAAAATTGCAAAAGTTTTTCTACTAATTTACTTGCTTTATAGTCTTGATAAAATGATATAGATACAGCTATAACAAAAAAAGCAAATATTAAAATAGTTTCAACATCTAACCCTTCTATAATTAAAGAAAGAATGCTTGCAACTAATAAAAAGAGATTAAAATAATTTAAAAGGTTTCTCTTTAAAATTTGCAATGCTTCTACCTTAAATCCTTTTATCTCATTAAAACCAAAATTTTTTAACCTTTCTTCTGCTTCTTTATCACTTAAACCATTTATAGAACTATTCAATCTATTAAAAACTTCTTCTATTTCTAATTTAGAGAATTCACAAAATTTTTCCATTATAACAAGTTTTATTCATTTTTTAATTTTATCTAAATTTTATAATCTCGCAAAATAATTCATTTTTTCTTATAAAAGATTTTAATAATAGGTTAAGATAAGGACTTTCTAATTGATCTTTGTAAAATTTTATTGCATTCATCTTATTATATTCTGCGTCATATGATAGGTAAAAAGCCTTCCAATCACATTTTTTTAATAAATCCTTTGGTGGGTATAAAATACCGTTAAATTGAAGTCTAAAAGGCAATGGATATTCTGTTATCTTATAATGAACAAGGAATGAATAAAATATTGGGGGATTTATTATTTTTCTTTCTATTAGTTTAATTAGTGCTATTTTTGTAAATCTAAAAACTGCTTCATGATCAGGGTTTTTATCTTCTGGATGATGGGTTATTATAACTGTTGGTGATGTTGATGCTATTATTTCTTCTAATAAACTTGAAAGGTTTTCTCCTGTATAATATGATCCAATTTTATATGTTCCTGAATAATTATTTTTATTCCATTTTGTATATTTAGATGTTAATGGTTTGTCCCAATTCTTATTTAAAAGATAAATTAATCCTCTATCAGGAAATCCTAAAAATATAATATTTTCTTCATTAACACCAGCTAATTTTAGGGCATTTTTACTTTCTTCCATTCTTCTTTCACCTTCTTTTATAAAATCTTTATTTTTTAATCTTATCTTTTTATCAAAAATATAAGCGCTCCACTTATTAGCATCTCCATTTGTAACTATAATAACTTTAACATAAGCTTTATTTTTTATTGCTTCATAAATATAACCAAATGAGCCTATTATTTCATCATCAGGATGTGCTACAATAACTAAAATTTTATCTCCTTGGTTTGGCACTGGAACTATACCTAATAGATTTAGTTTAATATAATTAACTCCATGAATAAAAATAATATATGAAAAAAATCCTAAAATAAATACTATTAAAATAGATAAAAATGTTTTATATAAATCTAAAAAATCTATTGCTGAACGAATTTTGTAAAAAATGGCCCTAAAAAAGTTATACTTCTTTCTTTTTGTTATATGATCTATATTGAATAGAGGAATAAAAATTGTTTTTAAATTTGATCTGTTATAAAACCTATTAAGAAGAACCTCGAATTTATATCTGCTTTTTATAAATTTTTTATTTTTTATAATCTTTAATACATCTTTTTTCCTTAATGCTCTTTGCCCTGATAAATAAGGAATAAGATTTTGCATCTTATCTCCAGCTAAATATCCTACAACCATATCTGCTTCATCTTTTTTTAATGGTTCTAATAAATTTAAAATATGATCTCTTTTTATACCTATCAAATCAGCATCTAAAAATATTAATATATCACCATTTGCTTTTTTTATCCCCTCTAAGATTGCCCCTCCTTTTCCTAAATTTTTAGGAAGATCTATAACAATATCTGCTCCTGCTTTTTCCGCTTCTAAAACAGTTTTATCTTTTGAACCATCTGAAACAACAATTATCTCATCGATTAATTCTATCTCTTTTAATGATTTAACAACTTCACCAATATTTTTCTCTTCATTAAAAGCAGGGATAATCACTGATATTTTTTCCATCTTATAATTATATTAAATGTTAGAAAAAATAAGATTTTATTTAACTATAATTTTAGGAAGCATCTTGTATATTTTTTTGATATTTAAGTTTTTTGATGAAGCAAAAAGAGTAAATTTTAATTTTATATTCTCATTGAATAATTTAACCTTGATAATAATATCATTTTTCCTAACAATTTTTTTAATTCTTTCTCAGTCCTTATTTTTAAAAACAATCTTAAAAAGTTTTGACATAGAAATTAATTTAAAAGAATCTATAGATTATTGGTTAATATTTGTAGCAACAGGAGTTTTTACTGCTGGCCTTTCTATGCCAATTTTAATATTCAATAAACTTAAGAATTTAAAAAGATCCTATTCTGAATCAATCTTTATTATTATCTTATATTATCTCATTTACATCCTTTCTATCTTTTTATTGTTCACAATCTTTTTCTTCAAAAAATTTTATCTTGTTTTATTTTTAATTTTTTTAACAATTTTTATAATCTTATTAAAGATTCCTTATGAATTTTTGGAAAAAAAGGAAAAATTTTTGAAAGGTATTTTAACTGCAATATTAATTCCCTTCCTTTCAGAATTTATCTATTTTTTATTTTTTTTGATATCATTCAATATTGTTAAGATAAATTTGGGATTAAGTTTGGTATTAAAATCTTTTCTTGTTTCACAGATTTTTTCTATAATCTCTCCAACAGGCGGTGGTTTAGGATTTATAGAACCTATCCTTATCTATTATTTATCACTATTTAAGTTAAATATGGCAAAGATAATCTTAGCTACTTTTCTATATAGATTCTTTACATTTTGGATTCCAGCATTTTTAGGAGCTTTTATAATTATTAAAAGAAAGATCAAATAAATGTTTAGAGTTTCATTAATTTATGGAGAAGATAGAAAAGAAAATATTAAAAAAGCATTAAATTTATTATCTGATGATATAAAAAGATCTATTAAAGATAAAGATGTTATTCTGATCAAACCAAATTTTGTATCAACAACTGTTCAACTTTCTGCAACAAGTAAAAATGCTGTAATGGGTCTTTTAGAATTTTTGAGAGAGAATAATCTATTAGAAGATAGAAAAATTATAATTGCAGAAGGTGCTGCTTTGGGAGAAACTAATGATGGATTTAAAAATTTTGGATATTATGATTTAAAGAAAGATTTTGATATTGAATTTTTAGATTTAAATAAAACTAATTCTTATAAGATTGATATTTATGATAAAAATTTAAATTTGATAAAGATAAATTGTGCTAAAATAATGATTAAAGATTTAAATCCAAATATATTTTACATTTCTATATGCCCTCCTAAGACTCATGATACTGTTATTGTTACTTTATCAATAAAAAATATAATTGTTGGTTCATTACAAAATGATAAAGAAAAGATTCATCAAAATATAAAATCTATAAATTTAACATTAGCAAAAATTTATAAAGAATATATAAGACCAGATTTATCAATTATTGATGGTTTTATTGGAATGGAAGGTGATGGGCCTGTTGATGGAGATCCTGTTGAAATGAAAATAGCAATGGCTGGTTTAAATCCTCTTTATGTAGATTCTCTTATGACTTATCTTATGGGCATTGATCCAATTGAAGTTGGATATCTATATTATTTAGGAATAAAAAGGGATTTTTTAAAGGATTTAGAAGTATTAGGAGAGGATTTTGAAAAGCATAAAAGAAAATTTAAGCTTCATAAGACTTCTGATTATCAATTTAAGTGGAGATAATTACAATATTCCTTTCTCTTTAAGCATTTCTTCTATTTCTTTTTCTTCCATTAAATTTGCCTTTCTTAATTCTTCTCTTATAAAATTTCTTTCATTTTTTAATCTTTCTTCAAGTTCTTTTATCTGAAGAGTCTCACTTTGATTTCTTTTTATATTTTCTATATGTGTTTTTATATTTTCTATTAAATTACCGAATGTATCATAAAATTTCTTCCATGATACTTCTTTCAATTCTGGTATATTTCCAATAATCCAAAATAGCTCACTTGGTTTTGTTCCATATACTCTACAAAAAAGATGCCAAGCCTTTTCTCTTAAACTTGGATCATATTTCATAATTTTAAATAAAAGTTTTTTAGGAATTCCACCTGAAAGTTTATTTTCTAATTTTTCAAAAACCAAAAACCTTCCAAATGAATCTAATTTTATATATTCACCAAAAAATTTATTAATCCCATCTTCTTCAGACAATAATGATATAATAGTTTCTGGTTCAATAATCTTCTTTGGCTCTATAGGCTCTTTTTCTTTCTTCTTTTTTTCTCTTCTTTTTTCCATAATTTTATTATAAATTTAAAGCTAAAAGAAATGCGAATCTATCAGCTTCCTTTCCTTCCTTTCTATAAGATGGGAAAAGATCATTATCTCTATCTGTTCTTAATGATGTTATTTCAATTTGTTTTTCTGGAATTCCTGTTTTTAAAAGTTCAAAATTTATTGCTTTAAACAAATCTAAATTATATTTATCTTTTTTCTCTTTAAATATCTTCCTTAATTCATTTTTTGAAAAAATTCCACTATTTAAAAATTTAAGATAAACATCTTCGCCAACTTCATAATCTTCGCTTATACCTGGGCCTACAACTACGTAGATATTTTTTGAATTAGAGTTAAATTCTTTTTTTAAAATCTCTAACCCATTACCAACAATATTTCCTGCTGTTCCTTTCCATCCAGAATGAAAAACTCCTATAACATTATTTTCTTTATCATAAACACCTATTGAAGGACAATCAGCCCCTAAAATTATTAATGGCAAATTATTAATAGCTGTTATCAATCCATCAGTATTCTCTATCTTTATCTTTTCTTTAATTTTTTCTATATCTTCTTCTCTTATTATTTTTATATTTGTAGTATGGGCTAATTCTGGATATGCTATAAATTTAGGATTTAAATTAGGATTAAGTTTTCTTAAAAATAATATTAAGTTTCTTGCTGCTTTTGCTTTTTTAATATTCATTTCTTCTTCAAATCTTTTAGGATTTCTTAAATATATAAAACCAGGGAACTCTTTTGTAGAAGCAGCACAAATAACAGGAAAATCTTTAAAAATTTTAGGAAACCAAATTCCTTCTTTTATCTGTTCTCTTCTTTCTTTCTCTCTTTTATTCTCAAATTTCTCTCTAAATCCTTTCTCAATCATTTATAATCTTAAATTTAAATCTTCTAATATATTTCTAAAATTTATATATGCTACATATGGTGATTCATATGGATTAAAATATTTATGGACATCACCATCAGCAAACCATTTTGTGCACATATAATAAAAATGGTCAGCAGTTTGTAATTTCCTCCATTTATCTAAATATTTATCTTTCATTCTATTTTCAAGAGCATATAATCTTTGAATAGCATCTTTTTGCATTTCATTACCAACCCATGCTGTTAAATCTCTTTCTACATCTGCCCAGGTTATTGGATATGGAGATGAAAAAGTTCCTCTTGTTGGGTATGTTTTTATAGCCTCAGTTAATGTCATAAAATTTAAATCTTTCTGTTTTAATATTTCAAATGGTAAATTTACTAAAAAATCAAAAATTCCTGTTTCACTCCACTGATGTTCTCCAAATGTTTCAAAATCCATAAAAAGATTTACAACTTCACCATTTCCATTATATTGACTGATCCAATATGCAAACTTATCTGCTGTTAATGGCCATTCTTCCCAATCTCTTGAAGAAAATCTAAAACTTATATCATCTGAAAGCTTATAGTTTCTTAAAAGAATCTTCATTTTACCACTTGGATCTTCATAGATAAAATTTGGTGATCTCCATTCTAAAATATGATCAACACCTTCTGTTATAATAGCATCAAAACCTAAGCCTTCTAATATATCAACAATATCATCAAAATATAATAATTCTGTATTTGAAAAAACTCTTGGAATTTGATTAAATAAACTACTAATCAAGTTTTTATGCATCAAAACCTGTTCTATAAATTCTTTTTTAGAATATATTGATGATAATGAATGATAATAAGTTTCTCCTGTAAATTCTACACAGCCTGTACTTGCTACCTTTTTAAACAAATCTATTACCTCTGGATGCCAAATTTTTAATTGTTCTATTAAAACTCCTGTGATACCAAATGTTACTTTAAATCTATAATTAGTCTCTTTTATTAATTCATAAATTATATTCAAGGTTGGAATATAAGATTTTTTTACAATTCTATCTAAATAGATCTTATTTTTTTCATCATCAAAATAATTTTCTTCTTTTCCAATATCAAAAACTGAATAATTTTTTATTCTAAATGGTTGATGAACTTTAAAATAAAAACAAACTGATGGCATTATATATTTTCATAAATATTTATCAATCTATTTGCTCTATCCTCCCAATTAAAATTTACTAATTCTTTTTTTGCATTTTTAATCAATTCTTCTTTTAATGGTCTATATTTTAGAATTGATATTATGTAATTAGAAATCTTTTTTATATCCCAAAAATCTACTTTTAAACAATTATAAAAATAATCTCCTAAACCTGTTGTTCTTGAAATTATAATTGGAATATTAAATTTTACTGCTTCTAATGGAACAAGGCCAAAAGGATCAAAAACAGATGGTGCTACTAATAAGTCTGCATATTTATAAACTCCCCAAAGCCTTTCATCCCTTAAAAATCCTGTGAATATAATTTTATCTAAAACATTTTCTTCATTAGCAATCTTTATTAAATCTGGGAGCATTTCTCCATCCCCAACTACAACATATTTTATTTTTTTAATATACTCATTAACATATTTTAATGTTTTAACAAAATAATCAGGTCCTTTTTGCAAAACCAATCTCCCAACAAATAAAACGATCTTATAATTTTTAGATTTTAATTTTTTAAAATATTCAGAATCAATTGCTTCATAAGAATCTAAATCTATAGCATTTGGTAAATCAATTATTTTTTCTTCTGGTATCTTATAAAAATTGCTTATTATAGATTTTGTTAATTTACTTACACTTATAATCTTATCAGAATTTTCCATTATTTCTTTTTCTATTTGATAAATTATTGGGTTAGGATTATTTCCTGTTCTTTCTATCTCTGTTGAGTGGATATGAATTATTAGTGGTTTCTTAAAATTATTCTTTAAATATAACCCACAAACCCCTCCTAACCAATCATGAGCATGAATAATATCAAAGTCTAAATTTAATTCTTTTATCTTATTTAAAAGCCTGATCCCATATGTTAAAACATCTTCTAAAAATCCATTAACAAAAATTCCATTTATCTTTGTATAACATTTTAAAATTTTTATTTCATCATCTGCAAATATCAATTTTAAATCTGAATTTATTGGATATTTTTTAGGAAGAGCTAATATTAAATTTATTTTATTATTTAAATTTTTAGCTAAATAATAAGTAACAACACCCAAACCTCCACTATTAAATGGTGGGAATTCCCAACCAATCATTAAAATTTTTTTATCCATCTAAATTATTATAAATTATTTTATTAACTATTTTTCTTCTTCTCTTTTTTCTTTTCAGCTTCTTCAATTTCCTTTTTTATCATTTCTTCTCTTTCTTTCCTTTCAACTTCTTTAATTTGTTTTTTTATTATTTCCTTCGCATTTGGAATTTTTTTAAGTGTTTCCCAAACTCTTTTTGATACCTCTTTATCTTCCCAACCTGAGCTTTCAAACCAACCTACAACATCTTCATCGCCAAATTTTACATGTACTGCATAAACAACTAATCTTCCATTATGCCCATAATATTCTTTATCAGGACCAACATAGTAAAATTTTATGCCTGGTAAATTAAGTCTTCCAAACCAAGATGCAGATTCTATCCCATATTCCTCCATTATACGAATTGAATCAATTTCTTCTTCTTTCTTCTCCTTTTTAAACTTTTCTAAATTTTCCATTTTATTAATTTTTTAATCCGACCTTATTAAATTTTACTATTTCTTAATAAAATTTAAAAATTTATCCAATGGAAAAGTGTTTAAGATATCTTCACCTTTTGCCCAACCCCTTCTTGCTTGAGCAACACCTAAATCTAAATAATATAAATGCAAAATAGAATGAGCATCAGAATCTATCAAAAGTTTAACGCCTTTTTCAATGCAAATTTTAATATATTCATCTTTTAAATCTAATCTGTCTGGAAAAGCATCAATTTCTAATAATGTTTTTGTCTCCTTTGCTGCTTCAATAATCTTTTCTATATCTATTTCATATGGGGGTCTTTTGTTTATTACTCTTCCTGTTGGATGAAAAATACAATCAACATTCTTATTTTGCATTGCTTTTATTAATCTTTCTGTTTGCACAGATCTTGGTAAATTAAAATTACTATGAATTGCAGCTCCAACAAAATCTAATTTTTCTAAAATATCATCTTTAATATCAAGTGAACCATCTTTTAATATATTTACTTCAGCACCTTTTAAAATTTTTATCTTACCTTTATATTTTTCATTTAATCTATCAATCTCTTTCATCTGCTCTAATAATTTTTCCTCATCCAATCCACCTGTCATTGCTAAAGATTTTGTATGATCTGTTATAGCTATATATTCTAATCCAATTTTTATAGCTTCTTTTGCATAATCCTCAATAGAATTTTGTCCATCTGTCCAATTTGTTTGAATCTGTAAATCTCCCTTTAAACTTCCATAATCAATTAATTTTGGTAATTTATTTTCTAAGGCTAATTCAATCTCTCCTCTATTTTCTCTCATCTCTGGCGGTATAAATTGCATATTTAATTTTTTGTAAATCTCTTCTTCTGTTGTTCCTGCTATCATCTTTTCATTTTCATCAAATAAACCATATTCATTCAATTTCCATCCCTTTTTCATTGCTAATTCTCTTAACTTTATATTATGATCTTTTGAACCAGTAAAATAAGCTAATGCAGCACCAAAACTTTCTTCTGAAACAACTCTTATATCAACATCTAATCCAATTTTTAATCTAACCATTGTTTTTGTTGGACCTTTTGCATATATATGATCTACTTCTGGAAAATTTACAAAATAATCCATAACTTTTTCAGGATTTTTTGATGTTGCTAATATATCTACATCCCCTATGGTTTCTTTTCTTCTTCTATATGAACCAGCTACTTCCAATTTTTCTACATAATCACATTTTTTTAAGTATTCTAAAAGTTTTTCAACTAATGGCATAACAAAACCTAAAACAAATCTTCCTCCACCTTGTTTATAAAATTCTATTCCTTTTAAGATTTTTTCTTCACTTAACTCACCAAAGCCTGGTAATCTTCTTATCTTATGTTCCTTGCAAGCTTTTTCTAAATCTTCCAAATTTTTAATATTTAATGATTTATATAATTTGTATATTGTTTTTGGCCCAATTCCTTCTATAGAGCTTAATGTTTCAATATCAACTGGTACTTCTTTTTTAAAATCTTCAAGTTCTTTAATCTTTCCTGTTTTTAAAAATTCAATTATCTTATCTGCTATTGATTCCCCTATTCCTGGCAGCTCTTTTAATCCTTCTTTCCCTTTTTTCTTTATAAATTCCTCTATATCTTCTTCTAATGCTTCAATAGAATATGCTGCCTTCTCATACGCTTGAGGTTTAAATTTAATATCTTTCATCTCTAAATATAGAGACATCATTCTTAATAATTTTGCTATTTCCTGATTTTTCATAATAGAATATTGGGGTATTAATTTTATTTAAAGATCAATAATTTTTTATATCCTATAACTAGCTCTATTTAAATTATAAACATTAAAGGCTTGGGGTTTAATTATTAAAAAGAAAAAAATTTTCTATAAAAGCTTGGGTTCTATTTTGGTAATCGAATTACCAAAATATTCCATATGTTAATATGCTCCTTTTGGCTTGAAAATTTCTTTTATTGTTTTTATAAAAATCTTTAAATCATTCAAAAAACTTATATTTTTAATATATTCTAAATCTAATTCTATTCTTTCTCTAAATGTTAGTTCATTCCTTCCTGAAATCTGCCATAATCCAGTTAATCCTGGTTTAACATCAAAAATTTCTTTAGGAAAATTTTCATCTATCTCATCTTCTAAATAAGGTCTTGGTCCAATGAAAGACATATCTCCTTTTAATATATTAAATATTTGGGGTAATTCATCTAAAGAATGCTTTCTTATAAAAAAACCTCCTTTAATTAATCTTGGATCGGGTTTTAATTTTTTGTATCTATTCCATTCTTCTTTAAATTTTTCATCTTTCAAAATTTCATTCAATATTTTTTCTGAACCTTTTCTCATTGTTCTTAATTTTATCATCTTAAATTTTTTCATATCTTTTCCTAGTCTTTCTGTTAAATAAAAATTTGGAAATCCATCTACTAAAAAAATATAAAACCCAATAATCAAAATTAAAAATAGAAATAAGGGCAAAAACAAGACCGCCAAAATTTTATCTAAAATATCTTTTATATAATTTCTATACATTTAAACAATCCTTAATAATTTTATAAACTTCTTCTGCTGTTTTTTGCCAATCAAATCTTTTTAAAAATTCTTCTCTTTTATCATTAAACTCATCTTTATTTAATTCTTCAAATTTTTCTAATGCTTCTTTAAAACTTTCTTCATTATCTAAATCAAAAAATATTGCTATATCATTATAGATCTCTTTGTAAACAGGAATATTTGAAAGGATAACAGGTGTTCCACAAGATAATGCTTCTAATGGAGGTAAGCCAAATCCTTCTTTTAATGATGGTGATATTAATGCTTTTGCTTTATTATAAAGCTCTGTGAGTTTTTCATCTGATACCTCTTTATAAAAAGTTATCCTATCTTCTAAGTTTAGTTTTTTTATTAATTCTTTTAGATAGTTATGGTATTTTATATATTTAGGATGATAACCTATTATTATTAATCTATCTTCAATATTAAATCTTCTCCATAGTTTAATAATATAATCAACATTTTTATATGGAAATGTTGCATTAACTATTAGATAGAAGTCTTCTTTTTGAATATTTAGTTTTTTGAATCTTTCTTTATCAACTCCCCAATATACAACTTTAATCTTTTCTTCTGGAATTTTGAAAATATCTATTATATCATTTTTTGTAGCATTTGAAGGAGTTAGTATGTATTTACAATTGTTGATTAATGTTTTTAATATAAATTTATGGTAAAGATAAGTATCAATTCTTTTTTTAAAAGTAGTCATAGGAATAAGGTCATGAATAACTGATATTTGCGGGATTTTCAATTTGAATAGGTATCCGAAATGGAATGGGTTTAGAATAAGGTCTGGTTTAATATCTTTTATAATTTTTCTCAAATAGAACTGGGATTGGATTGCTTTTAGTATTTTTGAATCAGATATAAAATCTCTTTGAATTACTTCTAAATTTTCAGATTTTATATCATAATAGTTTGTTACACAAAAAAATTTATAATCGTTATTAGAGTAAAGTTTTAATATTTCTTTTATCAAATCAAATCCTACTCTATAAATCCCACTTCTTTTACTTCCCCAATATAAAAAATTAATTAATATTTTTTTCATTTAAACAATCCTTAATAATTTTATAAACTTCTTCTGCTGTTTTTTGCCAATCAAATCTTTTTAAAAATTCTTCT
>JBMFMO010000006.1:0-24728 GCA_049970635.1 Minisyncoccia bacterium | reverse complement strand
CCTACAATATCTCTTTTTATATCATCTGGAAAATCATTAAAATTTGTAATTAGAAAATCTTTTATCTTTTCTTCATCTTCACTTTCTAAAACTTTTATAAAATTTTCATATAATTCTTCAAATTTGTTCATTTGTTCTGTAGCCATTTTTCTACCATTGTTATTATTATATCAAATATACCGACCCTTGGACCTTTAAATTTTTCATTAATAAACTTGTCTCTAAGCTTTGATTTTTGTTGATTAAATGCATCTTCTATTTCTTTTCGGGTACTACCTTCATTTATCTGCTCGCCTGTTAAATCTCGTTTCTTTATCTCCTGCTCAAGAAATTCTTCCCATTCTTCTTCTAAAAATTTTTTCCATTCCTCTTCCAGGTTTTCTGGTTTCATCATATTAGCAGCTTCTTTAAAGCTTATCGTTTTTTCTTCCCTTGATTTATCGAAAAGCTCGTTTGATAGATACTGAAGAGCAGCTTCATTAGAAAAAACAAAATCTCCTATTACTTCACCCATATTTTCTAATGCTTCGTCTATCTTTCCCAATTCCTTTTTTATATTTTCTATTTGATTCAACTCTTTTGCTCTTCCCTCAACTAATTTTCCTCCTCCCCACCAATTTTTAATTCTCTCAATTATAGTTAGGTGTTCCCCAACAAGCTCTTCAAGATCTTCTCCTCTTATAAAAACTTTTTCTAATTCTGATTCTGAAATTCCATATTTTTCACATTTTTCTTTAAGTTCCTTATCTATTTCAGTTAAATTCTGTTGTGCTTTATTGATTTCGTCAACCTCCTTTTTCAATTTTTCAAATCCATTATAATCTAAGATATATAATCTTTTCAAATATTGATCTAAAAATTCTTTAGTCCCATCTAAACCTAATTGTCCTACTATCTTTCCAAATTCAGAAGAGTTATAAGTAATTATTTTTATATTTTCAGGAGTTAAAATTTTCAAGATGGTATTAGAAGCATCAACCACTTCTTTTATTTTAACCCTATACCCCTCTAAATCTTCAAATTCTTTTTCTGTTAATTGACTTTTATTTAAAATTTTCTCTCTTAGCTCGTTCTTTCCCTCATTTTCCAAGCACAAATTTAATAGCTCTGAGAGTTCTCTATCATTTAAAATATCTTTAACTGAAGGAGCTTCTGGAGTTTCTGGTTGTTTTGCCTTTGCTTCTTCTAATTTTTTCTCAGTATATGCTTTCCTATATCTTTCTATAACCATATTAAAATTATAACAAAAAAATTTTTATAATGTCAAATTTAAAATAAAAGGGCCAGGGAGAGTAAAACTGGCCCTTTGAAATAACTTCTCCCTGGCCCTAGCAATCGGGCCAGAAAACGCTCATCGTTCCTCTAAAAAGGAAACCTAAAATATATACAATTACCGCAAACATATCATCTCACCTCCTTCGGGGTGCTGGGGAGGGGGAGGAGGAAACACGAGGGTGAAATAAGGTGGCAAGGTGGCAAGGCTTCCCTCCCCAACACCGAGTTTTCTAATTAAATTATAAAAATTTTTTTATAATTTTCAAATGAAGCATGGCAAAGTTTTTATTCAAAATCCAGGTGTTTTTTACCACTATAATATATTAGAAAAATTTGAAGCAGGAATAGAGCTTAAGGGTTTTGAGGTAAAATCATTAAGATTAGGAAAGGGAAGTTTAAAGGGAAGTTATGTGAAGATAAAAGATGGAGAGGTTTTTATTGTTAATTTTAATATTCCTCCATATCAACCTAAAAATACTCCTAAAGATTATAATGAAAATAGAGAAAGGAAGTTATTATTAAAGAGAAAGGAGATAAATTATTTAATTGGAAAATCTCAAGAAAAAGGGATAACAATCATTCCTATAAAAGTATATTCAAAAGGAAACCTTATAAAAGTTGAAATAGGGGTTGCGAAAGGTTTAAAAAAATATGAGAAGAGAGAAAAGATAAAAGAAAAAGAGTTTAGAAAAGAAGCAGAGAGAAAGATTAAAGAAAAACTTAAATACAGTTAAAAAAAATTTTTTAATTCATTTATCCCTTTTGATTTTTTGATTTTTAAAAATTTTTTATAATTATTTTAGGGGGTGAAAGAGGATTTCGAAGAGGAAAAGAGGATAGGGAGCTGGGGTTTCTCGCCTAAGAGAGAAATAATTGCCAACCAATCCTTTGCCTACGCTTTAAGCTAAGTAGGGCTTCATAAGGCTTGTTGCTAGGACGGCCTTATGGGGTGATGGAAAACCTAGCTTTGAAAACTAATAGTTTGATTGGGGCTATTAGTTTTCGAGATTTTACCCAATCCTGTTTCAGCTATTTTGCCGGTTTTAGAGGCTGAAACTTGATTTATAAACCGGCTATCCAGTAGTTGCCCTATCTTTCTTTTCCTTCTCACAGGGGTTCGATTCCCCTCACCTCCACCACGGATTTACGCGGATCTATTCGTAAATAATTCGTATAATTCATAATGATTTTTGATACGCATTGTCATTTGAATTTTAATGCCTTTAAAGATGATTATGATTTTGTAATTAAAAATTGTTTGAAAGAAAATATCTATCTTATTATTGTTGGAACAAAATATAAAACATCAAAAAGAGCAGTTGAGATTGCTGAAAAATATAATAATGTTTATGCTTCAGTTGGTCTGCATCCAATCCATTTATTAAAAAGGCCTATTAATGATGAGGGTTTTAACTTTATAAGCTCAGAAGAAAAATTTGATTATGAAAAATATAAAAATTTAGCAAAGAATAAAAAAGTTGTAGCAATTGGAGAGATTGGATTTGATTATTATGAAAGAGATAAATTAAAAATTGATTTTGATGAATATAAAAAGAAGCAAAGGGAAGAATTTTTAAAACAGGTTAATTTGGCTAAAGAATTAAATTTACCAATTATTCTTCATTGCAGAGCTGCATTTAAAGATCTTCTAAAAAATTTGAATAATGATATAAAAGGGGTTATTCATTGTTTTACAGGAGATATTGATGATTTGAGAAGATTTTTGGATTTAGGGTTTTATATTGGGTTTAATGGAATAATATTTAAAGATATAGGGATAGATTTTGAAAAAATTATAAAATATACTCCAATTGATAGAATCTTACTTGAAACAGATTCACCATATTTAACTCCTCCAAATTTTTTAGAAAAAAGAAACAATCCCTTAAGTGTAAAAATAATTGGAGAAAAAATTTCTGAAATAAAAAATATTAATAAAGAAAAAATTTTTGAAGAAACAACAAAAAACGCAATAAGGTTATTCAAGATTGATATCTAAATAGTTATTTCTAAGAAGAGATGAAACTTTTTTAAAGTAAAAAAGTAGAATATTCTACTCTGTGGTTTCACAATCAAATGAGTATTTAACAAAATCATGTGGACCCCAACTACCGTTTTCTACAAAGATACTTATTGTAATTTTTTTAATATCTTGTGGTATTACGAAATTTAATGAATATTCCCAACTACGTGGGCTACCGCTAAGAGAGTTATATCTTACTTTGTTTGATTTTTCAAATTGAATATCTTGGCCATCTCCCTTTATAGAAACCACTGGTTCTTTTTCGCCGCAATCCTGCCAAAGCCCAGTAGGGTCCTGAGGAGTTCCATAATAAATAAAGCTTATTGAAATTTTATCATTTGGCTTTAAGGGGAAGTAAAATTTCTCTTTGTAAGGAGCACAATCATAACAATCTTGGTCAAATGTTATTAATTTATTAAAATTCGCTGTTTCGTTTTTATAATTAAAATCTTCTATATTAATACGACAACTCCTACAACTCCAACCAGTTGCTTTTTGCATCCAATATCTATTGTTTTTCTATCCCTAAATTCTATGGTCAAATCCACATTTTTACACTCTATATCTTCATCTATCTCTGTTGATGTGCTGTTTAGTAGTTTATCATCTTTTATTATTCCAATGATTATTTTGTCTCCTTTTTGAATCTTATATTTGCATAGATCAATATTAATTTTCTCCTTTTCTCCATATGGTTTTACTTCTGGTAATTGAATATCTAATTTTTCACCTTTATCCCATTCATTCCCTTTTCTTATCTCATATTTTGCATTATCTAATTTTTGATATGGAGAGGTAAATTCTAATTTTAAAATATTTTTATCAATTTCTTTCTTTAAGTTTGTTATATAATCTGGGGGTATTTCTGGAGAAGATGATGAATTTTGGGGTTCTGGATCACTTATTATAAAATCTATATCATTATTATTTGTATCATAAGAGTTTCCAAAATCTTTTTCTTCATTTTCCATTGATGTTTCTGTTGAACTTGTTCCTGCTTTTCTTATTAAGGCTTTGTTTTTATCTGGATTTTCAGGACAACAATTATTCTCACATTCTTTCGCCTTACCCCATCCCAATAAATCAACTGTTTCATTTTTATCATTTATTAATATTACAGAATTATCTTTAGATAACTTATATGATTTTGCCCAAACTAAATCAGGATTAATATTCAATTTTGCTTCTTTATTTGCTATTAAAAGATATGAATATGGCTGAATTTTAACATTTTCGTCAAACTTTGATTCTTTTGTTCTATTGCTTATTAATGTCGTGTGCTTTCCTTTACTATCAATTTTTTCTAATCTCCAATCCTTTAAACTAACTTCATAATTATTCGGATTATATAATTCAATATATTCATCATCAGCTTTTTCACCTTCAATCATTACTTCTGATATTAAAATCTTATTTTCTTTTGCTTCTCCAGATGGTGGTTCTCCTTGTAAGCAAAAATCTCCAAGATTTACTGATGTTGCAAATATACTTGTTTTATTCTCTGAAATTAGATTATCATAAAGATATAAACCAAAATACCAATTTTGTTCTTGCAATGGGCATTTTGTTGGTTTATTCTCAAAATTATATTTTTCTTTTTTAAATTTTGGTTTTGGCAACTCATCATTTATTCCAAAATCTTTTAATTTATATGTTGAGAATTCTGAAGATGTTGAGATTAAGATATCATAAGAATAGTTTGTTGTTGCTATATTTAAATCTGGTTCTGTAAAACTTATTGTTATCGTTGAATTTTCTAAATCAAAATTTATTGAAAAATCATCTATTTTTATATCTCTTAAATCTGCAAAATCTTCTCTTGTTGTTTTTGGCGTTGGTTGATAGAGCCAGAAATCTTTTGAATTATTATCAGTATCTTTCAAGCTTAATCTTTGGATAGATGTTGTTGAAAAATTATTTGCTATGAATGGTTCTCCTTCATATTTAGAAATCTTATCTCTATTATCACCAAATCCTACTAAATCTGATATATCTCCATTTGGCTTTCTTAATATTATTGAATTATTTTTTGCTATTGAATAACTTGGAGCATATGTTAGATCTGCTTGGCTTACTACTGTTGAACTTGGATGTGCTATTAAAAGAAATGATTTTGGTTGAATTTTTAGATTAAATTTTGATGCTGGTAATATTGTTGACTCATTCCCCTCACTAGAAATCTTTGTAATATACCAACATGTTAAATTAACCTCACTATCATTTGGATTATAAAGCTCTATATATTCATCTTTTGAATTATCCTCACTTCCTATCTTTATTTCTGAAATTAAGATATTTGGATAAGATTTTGTCTTATAATCTGCACAGGGATCTTTTGGTGAAGAAGGAGATGACCATGTTGGCGGAGCGCTATGTCTTTTCCTGGTTGTAGTTTTTGCCTGTTGGGTTATTGTAGTTTGGGTAGTTGTTGAAATTGTTTGAGTTGTAGTTGTTATAGATGTTGTCTGTTGAGGTGTTTGTGTTTGTTGGGTCTGGGTCTGGGTTTGTGTTTGTTGTAAATTAATCTTTGCAACCTCTTTTTTCTTTTCTTCATACTTAGTTTTTTCTTCATATTTAGTTTTTTCTGCAATAGATTTTTCTTCATAGGCGACTTTTGTTTCAAATTTTTCAGGCTCCCAATAATTTTTACTTTTTTCTACTTTATATATTAATGATGGAAAATTAATTGCTTTTAATGAAGCATTAAAGATAGCTTCACCAGCCTGCCATAATCTTGCTTTTCCATATGCTGGTAAATAAAGTAATGAATTGAAAAATTTTATAAAATTTAATCTTCTTCCTATATCCTCTTCATACAATTGAAGAGCAGGCTCTTTCTCCATCTCTTTAATTTCAGAAAAATATAAATTCAAAAGATTCGCACCGTGTTTTATTATCTCTGGAACCACAGAATTGAACCATTGATAGTGAATACGTGGATCGTCAGTGGTTTGTAAACCAGACTTTTTGAATTTTTTCAAAATGGGCACTGTATATCCTGGATCTTTATAATATAAAAAATATTCATCCTTCAGATTTTCCTCATAAAATTTTTTAATATAAGAAGTAACAACTGGTACTCCATACCATCCTATTGTATCTTCAGAAAACCAGTTTGTTGCAGTAAATCTTGCTAATGAATTGAAGATAGAATTTAAATCTTTATAATTATATGGTTCTGCTTTATTTTTTATAAGATTTGTTGCAAAAGTTAAATTATAATTATCTGTTATCAACTTAGCATATATCTCATAATTAGATTTTGGATCACCAAACATACCTGCATGAGAATCACCACGCGCATGATCAGGAACTCCCATATCAGCTAAAAGATGCAAAAGATGTCCTAAAGAAATAAAAGCTAGATCTCTATTATTAAAATATTCTCTTTTTGCTATTTGGTATGTTCTATTTGCTAAATATTTTGTTTGTGCTATTTCATCTTGAGACCATTCAGGTGTTTTTAAAGGAGGATTTGGCAATGTTTTTAAAAATAGAGAAAATAAAAATTTATTACCTCGGAATGTTTCCATAACTAATCCTCTATTATTAATAACATCAAAATAATGATTAACCCATCTTGGAGAAGAATCCTCTAATGTACTTCCTTGTTTTAAAAGCTCCAATTCATGCCCATTTATCTTTCTCTCTGCAAAACTATTATAAAATTTAACAATTTCTTCTGTTAAAACAGGATGGCTACTTTGAGCATCAAAAGCAAAAGAAATATTTGTTAATAAGAATAAGAAGCTAAAAATTAATGTTGTTTTTACTATTTTATAAACCATGTTTTTGTATATGGGTTGTATTTGAAAATGATTGTAAATGTAGCGGGTTCACTTTTTAATCCTTTTTGCTCCCAATGGCTCTCTTCTATTTTTTTAAGTTGCGGGTCATTTAAAACAAAAAATAATTCAATATCTTTTTCTTTAATATATTTATAATAAAAAGACTGCTCATCTTTCTCGAGAGTATTTTGAATAGTTTGATTTTTTATTAAACCTTTTGAGTGATTTTTTGCAAATTTAATAATAAGACCTCCTTCTCGCAATCTTTCTAATGTTTTTCTTACTCCTTCTCTATTTTCTGGCCAAACATACATTAAAGCTCCTTCAATATCTTCTTTTTCTAATGCATTTAGGTAGTTTATCCAGGTTTCTTCGGGTGTTTTTCCTCCTCCTTTTGCTTCTCTTAATGGTTTTTCTATAAATTTATATTCCATAATCTCTTTTTGGGGGAAGAAGAACCATAAGATTCTAAATGAAAATCCTATTACTAAAAATAGAAGGAAGATTCCTATTTTTGATAATGTTGATTTTATTTTCATTTGTTTGCAAAAATTATCATATAAACTGCTGGTGACATTGGTTCAAAAGGATTCAATGAATTTAAAAATGTTATCTTCCTTTCTTTATAATCAGGTGTTAATGGAGATATCCCTCCTGAAATATAAATAAGAAGGCTTGCTAAGATATAGCCTATTAAAAAACTAATTATTATCAATCTATAATTTTGCTTTATCATAATTAAATTAAATTATAATATAGATTAAAAGATTTTGTCAAGCGTATTTAAGCTTCTTTGATCTTTTATTCTTGGCCAGGAATTATAGGATTGATTTCTGAAGAGGTGGTTTCTGTTGATGTGGTTGATGTAGTTGATGTTGTTATCCCGAAACTTTCTAATGGGTTTGCTTTAACATTTGATTCTACAGGAGATACAGTTTTGGGTGTTGGTCTTGTAAAAGATACTGGCAATAAAACAAAATATGCAACAGTACTTAAAGCAACTATCCAAACTATTATTTTTGTTGCGCTTTTGTAATTATTCATTTTAAATTATTATAACATAAATTATTTTTGTCAAGTAATTTTATAGATATTTTTAAAAACCCCCAGCGTAAATCAGCGTTCATTAAATATCCGCGTTAATCCGTGGTTCTAAAATTATCCGCGTATATCTGCGGCTTTTTCGATATCCGTGTTTATCTGCGGTTGGTTAATCAGCGGTTCTAGGTAACCTTTAATTCTTTAATTTTCTCTAAAACAGATTGATTTGTTTTTAAAAGAAAATCTTTAGCTTTAAGAATTTCCATATAAAGAGGTTTTAGATTTTTATCTAAGTGAATAATAAAATTCCCAAGCTCAATAGTATCATAAAATTTCCCTTTTCTAATTTCAATCCTTAAAACATCAGCTTCTGGCTCATATGAGATTTTTAATTTTTTTGTTTTCATCTTTTTAGTTTTTTCTTTCTCATTGGATAAAAGGTTATTACTTTAATTATATCATTTTCTTTTTTAAAAACAACTCTTAAAATATGATTTTCATCTATTGATTTTTGAGCTATAAAAAGTGGGTATTGTGAATAATCTATTAGCTCCGGAGATTTTAAGATCTCTTCAACCAAATTCCTTTTTACAATAAACCCTTGTTCTTTCAATATTTTAAATTTTTCTTTAGCATGTTTAGTATAACGAATTTTCATAAAATAATTTTAAACCAAATTTTTCAACTTTTAAATGCTTATGTATTATAAGGTTAAAAAGAGATTTACTTACAAATACAAAACATTCTAACATTCTGCAGAATGTTAGAATGTTGTTTAGTATTTAAAAATTGGTTTTTGTGAAGATTTTTCTTTTTTCTCAGTTTCTTAACCCGCCTCGCTCTGAGCAAGACAAAGCAGGCCTGCCTTGACTCAGCAAGGCAAGGAAAATAAGAAATTAAAAAATTAAAATTATAGGAAAGTGTGATCTTAAATATTGATGTTTTATAATCAGCGTTAATCCGTGGTTCTAAAATTATCCGCGTATATCCGCGGTTTTTATTATTTACCCGCGTTAATCCGCGGTTTTATAAACTATCCGCGTTAATCCGCGGTTGGTTATTTTGTTGCTTCATACAGGACCTTAATTTCTTCAGCTGACAAAGCTCTGTTATAAACCCTAACTTCATCAATGAGACCATCAATAGTATTAGTAATAGTTCCCCAAGGACCGATGCGGAATGGGTTGTTTGAAATTCGTGGAGTTATAGTTTGAGTCCCGGACTTAGCTAATTTACCATTAACATATAATCTAAGATATGTTCCATCCCAGGTAAAAACAAGAAAATACCAAGTGTTAAGAGACGATAATGCAACCCCAATTGAATTAGAACTTATACCATTAGCAATTACTCCATACCATCCCTGAGCATTTCTTTGGACAATTCCATAATCGGTATAAATCCAAGCAGTTGTAACTGCTTTACAAATACCACCTTTAAATTCAGCAGCAGTTCGCTGATAAACCCAAACCGCAATAGTTCCAGCTGAAACTAATTTTAAGCTGGGTGAATCAGGCACTTCCACATAATCATCAACTCCATCAAAACTTAATGCTTTTCCTACTTTACCATCTACTAATTGAGGACAGCCTGATGGAGGAGTTGGATAATTAGTACATATTGTAGTTGAGGAATAGATTGTACCATTATTATTAAAACCTGAATTATCTAAAGCTTTACCATTTGCAGAATCTATATTATCAAAAGGTATATATAATACTAATCCTGATTGAAAAGTATTTAAATTTTTATCACTTCCTACTTCATATAACAAAGGATCATTACCTCCATCCTTTATAGAAGCATCATAGTTTTTTTCTAATTTAGCTGATAGTTTATAGCTTCCTCCTGCTACATATGTATAGTAGTATGGTGGTTTATTTATAGGGTCTATAGGAAGTTTTTGGAGATTTATTATTTTATATGATGAAAAATTAACGGGTACCCAACCGGAGCCATCTATATTTGTTGTGCTTGCTCTTGAAACACAATAATAACTCCAGCCTGTAGGTAAATCTGGCAAATCAGTATATTGAGCCTTGCAATTTGTTGTCGCTATATCCATTGGCAGAGAAAGATAAACAGTATTTGTTGCTCCAAGATTTATTGATGGATCTTCATATACTAAAGAACTTAATATATAGTCTAAAGAATTTAAATCCATAATCCTTTTTGTATCTCTTGCTCTTGTAAAAAATTCAGTTGGTTTTATATAATAAATTAAAATTGCTACTAAGGAGGAGATAATTGCTAAAACTATTAAAATTTCTAAAACTGTAAAACTTTTTTTCATTAAATGATTATATCAAAAAATTAAAAACCCCTGCAATGCAGGGGCTGGTTTTATTCAATTTCTTCTCCCTCTTCCTCTTCTGGCCATTCCTCCCAACTTTCCTCTTCTTCTCCTTCTTCCTCTTCAATTTCCGGTTCTTCGGTTTCCTCTTCTTCTTCAAATTCTTCTTCTTCTTCGAATTCTTCTTCTTGTAACAATAATTCTTGCTTCTTCATTTTTCAGATTTTTTAATTCGACCTTAATCAGTCTATAGTGTTTGAAAAAACCTCGCTAACATCTGGATGATCCAACAATTCATCAATTAATTTTAAAACCTTCTCCTTTTCCTCGTTATTTATATTAACATAATTATTTGGAATCAATTCTATTTCTGTGGATAAAATGTTAATTCCTTTTTCTTCCAATTTTCTCTTTGCATTATATAAAAAATTTACTGGAAAATAAAGCTCAACCTCATTATCTTTTTCTCTAAAATCTTCTAAATTTTCTAAACTATCAATGATCTTTTCATCAAAATCTTCTTTTTTTATCTTTATAACACCAGACTCTTTAAAGAGCCACAAAACAGAACCAGGCTCAACAACTTTTCCTCCCAATCTATTAAAAATATTCTTTATTTCTCCTATTGTTCTATTTTTATTATCAGTAACAGATTTAACTATTAAAGCAACGCCAGATGGACCATATCCTTCTATTATAACCTCCTCCAATTTACTTCCCTCCAATAAACCACTTGCCTTTTTAATATTCTTATCAATAATATCTTGAGGTACACCAAATTCTTTTGCTTTTTCAATAGCAGATCTTAATCTTGGGTTTGTCTCTGGGTTCGGATTTTCTCTTGCAGAAACCAAAATAGCATTAACTAATTTCCCTATAATCTGACTCTTCTTTTTATCAACATTAGCTTTCTTATGTTTTACTTGTGCCCAATGTGAATGTCCTGCCATTTTAAGATTGAGTTATAAGGAGGCAAAGGGTAAATGCCCATTAGTACACCTTACCTCAACCAGTTGCCTGGCTTACAGTAGGTGCCTATCAACCTGGTAGTCTTCCAGGGGGCTAAGAGGCCTTATCTTGGGATGGGCTTCGCGCTTAGATGCTTTCAGCGCTTATCCCTTGCCAGCTTGGCTACCGGGCTATGCCCCTGGTGGGACAACCCGTAAACCATTGGCTGACCCTGGCCGGTCCTCTCGTCACTAACCCTTCTATTACTAGAAGGAGCAGACTATACCTTCACCCTTTAATTTTAAATTAAAGGGGCTGGCGTATTGGCAGGAGTAAAAACTCCTACCCTCGGCATAAAGCCTCAGTCGTTACGGGGTAAGTTGGGAATTTAAAGATTAATTCATATCTCTTTTCATTTTTAAGAATTCCCAACTTACTTCCCACGGAGTTAACCATAACAATTAGAAGTGGGAGATTAGAGGTTAGGGATTGGAACTAAATAAATTTTATTCTCATCTCTCACTCCTCACCTCTCACCTCTATTATTTTGGTTTCCTCCGTTATGAGCCGCTTTTTTTCATCTCCCTTACGGAAGAGGGGGACAACAGTCTTTTTTCAGACTTTATCCCCGGGGTAACTTTTATCCGTTGTCTCCGGCCTTCTTACAAAGAGCCGTCGGGTCACTAAGCCCGGCTTTCGCCTCTGCTCGGCTTGTGGGCCTCGCAGTCAAGCCAGCTTATGCCTTTACACATTCATCCTGGTTTCCATCCAGGACAAGCTGACCTTTGGGCTCCTCCGTTACTCTTTAGGAGGACTCTGCCCCAGAGAAACTGCCCATCACCCACTGTCTCTAATGGTTTAGCCATTAGATTAGGTAATTACCCTGAAATGGCGGGTGTTTCATTGGCGGCTCCACTCTACCCGGAGATAGAGCTTCAAAGCCTCCCCGCTACGCTGTGCATCCCAGAATAATCACCAATGGGTAACTGCAGTAAAGCTCCCGGGGTCTTTCCGTCCCGCTACCACTACCCCGCGTCTTCACGGGGATCGCAGTTTCATCGAGCACCTCCCTAAGACAGTCCCCCAGTCGTTACGCCTTTCATGCGCTCCGGAACTTACCCGGAAAGGAATTGCGCTACCTTTGGACCCTCTGCTTTTATTTATCTCTCTTGGTCACCCAAGAGGCTGGACCTTATCATCTCTCAAGAAAGCAAAGTCGGCCAATTAACTTCCTTCTTGAGAGTCTGGCGTAAGGTCTCTGAGGATATCTGTAAGCTGATATGTTTTTTTACGACCTTTCTCTTTATTAAGTTTTTCTCTTAGTTTTATGATTTCTATTAAACCTTCTTTGCTTAGATGATATTTTTTTATTTTCATTTCAACTAATTTTTTGAAGATTGAAAATGCTCTTTTTTTGCTTGCCGATAAGAATTTAAATTTGTTGAAGAACGGAATTATCATTTCTTTTAATGCATTTAAATTATTAACCTCCAAACACCATGCTCCATCATTTCTTTGATAGACTATACCGCAACCTAAGTATCTTCTTATAAGTGCTATAATAGGCTTTTCTTTTTGGCAAACACTAAAGACAAGATCAACTTTATATTCCATTTTTCTATCTTTGGCTTTCAACTTTTTTACTCTACAAGCAAAACTACCTTCACCATCTATAAACCCAGCAATATACCAACCTAAATGTATTGGTATTTTTTTAATTCTTGGATCCATTTTTTAATCAGCTTACAGATCTTTCCTGCGGATTATCTCTCCGGTCAGGTTTGTTACTTGCAAAATTGCAAGTACCTGCCTTCTTCGAGATGTCCCCGCATATAGCCAGATTTTTTCTAACCCCAAGGGTCCTTACTCAGGGTTAGGGCCGACATTTACCAGGGCTTAGAACCGCAAGCCAGTCCCTTTTGAGAACTGACCTCGATTCTTTAACCTTCTGGCATAGGTCAGGCGTCACCCCCTATACCTCCTCTTTAGGAGTTAAGCAGGGAGTTGTGTTTTTGGTAAACAGTCGCCAGGGGAACGTTCGCTGCGGCCTGAGCCAAGTTTTGCTTGGCTCAGGCAGGGCTTCTCCCGAAGTTACGCCCGCTCTTTTGCCGAGTTCCTTAGGGAGGCATCACTCGTTCGCCTTAGGCTACTCGCCTCGGCCACCTGTGTCGGTTTTCCGGTACGGGTACCTTAAACTTATCCTTAGAGGCTTTTCTTGGAAAGCTCTTCACCCTTGTTGATAAGGCCGAAGCCTTATCTTCTCTCTTACCCCGAGGCTTTTTGTGGCCCGGATTTTCCTAGGCCACACCTCTTGGGTAAAAGAAAGCCAAACCATTAAGACTCAAGGGCTTATTTCTTCCGCACCCCATCGGAGTTTAAGGTAGCGCTGGAATATTAACCAGCTGTCCATCGGCTGCGCCTTTCGGCATGACCTTAGGCCCCGGCTAACACTCTGTTGATTTCCATTGCAGAGTAAACCTTGGCCTTACGGCGATCAGCTTTCTCAGCTGATTTGCGATTACTCCTGCCTGCATTCTCTCTTCCCTATGCTCCAGAGCTCCTCACGGATACTCCTTCAACGCATAGGAAATGCTCCCCTACCACAAATAGAAGTGGGTGGTTGGTGATGAGAAGCGGGATTTTAATTTCTCACTCCTCACCTCCAACTCCTTAATACTTCTATTTGTTTACAGCTTCGGTGGTAGGCTTAGCCCCTTTCATTTTCTGCGCCCTCCACCTCACCTATTGAGCTTTTACGCACTCTTTAAAGGATGGCTGCTTCTAAGCCAACCTCATAGGTGTCTATGGTGAAGGACAGCATTCTCCACTTAGCCTACACTTAGGGACCTTAGCTTGTAATCAGGGTTGTTCCCCTCTTGTCCATGGAGCTTATCCCCCATAGACTGACTAGCAAGAACTCCTATGGGCATTCGGAGTTTAACTGGTTAGCTGGGCAAGCCCTTCACTAACCAATTAGTGCTCTACCTCCCATAGGATATACTTGCCGCTAGCCTGAAAGCTATTTCGGGGAGAACCAGCTATTCCCGGACGCGATAAGCTTTTCACTCCTTACCACAGCTCATCCCATGGTATTGCCTAACCAACGGGTTCAGGCCTCCCCTCGCCTTTCGACGAAGTTCACCTTGGCCATGGTAAGATCGTCCGGCTTCGGGTCTCCAGTATTACCTCTTAGCTTGCGCTGTTAACGCTCGCTTTCGCTTCGCCTTCGCTCTTTACGAGCTTAGACAAAGGTAATACTGGAACTCGCAGGCTCATTCTTCAATAGGCACGAGGTCACCCATAATATCAAAACGATATTATGAGCTCCCTCTCTTTGTGAGCTAAGGGTTTCAGGCTCTATTTCACCGGGCTCACCGCCCTGCTTTTCACCTTTCCCTCGCGGTACTAGTCCGCTATCGGGCACTTGGAGTATTTAGCCTTGGCAGGTAATTCTGCCTACTTCCCCCAACGCAATCTTCCGTCGGGGTACTCAGGTTTAAACCCAATGGAGAGAAGTTCTTTTCGCCTACAGGGCTATCACCTTCTATGGCTAGCCATTCCAGGCTATTCGGCTAAGAACTTCTTTTATAACTCCATCTCGCTTTAAGTTCCATGCACCAGAACTTAGAGCGAACGGGTTTATCCTATAACCCCCAGTAAGTTATACTGGGTTTGGGCTCCTCCCCTTTCGCTCGCCGCTACTCAGGGAATACCTTTTTGGTCTCTTTTCCTCTGGCTACTGAGATGTTTCACTTCGCCAGGTTCGCCCCAGCCAAATAGATTGACTGGTGATGCCGGTTCACCGGCACCAGGTTACCCCATTCGGAGATCTCGGGATCAACGGTTGCTAGGCACCTCCCCCGAGCTTATCGCAGCCTAGCCGCGTCCTTCATCGCCTCCAAGTGCCGAGGCATCCTCCCTTAGCCCTTAAACCCTTTGCCTCCTTATAACTCAATCTTTCAATCTTTATTTAATTTAAGAGAGCAATATAAAACAACATTATCTTAAACTAAACTAAAATCTCTTGAGAAGAGATTCTCTTTTAATTATTTTATATTATTTAATTTTTTTTGTCAAGTTATCTCAATCTTCTTTTTATATCTTCAACCAAATCTCTTGCAGCATCTTGACATCCTAATCCAAATGCTAAACCAAATGCTAATGCAAAGGCTAATATTACTCCTCCTATTAAAAAGTTAATAATTTCTCTTGCAACTCCTAATTGATACAATGCTGCTCCTATACCAAACACAACTATTACATAATAGATAATCTCAGAACCAGCTTCTGCTCCTTTTGCACCTGCTCCTTTTATCAATCCATAAAAAACCTTTTTCAAAAAATCAGCTAAGAAGAATGCACCGACAACTATTAATCCAGCTACAATTGCATTTGGCAAAAATCTTAAAACAGAATATATAAACTGACTGAATGAAGATAAACCTAATACATCACAAGCTGCCATCCAAAATACAACCCATGTTACCCAAAACATAACTCTTCCTAAAAATTTATCAACTTCAATCTTTAGATTTGCTCTCTCAGCCCATTTATTAAATCCTAAACTTTCTAATCCCTCATTAATCTTTAGTTTTTCTACAAGCCATCTTATTATATATTCAACTAAATATGAAACAAGGAAACCTACAAGAACAATGATAACTGCTATGACAAAATTTGACAAAAAATTTAATAATCCTGACCAATAATTTCCGAAGTAATAATTCAAGAGATCGCTTGGATTTGTATATTGACCTATTGTAGGGTATTGTTGTTGAAATGTCTGCGGCATCATAATTTTAGGAAATTACCCAATTAACCATTTGGTAATTGGGCTTTTTATCTATTAATTAATTGTTAATAATATAATTATAAACAAATTGTTAAATTTTCAAAATCAAATTGTGGATAAAAAATTTGACTTTTAAAAATTTTTAATTTATAATAGAATATTAAAATGGAAGAGCAAAATTGGTTTATTTACACATTAGTCACAAAGGCTCCAAATAAAGGCCGGGGGTCTCCATTTAATTTTTGAAAATTTAAAAAAATAATATTAACAAGAGGCCCCCGGCAAGGGGGCCTCTTCATTTAAAATGAACGGAGATATAAAAAGTGTAATAGAAAGTATAGGTAGGTTAGAGATCAAAAAAGGAATTGATGAAATAAAAAATAATTTCTTAAAACTCCCAAGAGAGGAGTTAAATATCTATTTGAGTTCTTTAAAAAAGATTAATGCAATTTCTTCTAAAATAACAAACCTTGATTTAAAAAATCATGAGATTCAAAAATCAATCTTAATATATCTTGCTATGCATGGATTGGTTCATAATGATGATGAGCTTGATTCAAAATTAAAAACATTAGAGATAATAAAAACCTTAGAAGAAAATATTCAAGATAAAATTTTAAAAGGATATTTAATTAGTGGTTTATCTATTTTAAAGATTGATGATAAAGATATTTTGTATTATAAAAAACTTATTATAAAAGCATTTCATGATAATGGTGGTTTTGAACCAGATCTATGGGGAGTAAAAATAAAATGGGAAATGTTTAAAGATTTTATAAAAAATATAAACCATAAAGAGATAGAAAGATTAAAAAATAAATATAATAAAATAACATTAGATGATTTGGTGATGCTTTCTAATCTATAAGACTAATAATATAATCTCTCCTTTAATATTTAAATTTCCTTCAAATTCTTTTAAATCAATAATTTTTATCTCTTCATAAAACTTAGTTAGTTCCCTTCCTAATACAACCCTATTTTTACCAATATTTTTTAATTCAATTAATGTTTTATTTAATCTATATGGAGATTCAAATATTATTACTGGAAACTTTGAGTTTTTTATCATTTCTAAGAATTTTTTTCTCTTTCTTTTTGGCAAAAATCCTAAAAATAAAAACCTATTTACATTAAAACCGCAAACTGATAAAAATGTTGTTATAGAAGAAACACCAGGAATTGGAATTATATCAAAATCTTTAAATCTTTCTCTTACAAAATTTACCAATCTATTTCCTGGATCACTTATTCCTGGGGTTCCAGCATTTGATGTATATCCTATATTTTTATATCTTCTAAAAATCTCTTCTAATTTTTTAATATTTCTATCAAAGTTTCTTTCATTTATCTTTAAAGATTTTTTAAATTTAATATTATAAGCATCAAAAATTTTCTTTGTTACTAATGGATCCTCGCTTATTAAAAAATCAATATTTTTAAAGATTTCAATTGCTCTTATTGTTATATCCTTAAGGTTTCCGATTGGTGTTCCAATAATATAAAATTTTTTCATTTAATAAAAAAGATAAAAATTATGATTAACAGAATTAAGATAGATATTCCTATAAAGATTGGATTGATTGGGAAATTTCTTATTTCACTCTTGTTAAAGCTTTCATATGGTGTTAGAAAATTTTCTAAATCTTCATTACTTTGATCTTTTACATTCTCTTCTTTTACTATCTCTTCTTTAAAGATATTCTTCTTTCCTGGAGTTGGTATTGTCCATTTCCAGTTTCCATCTTCATCTCTTGAAAAACTTTTTCCAACCCTTGCTTTCCCATTATACTTTATAGAGAAAACTTCTTCGTCTTTATTATTTAAAATCTTTATAATTTCGCCATTATTTCTTATATTAAAGCCAAAATCATTTTTATAAAAAACCTTATATTCACCTGGGTTTATAAATCCATTTAGCTTTATATTTTTATCTCCAACAACTAAATAAAAATTGTTTAAATCTATCTTTTCATCACCATAATTATATAATTCAATAAATTCATTCAAATCTTTTCCTTTTTCATCAGCTAAAAATTCTGTAATAATTATTGTTTCAGGATAAAACTCTTCTTTGTTTTTTTCTATAGTTTGTGTTGCTGATTGTTGTTTTTGTTCTTCTTTTATCATATAAGATGTTGTTGCTTCTGATGTTGTATTTATTTTCTCAATCTTTTTTTCTTCTATGATATTAGACTCAGGATAAACTCCGGGAGTTCCTTTTTTAACATTCCCTTGTCTTATTGAACCATTATCATAAATTAAAGTATAATCATTTCCATCACCTCCAATATCAGAAGAATAATTAAACTCTGCTAATTGATTTTTATTCTCATCAAAGATTTTTATTGTTTCATTTTTATTTGCCAATGAAAAAGACGATTCTACTAATTTTGCATTGCAATTTGGATATTCAGATAAAAATTTACTAATAGAGTTTGTAAAAATAATTATTTCATTGTTTCTCCATAAAAAATCTTCTCCTTTAAGAATATGATTTTTACCATCAAATATTCTCCATCCGCTTTTACCAGTTTTTACATTTATATCCCCTCCTAAATTTATTGCCTCAAACCATTCCCTATACTCATCGCTTCCTTCAGGATTATACATAACTTCTGTTATTAAAATATTAGATGCATAACAAAAATTGAATAATAAAAATATTATCAAGAGAAGGATCCATGCCTTCATTTTTTATAAACTGGCCTCAATCTTTTCTTTATCTTATGTTCTGACCATTCTCTTATAAAATAAAGTTTTGCCCTTCTTATTTTAGATTCTCCTAATACTTCAATTTTTTTAATTGTTGGAGAATTATAAAAATAAGTTTTTTCTAAATATTGCCCAGCAGCTTTTCCTCTAACAGTAAATGTTTTATTTATGCTATTTCTATTTTTAATACTAATAATTATTCCTTCAAAAATAGAAATCCTTTCTTTATTTTTATCTTTATATTTCTGATGAACTCTAACAATTAATCCTGGTTTTATCTCTGGCAAATCTTTTCTAATGTTTTTTTCAGTAATTTTTAACATTTGCCCCGGGAGGGACTCGAACCCCCAACCACCAGCTTAAAAGGCTGTTGCTCTACCACTTGAGCTACCGGGGCATAATAATATTATAAACTAACACGGACTGAACACAGACAAAACACGGACATTAACGGACATAAAAATAACAAATCCGAACAATCTACCTCTTATCAGCAGTTTTTATTCTAACTCAATTTTTTTGAAGCTTCCTGTTCCTAATTTTGGTATTCTTATCATCAATATCCCATCTTTTAAACTTGCTTTTATCTTTGAGGTATCAACATCATTTGGCAAAATAATTGTTTTAGAAAATGGTCCCCAATAACATTCTCTATAAAGATAATCTGTAATCTTTGGTGTTTCGGGTGGTAATCTTTTTCCCTTAATAATCAACATATCGCCATGAACTAAAATTTCAATATCATTCATAGTAACTCCAGAAACAGGAGAAACAATAACAAGCTCATTATCTTTTTGATATATATCAACTGTTAGTTGTCCTTCTTCTTCCTCTAAATTGATTGTATCCTCATCCATTTTATTTTAATTTTATTATTTGATACTCCTTTAATGTTATAAAAAACACTGCCCAAAGAATTGGAAATATATAAATTGCTATATCTTTTTCAATTATAAACATATTATATAAAAAATGCAAAGATGAAGCAATCAAAAAACTATATAAAAACGGTAAAACCCTTCTTGTTTTATATGTTATTGCATAACCAAAGCCTATCGATGTAGATGCTAAAAGATGCAAAAAATTTGCTCCTAAAAACCTTAAGGTTGCTACAAATATTAAACCAAATGTTCCTGCTTGAGTAAAACTAGAACATAGATTTCCAAAATTTTCCAAAAATGCAAATCCTAAAGCAGAAAAGCCCATATACACCATAGCATCAACTGCTTCATCAAAATATCTTGTTGGAAAGATTAAAATTAAAATTAAGATAAATTTATAAAACTCTTCTATAAAAGCACTAATTAAATAATATATTAAGCTTTCTGTTGGAATTGACTTTGATAATGAAAATTCTGAAAAATAACTAAATATCCCTGCTAATATTCCCAATAAGATTGCTGTAAAGATTAATATATTTGGTTCTTTATGTTCATCTTCTTTCAATATAAACCTTAACCAAATGTAAATAGGGATAAAAGAAAAGATTAAAATAGATAAAAAACTTGGATATTCAAAACAAGCTATTGGGAACATTTAAATTTGCCCTGGCCAATTTTGTAACATTAATAAATCTTTTTCACCAATAGCCTCCCAAAGATACTCTGTTATAAATGGCATAAAAGGATGCAGAACTTTCAAAGAATTTATTATTATCATCCTTAAAACCTCTGGATTATTTTTTGTATTTCCTTTACAAGATTCTAAATATATATCGCAAAACTTATTCCAGAAAAATCTATAAAATTTTTTTAATGCATTTGAAAATTGATATTTTTCTATCTGATTTTCCATATATTTTAATGTTGCATTAAATGTTCTTATTATTTTTTTATCTTCTGTTGAAAATCCTTCTGTTTTTTTCATTTCAGGATATCTAATTAAATAAAATCTAACTGCATTATAAACCTTATTACAAAACTTCATTCCTGTATCAACATAAACCTCATTAAACCTTATATCTTGTAATCTTGTTGCTTGCCATATTAAACCAAATCTTAATGAATCAGCTCCATATTTTTCAATTAAATCAATTGGGTCAATTCCTGTTCCCAAACTTTTCGACATTCTTTTACCTTCTAATGTTAAAATTGTTGGGTGAACAAAAACAGTTTTGAATGGGATCTCCTTTTTGAAATAAAGGCCAGAAAAGATCATCCTTACTATCCAAAGATTTATTATATCTCTTGCAGATGAAACAATATTTGCAGGGTACCAATTTTTTTCCTTATTAGTATATAAAATTGCAAAGGGCCATAAAGCAGATGAAAACCAAGTATCAAAAACTTCTTCTGTTCTTACCCAATCATTCTTTTTGCATTTTTTACAAACCTTATCTGGTTTTTTTAAGCTTACAATATATTCATCTTTACATTTTTTACAATACCAAACAGGAAGTTGCTGCCCCCACCAAATTTTTCTTGATATACACCAATCTCTTATATTTTTTAGCCAATCAAAGATTAATTTTTTATATCTTGCAGGTATTACAAAAACTTTTCTATTTTTTATAGCATCCTTAGCAAGCCTTGCTAATTCATCCATCTTCAAAAACCACTCTTTTGATGGAATAACTTGTAATTCAGTATGGCATCTATAACAATATGGAACATTATGTACAATATCCTCTTCTTTTTCTAATAATTTTTCTTTTTTCAATATCTCTAAAACTTTTTCTCTTGCCTCTAAATAATCTAACCCTTCAAACCCTTTAACATTAATAATCTTCCCATCTTCATCAATAACCTTTATAATATCCAATTCTTGCCTCTTCCCTATCTCATAATCAATAATACTATGGGCAGGAGTAATTTTTACAACACCAGTTCCAAATTTTGGATCAACTCTTCTATCAGTAATAATTAATAATTCTCTATTAACAATTGGTAAGATTGCTCTTCTTCCTAAATACTTTATATATCTTTCATCATCTGGGTTAATGGCCAAAGCAGAATCACCAAGCATTGTTTCTGGTCTTGTTGTAGCTACAATTAAATATTCATCAGAATCTTTTAATGGATATTTTATATAATAAAGCTTTCCATTTTTTTCTTTATACTCAATCTCTAAATCAGATAAGCTTGTTTTACATCTTGGACAAAAATTTACTGCTCTATAATCTCTATAAATCCATCCTTTTTTATAATACTCAATAAAAGCAGCTTCAACATTTTCAATATATTTTTTATCCATAGTAAATCTTGTTCTTGTCCAATCTGGAGTTATTCCTAACAATCTAAATTGTTTTAAAATTATCCCACCATATTTTTCTTTCCATTCCCAACATCTTTTTAAAAACTTTTTTCTTCCTAAATCAAATCTTGTTTTTCCTTCTTTTTTTAATTCTTTCTCAACAACATTTTGTGTAGCTATTCCAGCATGATCTGTGCCAGGAATCCATATAACCCTAAATCCCTTCATCCTTTTATATCTTGCTAAAATATCTAAAATAGTATTCTCTAAGCTATGACCAAGATGCAAAGAGCCTGTAACATTAGGAGGAGCAATTAAAATAATAAAATTTTTATCTCCTTTTTGTTTTTCAATCTTTAAATAAGGCTCCCACTTTTTATATATTTTTTCCTCAATCTTATAATCATACCTCTTCTCAATCATATTAAATATATTATAACAGATATAGAGAGCAGGTTTAATCAAAATAATTGAGGGCAATTTTAAAACATTTTTCTTATCGGAATATCGGGGTTTTTTAATTATTTGTGTTATAATTTAAAAACAATGAAGAAGGGCCTAAACACAGAAGAGGATTATCCATATGACATCAAATATCTAAAAAAAAATTATTAAAGGGGCTGAGGAAGATTATAAAAAAAGGAAAGTTATTAAAGCTAAAAATATTGATGATGCCCTAAGAAAAATAAAAACTGATATAGGAGATCATTCTATTTATAGAAAGCTTTAACCTCCTTTATAACCGATATAAAAGGGTTAAAGGGCGTTAAAATAGGTAAGGAATATTAAATAAAATGAGATTCCTTTAATTTTTTTATCTCTTCAACAAAAAAACTCTCTATATTTTTTTTATTTATTTTTCCTCTTATAATTTTTACCCTTATAGGTTTAATATCTTTAAAATAAATAAGCTGCTCTAAAAATAATCTTGCATTAAATAAGTCTTTATATTTCTCTTTAGATAATTTTATGATTTCTTTTAATGAAGCATATTTTTCTTTTATGATAAAATACAAATCAACATAATCTTTAAAATTAGCTCTTCTACCAATTGTATATGCTTTAACCGCACCTATCTCTTTTACACAAAGTATTTTTATATCTTTAAATTTTACTAATTTCAAAATAGGCTTAAAGGGATAATATAAAAATGTTAAAAAAGTATTATCTACTTTAATAGTTAATTGATCTTGGGTTTTAATAATAAATTTAATTTTATAATCACCAAAAACTTTTTCTATATTTTTTATCAAATTATCATCAAGTTTAGAAATAGAAAATAAATCAAAATCTTTAGAAATTCTATGACCTATTTGGATTGCTAAGGCTGTGCCACCTGCCAAATAAAAATTTTTAAATTTTCCTAATTTAAAAAATATATCTTTACTTTTTTCTTCTATTACCTCTAAATGCATTATTTAAATCTTTAATATTTAAAATAATTGAGAGCAATTTTAAAACACTTTTTCTTATTGGAATATTAGGATTTTTCTTAATTATATTTATAATCTTATTTTTCCCAATCTTTTTAAATAACCATCTCCAATCATCCAAATCTCCATAATTTAGAATCCTAACAATAATCTCTTCATTAGGACTTTTAAAATCTTTCTCGCTAATATTATAATCCCAAAATAATTCTTTTATACTCTTCTTCATTAATAAAAATAAGAATTTAAATCCCTAAAAATTATAAAACAATGAAGGGAATTTAAAAATAGGCCCTGATTTTTGCTCCAGCTTCTTCTAAATATAATTCAACAGTCCCTTTTGGTTTCTTATAGATTCTTCAATTGTTCTGCCTTGAGTAGTAGCACCAATTTCAGGATTTTGTGTAATATACATTCCTTCTTCTTTAAATATTATAGCATTTATCTTTTTCATAGATATTTAATATTATAAATCTTTCTGTTTTTCCTTAATCTTATAATCATACCTCTTCTCAATCATAATAAATATATATAACAGAAAAGAGGGTTGAGGCTTTTTAATCTTTATTTAAAGAAGGTTTTAATTTAAAAAGGTTAAAAATCACTAATTACAGCCCTAAAATGATCTCGGTCATATGGATAAGAATCTAATAGGAAAAAACCATCTTCATAATCATTAAAACATAGCCAATCTGCATCAGGATTCAGTGCCTCTTCTTCTTTTATCATGCATGGTCCATCTTGTATGCTTGTCGTCCAATCAGTCTTTATTACCTGTTGATTTGTAAAATTATTATCTGTACCGCTCCAAGCATAATTTATAGCTCTTGCGGTATATTCACGGGTCTGAGGATTTAAAACTAAACCATAGATGCTCCACAAACCTCCTGGGTTAGTCGCATCTTTATAGTAAAGCGAAACCATCGCCCTACAACCATCAAAATCACCGCACATAGAATAAATTGCATTTAGATCGAGTGGAGGCGAGAAGTATTCACAGTGATAATATGACTGGTAATACGTGCCATACTCAGTCAAACCATACTCAGATTCGCAGTCGCAGTTTTTTGTATCATCCTCAATACCATAAGAAACTATTTTATTATCAATATATTTAAACCATTCTTTATAAAAACTAGTAACTATGGTTGGATGATTATTTATATTTTCTTTAAATTTTAACGTGTTTGGTAATTTCACTGTTATAATAAATGGCCTATAGCAAAAAGGG
>JBMFMO010000005.1:0-25229 GCA_049970635.1 Minisyncoccia bacterium | reverse complement strand
GGGTTGCTGAAATATTGTATGGTGAAATACCAAATATAGATAAAGAATTAAAGATGATTGAAAGGAATATTAAGAGGAAAAGATTAAAATTTGTTTCAGATGAAGTTACAGAGGAAAAGGTTGCTGAAATTGTAGCAAGATGGACTGGTATTCCTGTATCAAAAATATTGGAAGATGAAGCTCAAAAATTATTAAGAGCAGAAGAAGAATTAAAGAAAAGAGTTGTTGGGCAAGATGAGGCTATAAGTGCTGTTGCTAATGCATTAAGAAGGGCAAGGGCTGGATTAAGCGATGAAACAAGACCAATAGCATCATTTATATTTTTAGGACCAACAGGAGTAGGTAAAACAGAAACAGCAAGAGCATTAGCAGAATTTATGTTTAATGATGAAAGGGCTATGATAAGATTAGATATGTCAGAATATATGGAACCACATTCAATAGCAAAATTAATAGGTTCTCCACCAGGATATGTAGGATATGAAGAAGGAGGGCAATTGACAGAAGCAGTTAAAAGAAGACCATATAGTTTAATTTTGTTTGATGAAATAGAAAAGGCACATCCAGATGTTTTCAATATTCTTTTGCAAATTTTAGATGATGGAAGATTAACAGATAGCAGAGGATTTACAGTTAATTTTAGAAATACAATTATTATATTAACTTCAAATATAGGAAGCGAGTTGTTTAAAAAAGTTGGTTCTATAGGATTTGCAAAAAGTGATGAGAAGGAATTTGAAGAATATAAAGAAGAGATGTTAAAAAAATTGAGAGAATATTTTAGACCTGAATTTTTGAATAGAATTGATGAAATAATAATATTTAAACCATTAACACAAGAAGATTTAGAAAAAATTGTTGATATTCAATTAAATAAGATAAAAGAGATGTTGATTAAAAGAGGAATAAATGTTGTTTTTGAAGATAAGGTAAAGAAATTGTTAATAGAAAAAGGATTTGATCCTGAATATGGTGCAAGGCCATTAAAAAGAGTTATACAAAAACTTATTCTTGATAAATTATCAGAGCAAATTATTGCAAGCCAAATAAAACCAAATAAAAAAGTTATATTTAAATTAACACAAGACAATAAACTGGATATAGTTTACAAATGATAGAGAAAATTATAAATTATGTAAAGGAATCAATTAATGAATTGAAAAAGGTTAGCTGGTTGACGCCAAGTGAAACAAAAAAGATAACTATTGAAGTTATTTTATTCTCATTTTTATTAGCAGTTATTTATGGTATAACAGATACAATCTTATCAAGATTAATATTATTTTTAAAATAAGATGCCAAAACAAAAGATGTATTTAAAAAATAAAAAAGAAACAGTAGAAGATTTTGATAATGTTGAAAAAATAAAGAATTTAAAAGGGTTTTTAATATTTGATCTATTTTTTAAAGAGAAAAAATTTTCAGCTAATAAGAGAGAAAAATTTTTTCAATTGTTGCCTTATGAGACAAAGAAAGTTGAATTATTAAATAATTATTATTTTAACAATATTTTTTAATAATCAATAATTAATATTATTTTTAAAATAAGATGCCAAAACAAAAGTTGTATTTAGGTAGAGCATGGTATGCTATTCATACTGTTACTGGGTTTGAAGATGCTGTTGCAGATGCTATAATGAAAAGAGCAGAAGCTTTTGATATGAAGGACAAAATTTTTAATGTTTTGGTTCCTAAAGAAAAAGTATGGGAGGTAAAAGGAAAGAAAAGAATTTTGGTTGAAAAAAAGATACATCCTGGATATGTTTTTGTAGATATGATTGTAACAGATGATTCTTGGTATTTAGTAAGAAACACCCCAAAGGTTACAGGATTTGTTGGAACAGGTACAACTCCTATTCCAATAGATAAAAATGAGATTGATGAATTAATTAGAAGAACAAGTATGGAGGAGCCTCCTTTAGAGATTGATATAAAGGTAGGAGATCTTGTTCAAATAATTCAAGGTATTTTTAAAGGAATGCAGGGAAAGGTTTCTGATATTGATAAAGAAAGAGGTAAATTAAAGGTTACAGTTTCAATTTTTAATAGAGAAACTCCAATTGAGGTCGATATATTACAAGTTAAAAAAATATGAAAGAGATAAAAGCAAAAGTAAAGTTAATAATTCCAGCTGGAGAAGCAACACCAGCGCCGCCAATTGGTCCTTCATTGGCTCAATACGGTATTAATATAGGTGAATTTTGTAGTAAATTTAATGAAGCAACTAAGAATGATAAGGGTGTTAAAATACCTGTTGAAATAATAATTTATGAAGATAGAACATTTGATTTTTCTATTAAAAAACCTCCTGTTAGCGATCTTATAAAAAGATATTTAAAAATTGAAAAAGGAAGCGGAGAAGCTAAAAAAGTTATTGTTGGTAAATTAAAAAAAGAAGATGTAAGAAAGATTGCAGAAGAGAAGCTACCTGATTTAAATACTAATGATATAGAAAAGGCTATGAAAATAGTAATTGGAACAGCAAAATCTATGGGAATAGAAATAGAAGAATGAAAGGTAGATTAATAATTATTGAAGGAATAGATGGTAGTGGGGGTACAACCCAATCAAATATTTTATATAAAAATTTAAAGAAAAAATATAAAAAAGTTATCTTAACAAAAGAACCACAAAATAAAGATATAACAAATTTAATTAAAAAAGTAAAAGATCCTGTTGCTGATTTGTTTTTATTTTTAGCTGATAGATTTTTGCAATATAAAAATTTAAAAAAATTTTTAGATAAAGGTTATATAGTTATATCTGATAGATCTTATCCATCTACATATGCTTATCAATTTTATTATGGTGGTTTAAGAAAAATTTTTAATGAAGAAATTATTAAAAAATTAGATAAGATTTCAAGAAACAATATAGAGCCTGATTTAGTCATTATATTAGATATCGACCCTAAAATAGCTGTAAAAAGATTGAAAAATAAAGATAAAAAGAGTAGGGTTAGAAAATTTGAAAAAATTGAGATTTTAAATATAGTTAGAAGAGGTTATTTATATTATGGGAAAAAATTTGGTTGGAAGATAATAGATGGAAGCAAAGATATTTTTTCTATAAATAGAGAGATTTTGGAAAATTTGGAAAGGATTTTAAAATAATAAAAGAGCCTTTGCCACGGGGGGTGGGAGAGCCAGGCAAAAGTGGTAAGCCTGGCTCTATTTTTCTAAATGATTGATATAGAAAAAATTCCAAATAAGATAGGTGTTTATATATTTAAAGATAAAGATGGAAGGGTTTTATATGTTGGGAAAGCAGTTAATTTAAAGGAAAGGATTAAACAACATCTAAAAAGTAAGAATTTAAAGATTATAGATTTAATTAAAAGAGCAAAAGATTTAGAATATTTAATTTTAGATTCAGAGGCAGAAGCTTTAATTAAAGAAGCTGAATTAATAAAAAAATTTGATCCTGAATACAATTATTTATTAAAAGATGATAGTCAATATTTTTATGTTTGTTTTACAAATGAAGAATATCCAAAAGTTTTTGTCACACATCAACCAGAAAGATATGATTGTGAATATATAGGACCATTTACAGAAGGAAGTGCTATTAGAACAATATTAAAAATAATAAGAGAAGATATACCATTTTGTACATGTTTAAAAAAACACTCAAAAAGTTGTATAAATTCTTTATTGGGTCTTTGTTACGGTTGGTGTTGTAAAAAAGGAGAGACTGGTGATAAAAAATTGTATAATGAAAATATTAAAAAGATTAAAAAAATATTAAGTTGTGATTTAAAAAAATATAAAAAAGAACTATTAGAAAAACTTGAATCTGCCTTAAAGAAAAATGATTTGAAGACAGGAATGAAATTAAAAAAAGAGATATCTGCTATAAATAAAATAACTTCAAATATAAATTTAATAAAAGAGGGTGTTGATATGAAGGATATAAAAATTTTAAAAGATTTAAAGGACTTGCTTTCTTTGAAAAAGATTCCGCATATAATTGAAGCATATGATGTAGCTCATTTTTCAGGAGTTTATAAGGTTGGAGTTATGGTTAGATTTAAAGATGGTAGATATGAAAAGAATGGATTAAGAAGATTTAGAATAAAAACTGTTTTAAAACCAGATGATCCTAAAATGATTTATGAAATTTTAAATAGAAGATTAAAACATAAAGAATGGGGAATTCCTGATCTAATTTTAGTTGATGGAGGAATTCAACAATATAATCAAGCCCTTTTAGCAATCAAAGATAATGGTTTAGAAAAATATCTTAAAATTATATCAATAGCAAAGCCAAAGGGTTTATTGTATTATAATAAAAATAAAAGACCAATTGAATTAGAAAAAATTCCAAAAAATTTAAAAAATTTTATAAAATTATTAGATAAAAGGGCGCATTTAGAAGTTTTAAAATATCATAGAAAAATTAGAGAAAAAATAAGATGACAAATTTAATAGATATTCTACTTATAATAATTTCGATAGCTCTTATTTTTTTAATTCTTCTTCAGCAAAGAGGAGGTTCTTTTGGTAGTATATTTGGATATTTTGGGACAATGCCTTTTTTACAAAGAAGAGGAATTGAAAAACATATTTATTATTTAACTTGGATATTAGCTTCGCTCTTTATATTACTTTCTTTGATTAGAATTTTATTATGAAGAGATTTTTTCTTTTCATTTATAAGTTTTTCAAAAAATTAAGCAAGATAGAACTAATATTAATATTTTCTGGTATTTTTATTTCATTTCTTATCTTATTTTTATTTTTTAATTTTTTAATTGAAAATTTAGAGACAAAAGAACCTACTTATGGTGGTATATTAAGAATTGGCCTTACACAAAGCATAAATACGATAAATCCTGTCTTGGCTCAAAATACTGCTGAAAAAACTATTGTCAATTTAATTTATGATTCATTAGTAAGGCCGGATGGAAATGGAAGTTATGAATATGAGTTAGCAAAAAGAATAACTCCTCTTGAAAATGGATTGAAATATGAATTAGAACTAAAAGATGCTTATTGGAGCAATGGTGAAAAAATTACAAGTGACGATGTTATAGGGTCATTTGATTATTTTAAAAACTATAATGAGATAACTAAAATGTTTTTAAATCATATGAAATTAGAAAAATTAGATAGTTCAAGGGTTTTGTTTATTTTAGATTTAAAAGATAACTATTTTATCCAAAAGATATCATTTGTAAAAATTGTTCCTATAAAAATATTTAGTAAATATAGATTTGATGAGTGGCAAAAAAATGAAGATGATATTGTTAGTGTTTCAAGTGGTCCATTTGTTTTAAGTAAAAAATATAACATAAGAGAGAATATACAGGTTTTTGAACTATCACGAAATAAATTTTATTTTAAAAAGCCATATATAGAAAAAGTTATTTTTTATGCATATCCAAATTTTGAAACTGCATATGTTGCACTAAAAGTAAAAGAGATAGATTTTTTAGGAGGGGTAAAACCTTCTTATTTAACATCATCAATCGGAAGAAAATATAATATCGGAAGATTAATAATTCCAAGGGTTATAGCATTATTCTTTAATAGCAAAAAAATAAATAAAGATATTAGACCTATAAATTCAATAGATAGAAATTTCATTGTAAAAAATATCTTTGAAAATTTTGCAGAGCCTTCTTATTCTATATTTTCTCCAAGTATAGAAAAGATTTTGGGGCTTGATAAATTTTACGAGAAAACCGAAGCGCAAAATGTTGATTATAGCGATATAGAAATAATAGTTCCTGACAATTTCTTTATGATAAAAATAGGAGAATATTTAGAAAAAAAATTTAACTTTAAGTTAAAGATTGTAAATATAGAAGATATAAATAATGAAATAATTCCTAATAAAAATTATCAGGCTTTATTATATGGGCTATCATATAATTTAATTCCTGATTTAAGAGTGTTCTTTGATCCAAGCTATACATTTAATCTTACGCAAGTTGATAGTCATGAGCTTTTAAAAATAATACAGAATTTAGAATGTGGGAAAGGAGATGAATTTAGGTCAAACCTTAAAGAATTAGAGAATTTAATAAACAATGTGGAGCCAATAATCTTTATCGCAAATCCATATTATATATATTTTGTTAATAAGGATTTAAAAAATATTAACACTTCATACCTTAATGATCCAAGCGAATTATTTGTTAAAATTGAAGATTGGTATATAAAAGAAAAGATAAAATGGTAAATATTCAGTTTAAACCTAAAAATATAACTTTTGTTATCTCTCCTGGCAAGATAAGCATTTTTGAATCTACAAAAGGGAGAGGGGGGTTTAAAATTATTAATAAATTTTTTAAGGAGGGAAATTTTCTTATTAGAAATAATTTAATTAGAGATAATTTATCAAGTGCTTTGAAAGAGCTTTCAAAAAAATATAAAAATGCAAATGTTAGCGTAGTTTTGAATCTACCAACTTTCTTTGTCCAAAAATTATTATTAAAAGGAGTTGATGAAAGTAAATTAAAAGATATAATAACAACAAAATTAAAAGAAGAATTACCTATACCATTAGAAAATTATATTTGGCGTTATAAGAAATTAAAAGCAGAAAATATTTTTGTATTGTTTTTTAATAAAGAAGTTTTGAATATTTTATCAGCAGAATTTATAAAAAATAAATTCTTACCTCTAAAAATTGATCATATATTTTTAGATGTTTTAAATTTTATAGAAAAAAAGTTTTCTTTGTATTTTGATAAAAGTTATATCATCTTTATTTATTGTAATAATGTTGTCACTGCTTTTATATGGGAAAGCGGTGAGGTTCAAAATATTATTACTGAATTTATACAAGAGGATAGCGGAAGAGAAATTATTGTTTTTAAAAGGATCTTGAAATTTTTAAAAGAAAAAGCAAAACTACCCCTTGAATCAGTATTTTATGTTTCAGATAAAGAAAGCAATTTTCCAGATGACATTTTGAAAGAATTTAATATAATAGATGTAAGATCAATAACAAAAAAAAGCGTAGAAGAGATAAGCGTTTTAGGTATTTTAGATCTTTTGTATTCTTCATCAAGGGAAGAACTTGAATTAAATGTTATTGATTTAAAGAGAGAGATATCATTATCCTATATTAACAATTTGTTAATTTTTTGGCTTGTTTTTATAATTATATTTAGTGGTATGGTAAATTTTGGTTTATGGTATTGGGATAAAAAGATAGAAAGCGAAAATAGTTTAATAAAAGAATCTATAAAAGCAGTAACAATGCCAACATTAAATCAACAGGAGATAAAAAATCTTACGGTTTTATTAAATGAATATTCAAAGATAAAACCAAGACATTATTCAAGGATAAAAGATTATTATGACAAATTATCAAAATATAAGGTAGTCCAAATTAATTATTCGATAGATAATATGATCTTTGTTATAGAAGAAAAAGATCAAGCAAAAATTCAAGCAATAAAAGATGACGTTAAAAAAAATATTCCTAATTCTGAGATTAAAGATATACCAGAAGGATTAGAAATTAATATAAAATTATAATTAAAAAATGGGAAAGGTTTGTGAAATTTGCGGAAAGGGGAGAATAAAAGCAGTAAAGAGAAAAAAGACAAGGAGCAAATATAATCCTACTAATTTTTATTTTCAAAAACCAAATTTACAATTATTTACCTTACCAAATGGTAAAAGAATAAAGATTTGTACAAGATGTAAAAAGGCTATTTTAAAAGGAAAGATAAAAAATATTGAAAAAATTTTAAAAAAGAAATAGATTATTTTTTATTATATTCTATAATCTTATCTATTAAGCCATAATCTTTTGCTTCTTCGGCGCTTAAATAAAAATCTCTATCAGTATCTTTCTCTATCTTCTCTAATGGTTGCCCTGTATGCTTTGCTAAAATTTTATTCACCCTTTCTTTCATCTTTAATATCTGTTTAGCAGTTATCTCAATTTCTACTGCTTGACCAGCTGCTTCTCCCATTATTTGATGTAATAATATCTCTGTATTTGGCAAGGCAGCTCTTTTGCTTTTTGTCCCCGCAGCCAATAAAATAGCAGCAGCAGATGCAACCATTCCTATCCCAATTGTATATATATCTGGTTTTACATATTGCATAGTATCATAAATAGCAAGAGCAGCCATTACTGAGCCTCCTGGAGAATTTATATAAAAATATATATCTTTTTCAGGATCTTCATGTTCTAAAAATAAAAGCTGTGCAATAATAACATTAGCAACATTATCTGTTATAGGGGTACCAAGAATAATTATTCTATCCTTTAATAATCTTGAATAAATATCGTATGCTCTCTCGCCTTGTGGAGTTTTTTCTATTACATAAGGGATTAATTGCATCTCTTCTTCCATTTTAAAAAATTATATAATATCTTTGTTCAAAATCCAAATATAAAAAATAAAAACTAATATGCTTCTTAAATAAAAATTAAATGGAAGGAAGTACGAAAGCCAAAATATCTCTGAAATAAAGATGGATTTGATAATTGAGCTTAATAAATTATTCCTAAAGGAAAAAAGAAAGATTAAAAATAAAATTGAAAATAAAAGGATAAAGATAGAAAGTATTGAAAGATGATTTAATAAAATATTCAAGAATAAAAATGTAGAAAATAAAAATATTGACCAACTAACTTTAGGCTTATGTAAAAATAGGTAAAGATAAAAAACCCAAATTATCAATAAAAGAATTATATTTGCATTATAAAAAGTTTTTATTAAAAATATTGGAGCTGGTAATAAAATGCTTCCTAAAAATATTTCTACTCCCCTTAAATAATAAAAATTCAAAAATAATAAAAATATTACTAAAATAGGATAAAAGTTTAAATTATTCAATGACAAATAGAGAAATATTGTGGAAATTACTCCACCTAAAAATAGAAGTGGTTTTTTATATATCAAGTTCTTTAACCTCTCTAGCATATGTTTCGATAAATTTTCTTCTTGGTTCTACTTCGACTCCCATAAGTTTTGAAAATAATTCTTCTGCTCTTTTTGCATCTTTAATTGTAACTTTTTTTAATATTCTATTTTGTGGATTTAATGTTGTTTCCCATAATTCATCAGGGTTCATTTCACCTAATCCTTTATACCTTTGAACAATAAAATTTTTATTTTTTAGATTTTTAATAATCTTGTCCTTTTCTTCATCGCTATATGCATATTTTGTCTCTTTACCTGTTTGTATCTTATAAAGTGGTGGTTGCGCAATATAAATATATCCATTTTCAATTAATTCCTTAAAATATCTATAAAATAAAGTTAAAAGGAGTGTTTGTATATGTTTTCCATCAGAATCTGCATCAGTAGCTATAATTATCTTTGAGTATCTCAAATTATTTATATTGAAATCCTTGCCAATTCCTGTACCTAATGCTACTATTAAATTTTTAATCTCTTGCGATTTTAATATCTTCAATAAATTTGCCTTTTCAACATTTAATATTTTTCCCCTTAAAGGAAGAACAGCCTGAAAATTTCTATCTCTACCTTGCTTCATTGAACCACCAGCAGAATCACCTTCAACTATAAAGAGCTCTCTTTTAGAAAAATCTTTTGAAGAACAATCTGCTAATTTACCAGATAAGATAAGCGTAGATGATATTCTTTTCTTGAATATTGCTTCTTTTGCTGATTTTTGTGCTTCTCTTGCTTCTAAATTTATATTTAATCTTTGTAAAATTTTCTTACATTCATCAGGATTTTTCCCAAAATATTCTCTCAAAAAATTAAATAATCTATTCTCAACAAAGCTTTTAACTTCTGGATTTCCCAATTTAAATTTTGTTTGTCCCTCAAATTGTGGCTCAGGAATTTTTAATGATATAATAGCATAAAGCCCACCTCTTACATCTTCAATATTAAAATTTTTATTTTTTTTAGATGAATTAAATTCTTCATTAAACTTATTAAATGTCCTTAAAAGTCCTGATAAAAATCCTGTCAAATGCGTTCCTCCTGCTGGATTTAGAATATTATTTGTAAAGCTTAATATATTTGTCTCTGGTTTTTCTACATAATTAAAACAAAATTCAAATTCCCTTCCCTCTTCTTCTATCTTTTCATAGATTGAATGTGGTAAAATTGTTTCTTTGTTTTTTAATAGATAATTTAAAAAACTAACAATTCCTCCTTCAAAATAAAAACTATAATAAAATGGCTCTTCGTTTCTTAAATCATAAAAATTAATCCTTAATCCTTTTGTTAAATATGCTTGATTTCTTAAATAGTCCAAAATTAAATTTCTATCAAAGTTTATTTCTTCAAATATTTTATTATCAGGCTCAAATAAAATTGTTGTTCCTGTTTTTTTAGATTTTTTAAGCTTTTTTACAGGTCCTTTTGGTATTCCTTTTTCATATTCTTGCACCCATTCATATCCTTCTCTATAAACTATTGCTTTTAAATATTTTGATAAAGCATTAACAACAGATAAACCAACACCATGCAATCCTCCAGCAACTTTATAAATTTTGTTTGAAAATTTACCACCAGCATGAAGATATGTTAAAACAGTTTCTAACGCAGTTTTCTTTGTTTTTGGATGAATATCAACAGGAATACCTCTTCCATCATCACTAATTGATACCCTATTCCCTTTCATTAATTTAACTTCAATATTTTTTGCATAACCAGCTAAAGCTTCATCAACTGCATTCCCTATAATTTCATAAACTAAATGATGCAAGCCATTTTTACCTGTTCCTCCAATATACATAGCAGGCCTTTTCCTTACAGCTTCAATCCCTTCTAAAACTTGTATATCCTCTGCCCTATAATTTACCATCTTAAATTAAAGATCCTATCTACACTTAATTTACCCGGCCCTACAAAAATAATCATAATAAAATAACTAGCTAAAGCTAATTCAAATAATTCAAATCTTCTTCTTATCAAAAATTTTAAAAATAAAAATATTATCCATATTATGGCTACGAATGATGATAAAAGCCCTAAAAAATTTAAGATACTCGATCCAATACAAAAAATTGTAAAAACTTTATCTTCTTTTCTTTTTTCAAATCCAAAGATAAAAAGCGCTATACTTATTATCAATCTAGATAAAAATATCCCTAAAAAATCTATTTGCCAGAAGCTTTGGATCATTGTGGTAAAATTTAAGAATGGAAAAGGCTTATTTTAATATAATAAATTTAATTTATAAACCATACCAACAAACTATATTTAAATTATATCAAAAACTAAAAAGTTTTCAAAAGTTGTATGATGCACTAAAAATTAAAGAAAAGATTGATTTAGAAAAGGAATATGAGAAGGTTGAAAGGCTTGGAATAAAGATTTTAACAATAGATGACGATAATTATCCAGAACAATTAAGAAACATTGATGAGCCTCCATTGGGATTTTATCTTTTAGGAGAGATTGATTTAAGTTTCCCAATAGCAATTGTAGGAACAAGAAGGGCTTCGTCTTATGGTAAAAATATTGCAAGAAAATTTTCTGAAGAACTTTCTAAATTAGGAATAACAATAATAAGTGGGTTAGCATTTGGGATTGATGAAATGGCACATAGAGGAGCAATTGAATTTGGAAAAACTATAGCTGTTTTAGGAGAAGGCATAGATCTAGCATTAAATTCACCCAAAAGAAATTTAATAGATAAAATATTAGAAAAAGGAGGTGGTATAATAAGCGAATATTCTTTAGGAACACCTGGATTAAAACCACATTTCCCATTAAGAAATAGGATTATAGCTGGTTTATCAAATGGAATAGTTATAATTGAAGCACCTATAAATTCTGGAGCATTAATAACAGCTAATTATGGTTTAAAATATGGAAAAGAAATATTTGTTGTACCAGGAGAAATAACAAATAAAAATTTTGAAGGAAGTCATAATTTAATAAAACAAGGAGCAAGGTTAGTAACATCTATTGAAGATATTTTAAGTGAGTTTGATTTTGATATAAAAAAGAAAGAGAAGGTAATAAGATTAAATTTAACGCCAAAAGAAGAGATAATTTATGAATTATTAAAGATTGAACCATTAACATTAGATGAGATTTCGATAAAAACAAAGATGAACATTCAAGATATCCTTACAATATTAACCCATATGGAAGTTAGAGGTATAATTAAGAATATAGAAGGAAGATTTTATTTAGAATAATGTGCCCAGTTTGTACAATTGGAGTAGCAGCAGGAGTCGGACTTTGCAGATATTTAGGAATAGATGATTTGATTTCTGGGGTTTGGATTGGTGCTTTATTAATCTATTTAGTTTTATGGACAATAGATTTTTTAAATAAGAAAAAAATCAAGTTTTTATTCAGGAAACCATTAATCTTTATATTTTTTTACTTTTTAACAATTTATCCATTTTATTATTACAAAATAATAGGGCAAAAAGAAAATAAATTTTTAGGAATTGATAAATTGATTTTTGGAATAATTTGTGGAACAATAGGATTACTATTAGGGATAAATTTAAACAATTATTTAATAAAGAGAAATAATGGCAAAGTATATTTTAAATTCCAAAAAGTTATTATTCCAATTTTTATCTTATTAATATTAAGCTTAATCTTTTGGAAAATTTGCTAAATCTTGTTAAAATAAAATTATGGAAAATACAAAATTAAAAATTGAGGAGTTATTAAAAAAGGTTGAGGAAAGTAAGAAAGAAAAATTAGATTTGTCTTCTGATGAAGATTTGTCAGTAGCAATAATGAATTTAATTTCGATTGAAGAGCATTTTTTCTTTTCTGGAGCAAAAACTCAAAATGAAAAATATTTTGATCTTTTAAATCAAACAAGGCAAATAAGAAAAGAACTTTTAGCAAAATTAGTAAAGGATATAGATCCTAATTCTGAACAATGGTGCATCAGCAAACATCTTCTTGCTGCTTCAATGAGGTTAATTGAGGTTGGAACAAAATATTATCAAGAAGGGAAAAAAGAAGAGGCAGAGGATCTATTTTTTAAAGCATATGATTTATGGTCTTTGTTCTGGGGATTAAATTTGAAATTAATTGATATTGGAGAAGTTAAAAAAATTGATGATGACCAATTGAATATCCATGATAAAGAAAAAGGAGGCTTTATGGGAACTCTTAGAAAAATAATTCAAAAGATAATTGATTGTTGTATTGAATAGTAGACTGGTTCGGACTATACACGGACTTTTTCGGACTATACACGGACAGTTCGGACAGAGTATATAGGTCTATTATAGTCCGTGTTTAGTCCGTGTCTAGTCCGTGTTAAGTCCGTGTCTAGTCCGTGTTATTTTATAATATTATTAGGCCCTGGTAGCTCAAGTGGTAGAGCAACTGGCTCTTAACCAGGAGGTTGGGGGTTCGACTCCCTCCCAGGGCAAATGGAGATTTTAAAAGATATAAAAGATGAAAATTGGAAAAGGACTCTTCTATTTTTAGAGGACTGTCTTTGATTTAGCTAAAATTAATAAAAAAATAGAGGAGATTGAGAGGGAGGCCCAAAGTGAAAAATTTTGGGAGAAAGAAGAAAATTTTAAAAAATTGGAGGAGCTTGAAAAACTTAAAAATATAAAAGATAAGATTGAAAAGGTTTTTGATTTTCTTAAAAATGAAGATTATAAAAATGCTAAAGATATTTTAAAAGATTTATATTATAATTTTTGCTTAAAAAATGATTATAAAAATAGCAAAGTTATAATGAATATTTATGTTGGTGCCGGTGGAAAGGATGCTGAGGATTGGGTTGGAATTTTAACTAAAATGTATAAAAATTTTTTTGAAAAAAATAAAATAAGATATAATATTTTAGATAGTGATGAGAATGAGTATGGAGGATATAAATTTATAAGTTTTGAGATAGAAAATGGATATTACCCTATATTGAAGTTTGAAAAAGGCGTTCATAGACTAGTTAGAATTTCACCATTTTCAAAAAAAAGATTAAGGCATACAAGCTTTGCATATGTTGAAGTTTTACCATTAATAGAAGATCCAAAAATAGAGATTAATGATAAAGATTTAGAGATACAAACATTTAGAGCATCTGCAAAAGGAGGGCAGAATGTAAATAAGGTTGAAACTGCTGTAAGGATAAGATATAAACCATTAAACATTGTTGTTACTTGCCAAAGTGAAAGATATCAACATAAAAACAAAGAAAAGGCTTTGCAAATATTAAAATCAAGGATTTTAAATTATATGGAGGATCAAAAAACAAAAAAAATTGAAGAATTAAAAGGAAGGGTTGAAATAAGTTGGGGATATCAAAAAAGATCTTATATTATTGATCCTTATAAATTAGTTAAGGATCATCAATTTAATTATGAAACAAGAAATTTAGATGAAGTATTAAATGGGGGATTAAAATTAATACATCCCTTAGGAGCAATTTTATAATGATAATATTTAAAAATGTAACAAAATTATATGAGCCAAATATAGTGGCTATTGATAGAATGAGTTTTGAGATAACTTCAGGTGAATTTGTAATTTTAGTTGGAAAATCAGGAGCCGGTAAAACAACAATTTTAAAATTAATAAGAAAGGAAGAGGAGCCTACTCAAGGCTTTATCTTATATAAAAACCTAGATTATACAAGATTAAAAGGTAGTGCTGTTCAAAAATTAAGGAAAAAGATAGGGATTGTTTTTCAAGAATTTAAACTTTTATTAGATAGAACTGTTTATGATAATATAAAGATTCCATTAGAGATTCTTGGCTATTCAAATAAAGAGATAAAAAGGAAGGTTGAGGAAGTTTTAAGAATAGTTGATTTATGGAATCATGCTCCTATATTAGCAAAATTTTTATCTGGCGGTGAAAAACAGAAAGTAGCAATAGCAAGAGCATTGGCAGTTGGTTCTGAAACATTATTAGCAGATGAACCAACAGGAAATCTTGATCCTATTAGCGCAAGAGAAATTGTAGAGATTTTAAAAAGAATCAATGAGGATGGAATTACTATAGTTTTAGCAACACATCACAAAGATATAGTCGATTATTTAAATAAAAGAGTTATAACGCTTCAAACTGGTAGGATAATTAAGGATGAAAATCCTGGAAAATATACTTTGATTTAAATGTTCCTTTTAAAAATAATTAACCAAGGAATAGATTTATTTTATAGAAAAAAAACAATTACTATTGTTAATGTTTTTATGATTTTTTTGATGAGCCTATTTTTGTTTTCAGGAATTTTTGGATATTACATCATTAATGAAACTATAAATTCAGTAAAAGAAAGATTAGACTTTTCTATATATTTCAAGACAGATACTCCAAAAGAAGATATTGATAGATTAAAGAATATATTAGAAAATTTTCCAAAAGTTAAAGAAGTAAAATATGTAACAAAAGATATAGCATTAGAAAAGTTTAAAAAAGAAGCAATAGCAAATCCTGTAATAGGTGAAGCATTAAAAGAATTAAATATAAATCCATTAGTTGATTATTTAATTGTAAAATCAGATGATCCAGAAGTTTATAATGAAATAGCAAAATATATTGAACAATCTCCATATAGAGCAACAATAGAATTTTTAACATACTATGAAAATCAAAAAGCAATCCAAAGATTTATATCCTTATCAAACTATGCTAAGATTTTGATAACAATGCTTTTAATAATAATCTCTGCCTTCACATTCTTAATAATATTCAACTTAACAATACTTTCAATTTATTCTCAAAAAGACGATATAGAAATTTATAGATTAATAGGTGCACCAAATTATTACATAGCATTACCATTTGGAGTTTTCAATATCATATCAGCATTTTTAGGTTTTATATTTAGCGAGGGTTGTGTTGTTTTGATTTTAATTAAAACAGAGAATTTTTGGAATAAGATAGTTCCATCATTAAATCCAGGACTTTTTTTCTACCAAAATTTTTTTATAATTAATTTATCAATATTTTCTTTTATATTAATAATAAGCATAATATCAACTTGCATTGCAATTCAAAAATATCTTAAAATATAATAAAATGACATGTTATTTTTGTTCACAAAATGCAAAAGAGATAGATTATAAAGATATTGATGTTTTAAAAAGATTTTTAACTGCTGGAATGAAAATAAAGCCTAGGAAAAAAACAGGTGTTTGTAGTAAGCATCAAAGAAAATTGGCACAAGCAATAAAAAGAGCAAGGGAGATGGCTTTATTGCCTTATCTTCCAAAATAATGCTTTATTCATCAAATAAAGACCTTGTTAATGCCTTAAGAGAATCTGGCGTTTTAAGATCTGAAAAAATTATTGAGGCATTTTTAAATATTGATAGAAAAGATTTTGTAAAAGAAGATTATATTTACGAAGCATATGGTGATTATCCCTTACCAATAGGAGAAGGACAAACAATTTCTCAGCCATGGACAGTAGCTTTTATGTTAGAATTATTAGAACCTAAAAAGGATCAAAAAATTTTAGATGTTGGGTTTGGTTCCGGATGGACAACTACATTATTAGCTTATATAGTTACTGATAAAAAATTTTCTCCAAAAGAAAAAGTAGATCCTAAAGATTTTAAAGGAAAAGTTTATGGAATAGAAATTCTGCCTTCAATATTTAATTTTGGGAAATCAAATATTGAGAAATATAACTATATAAAAAATGGGATTGTTGAATTAAAACTTGGAGATGGTTCAAAAGGATGGATTGAAAAATCGCCATTTGATAGAATATTGGTAAGCGCTGCAGCACAAAAAGAGATTCCAAAACCATTAATTGACCAATTAGAAAATAATGGGATTTTAGTAATGCCAGATAAGAATGGAATTTGGAAAATAATGAAGATCGAAGGAGAAATAAAAAAAGAGTATTATCAAGGATTTAGTTTTGTTCCGTTAATAGAAGAATGAAAATTTATATAGGAACATCTGGTTGGCAATATCATCATTGGAAAAGCAAGTTTTATCCAGAAGATTTAAATCCAAAAGATTGGTTAGAATTTTATTCTAAATATTTTAATACAGTTGAAATAAATACAAGTTTTTATCATCAAACAAGAAAAACAACATTTGAAAAATGGAAAGATATAATAAAAGATAAAAATTTTAAATTTTCAATAAAACTTTATAGACTTTTTACACATTTTAGAAGATTAAATTTAGATAAAGATAATAAGAGAATTTTAAAAGAAACTTTAAATAATTATTTTTCTTTAAAGGAAAATCTTGGCCCAATACTTATTCAACTTCCTCCAAGCCTTAAATTAGATTTAGAAAAATTAAAAAAATTTATTAAAGAAATAAAAAGAATAAGAGAGGAAATTTTACTTTCTATAGAATTTAGAAACAAAAGCTGGCTTAATGATGAAGTTTATAAAATTTTAAAAGATGAAAATGTTGCCTTTTGTATCTCTGATTCTCCAAGATGGCAAACTGATTTTGCAAAAACTGCAGATTTTGTCTATGTAAGATTCCATGGAAGACCTTTGTTTGCTGGTAAATATAGCGAAGATGAATTAAAAAAATGGGCTGTAAAGATTAAAAAATTAAAACCAAAAAAGGTTTTTATATATTTTAACAATGATTTTGAAGGATATGCAGTAGAAAATGCTATTTATATGAAAAAAATTTTAAGATAATTTATCTTTTAAAAACAATAATGCTCCATATAATCCCTTTGATTTTTTAATCTTTGCTTTTAAAATTTTTGGTTTAATTGAAAAAGGATAAAATCTGTTAAATTCCTTCTTTAAAACTTTAAAATTTACACTTTTTGTTAATGAACCACCTAAAATAATCCCTTCAATAGACCATAAAAGACTTATATTAATTAAAAATAGAGCGAGAATCTTTGAATAATTTATCCAAAATTTTTCATCTTTTATATCTTTAGGATTTTTTCCTATAGCTCTTTCAATACTTTTACCACCTAAAACTTCTTCAACTTCTATTGGGATGATTTTATCTTTATCTTGAATTAAAAACAAAGAATGGCCTGGCTCAAAACCAAAATAATTTTCATCTATTTTAAAATTAACAACCTTTGCTCCACCAATTCCTGTCCCTAATGTTACATATCCAAAAATTTTAAATTTCTTCCCTGCCCCAAAATTTGCTTCTTCTAATGCTTCTAATATTGCATCATTTTCTAAATATACTTTGCAGTTTAAAATTTTTTCTAAATCATTTTTTAAATTTTTATTTTCATAATCCTTTAAATTTGGAGCAAAGATTAATCTTTCTTTTTTCTTATCAAAAACACCTGCAAAACCAAAACAAGAAGCCTTAAGATTACCTACTTTTCCAATATGGAGAAATTTAGAGATTAATTCTAAAAATTCTTTATAAAATTTAGGAGTTGAATAGAGGAATATTTTATCAATTTTTTTCAAATTTTTGCTTATTCCTATCCTTGTTTTTGTTCCTCCTATATTTCCTAAAATATACATTAAATTAAACTTAAAATTAATCCTAAAATTAAAATTACAACTATTATAAAAATAATAATATTCTTTCTATCTTTTATCTTTTCAATCTCATTTAATTTTTCTTTGTAATAATCCCTATCTTGAATCCCCATCTATGGATCTTTTTTATAAATTTTTGCTATATTTAAAAATTATAATAGATAAAATTATTTTTTACTTAAGGGGTATCTTTTTATTTTTTCTCTATTAAATGGAGATTAAAATTTTTAGATGAATAAAATTTTAGATTGAAAAAGTGCTGGATTTTTCTATGTTTTTTAATCTTTTGAAAGTTTTTTAATCTTTTCAATTATCTCTGTTTTTATCGGATCTTTTTTATAAATTTTTGCTAAATAATAAGATGTCCAATCTGCAAGATTTATGAGTGAGAAAATCTTATAATAGATATTTTTATCTTCAAAATTTATTACCTCTACTTTGAATTTTTTATCTTCTAAAATCTTCTTACAAATTTCTATCCTCTTTAATATCCTAACATCATCATCTTTATCTTTTAAAAAGATAAAAAAGAAACTTTTTGATAAATCTTCATTAAGACCCTCTATCTCATTATGAGATAATTCTGGAAATGTATTGCAAAATGAAGGAATTTTGGATGTTTCATTAAATCTTATTTTAAAGTTATATGCAAGATAAAAATTTTTATTTGAAGAATAGATTATTGGGATATAGCCTTTAATTTTTTCAGCTAATTCCCTACCCTCTTTTTCAATCTTTTCTGTATCAAAATAATTTTTTAATAAAGAAATCTCTTTCAAACCATTTTCATCATTTATAACTTTTAATAAAGATTTAAATATATAAACTAAAGCAAGCCTAGGAGGGATTTTTGAATTTGGAATTTTTATATAAGGGATTTTTAAGTCAATTGCTCTCTTTAATAAAGCACCATCAGATGATATAACAAAACAATCAAAATTATTTTTAAAAGATACCTCAAAAGAATCTAATGTTTCTTCTGTATTTCCAGAATGTGATACAAATATTATTTTTCTTTCATTTAAATCATTTAATTTAGGTAAGCCAAAATTTGAATGTAAAATTATATCAAGATCTTCTTTCAATATCTTTAATAAACCACCAGCCAATATTGAGCCTCCCATTCCAACAATTAAAAATTTATTTTTTTCTTTAAAATTTTCTAAATTTTCTATAATTGGGTCAAACAAAAACTGTTCTTTAAAATTTCTTAAAATCTCTTCCATTATTAAATTATATTAAAAAATTTTATAATTTAAGATGAAGCTTTCAATAATAATTCCTGTTTATAATGAGGAAAAAACAATCGAGGAATTGTTAAATAAGGTTATTGATGTAAAATTGCCAGAAAACTGGAAGAAAGAAATAATAGTTGTTGATGATGGTTCAATAGACAAAACAAGGGATATTTTAAAAAGATTTAAAGATAAAGCAAAGATAATTTTCAAAAAGAAAAACGAGGGAAAGGGTTCTTCTATAAAAGAAGGGTTTAAACATATAACAGGAGATTATATCTTAATACAAGATGCTGATTTAGAATATGATCCAAATGACTATAATAAACTTTTAGAACCTATAGATAAAAATGAGGCAGATATAGTTATAGGTGTTAGGAGATTTAAAAAATTTAAATTATTTTATTTTGGTGGAAGGGTATTAACAAAAATATTTAATTTTTTTATTGGATCAAATTTTTCTGATAATGCTACATGTTATAAATTGTTTCCTAAAAAATTAATAGGCAATCTTTTAAAGTACAAAGAAAATAATTTTGTATTTGATAATGTTTGTTTAAGTTATGAATTTTTTAAATCAGGATTAAGAATAAAAGAAGTTGAAATAAGCTACAATCCGAGAAAAGAAGGTAAGAAGATAAAGATAAAGGATGGTTTTTTAATTTTATCTAAAATTTTAGATATATATTCAAAAACTTATAGGGGGAAAAATCTTATAAAAATTTTATCTATCCTTCTTATAATATTTTTCTACTCACTATTGATCTCCAATAACATCAATTCTCCATTTTTACATATAAGCGAAGATAATAATGGCTTATATGGTGTTACAGTTATGAATTGGTTAAATCATGGAATCTTAAATTTAAAATTTGGAATGTACGGGATCCATTTTGTAGATAATAATTTTGACCCAAAATATTTTTATACTCATCATCCATCCTTCTTTTTAATACCAACTTATATTATCTATAAATTTTTTGGAATTTCTGAGCTTACAACAAGAATAAGTGTATTTTTGGTTTATTTAATCTCTTTGATAATCTTTTACTTAGCTTTAACAAAAATTTTTGAGGAATTCTATATGCCATTATTAATAAGTTTAATTTTTATAATATTGCCTTCATCTATCTATTATGGGAAATTATTGGAATTAGCAGTATTTGGCGTTCCAACAGCATTAATAACTTTTTCATTCTTTGTATTTTATAAATACAATCCTTCAAAACTAAATTTAATCTTATTTTTAGCTTCAATAATTTTAGGTGGTTTGACAAACTGGTTTTATTATCTTATGCCCTTTTCTTTGTGGGTATATCTTTTATTCTCAAGCAATTTAAAAAAGGAAAGGCTTCTCTTTTATATTCCGATATTCACAATAGGTGTTTTTTTATTAAATTTTTTACATTTTTATATCTTAAAAGGACCAATATTTTATAAAGATTTAATAGATGCATTCAAAGGAAGAGCAGGTAGTGTACCTTTTGTTTTATGGATAATATCAATATTTAGTAGATTAAAGCTTAATTTTACAATCTTCTTTTTAATAACATCTTTTATTGGATTTATTCTCTTTATAAAAAACTTTAAAAATTTTCATATTTTTACTCCTTTAATATTATTTCCAATTTTTATTCTTCTTATTTTAAAACAATGGGCAACTCATCCTTATGGTGTTATATTTTTTTCTGGATCAATAGCATTTTTAACAAGCTTAATTTTTTATGAATCAATAAAAATTAATAGAATTTTTGGTCTTATTTTAATAATTTTAATTTTCTCTCTTGGTTATTATTTCTCATCAAAAAATATGAATGATTTTTATAATAAACTTTTAATCTTAGGGCCTAAAGATATTCAATTTTTAAAAAATGTAAAAAATCTTGTTAATGATTATGATATTTGTGAGGCTAAAAATAATTTAGGAATAGGTTTTGATGGAATAATCCAATGGTATTTAAGAAAAAATATTTTAAGCTCTCCTAATTGTATAAATAAATCAAAGATCGTTTTGGTTGGAAATCCAAATTTTGATAAATTTTATCAAGATGAAGCAGGTAAGTTTTTAAGTAATGGATATAAATTTATAGGTTGTTTAGATTTTTGGTGCGTATTAGAAAAATGAAAGATAATATAAAAAAAATTTTTTTATATGGTATTGGTGGTGGAATTGCTTTTTTAATTACTTTCTTCCTAACTTATTTTTTAACTGAAAAGTTAAATCTTTATTATTTAATTTCAGCAATTATAGGATACTTAAGTGGGTTACTTTTTAATTTTAATTTTCAAGCCTTTATAACATTTGAAACTAAAAAAGAATTTTATTTAAAAAGATTATTTAAATTTATTTTAACCCAACTTTTTGGTTTAATTTTTTATTCTATTACTGTTTATTTTTTAACAGATATTTTAAAATTTTATTATCTTTTTTCATTAATCATTTCTTCTGGTTTTACTTATATTCTAAATTTTCTATTAGCTAAATTTTTTGTCTTTGAAAAATGATAAAATTAAATTTCTTGCAAAAAATATTTTGAGATTTAACCAAACTTATATTAAAATATAAGAATGGTTGAATTACCAATTATTAAAAAACTAAAGAAAAGACTTCATCGAGAAATTGCTATCTTTCAAGATATTTTAGTTCGTGAAATTTTTGACTATTTCGAAACTGCTGTTTTACACGGTGGAACTGCTATTTGGCGATGTTATCAAGGAAATAGGTTTTCTGAAGACGTCGATTTTTATCTTTCTCCCAGAGAAAAAAATAAAATTTTAAAATTTTTTGAAAAATTAGAAAATTTAGGAATTAAAATTCTAAAAAAGAAATTTACTTCCAATGCTTTTTATTCGAGATTAAAACAAAATGAAGTTGAAATAAGATTGGAAGTTTTATTTAAAAAGATTGAAAATTATATAACCAAAGAGTATGAAACAGCCGAAGGTTTGAAATTTGTAATTAATACTTTATCGGCTGAAGATCTAATCGAAGAAAAAGTTGCAGCCTATCTTAAAAGAAAAATGGTAAGAGATCTCTATGATATTTATTTTCTTTTAAATTATGCTGATAAAGAAAAAATTAAGAAAGAAATTAATAAATTGTTGAATAATTTTAAAAAACCGATTGATGAAAAAGAATTAAAATTTTTAATTATTGTCGGCGTAGCACCAAAATTAAATGACATTTTAAATAAAATTAAAAATTATGCAGAAAAATAAACACATTCAAAAAATAAGAGAATTTATACAGAAAACTCCTGTTTTTACATCTAGAGATATTCAAAGAATTGTTAAAGAAAAAAATTATGCTTATCTAATTTTGAATAAATTAACGAAACAAAAAGAAATTTTTAGGATAACAAAAAGTTTTTATAGCAAATTTGATGATCCTATTCTTTCAGTTTTCTGTTTCAAACCCGCCTATTTAGGACTTTATGAAGCCTTAAGTTTATATAATTTTTGGGAACAAGAAACAAATGTTGTTATTATTACTACAAAGAAAGTAAGACAAGGGATAAGAAAAATATTAGATTCAAATGTCATTATAAAAAGATTAAAATCAAAATATTTCTTTGGTTTTGATTATCTAAAATATTACAACCTTTACTTGCCAGTTTCTGATTTAGAAAAAACATTAATTGACTTTATTTATTTTAAAGAAACTCTGCCCTCAAGCTTATTACAAAACTTTAAAAGTAAGATAGATAGCAAAAAACTTCAAGATTATCTTCAAAAATATCCCAAAAATTTTCAAAAAATATTCAAATCAAAAATCAAACTTTAAAATATGTGTTTTGAAATTATTTTATTAACCAGGCCCGGTTTATAATCAAAATATGAACAAGGCAGAAAAATTACAAGAAGAGATTTTTAAGAAGATGACACCTAAAAAAGGTTAAAATTGTGGGCCAGATTATTTTTACTAGCAAAAGAATTAGTCGATGATAAATTAATTTATTATGATGAAAAAATTAGAGGATCCAAGAAGATTACTCGTCGAAATCGCAAAAATTGATTTACTTTACAATAACTTTTAGTTCTGGTTTTTTTAAGATTACTTAAGAACCAATAAGATTCAATTATAAAATCTTTATTAGCAACAAATTCTATTTTGTGCTTTTTCCTGGTTTAACTGGTTCAGTTTTAAATTTATCGCTTCGAAAATCTAAAATAATAATGTTTTGTAAATTTAATAACCTTTTTATCTTGAAAATTTAATCTCTCATTTTCCCTGCCTGCCCCCACTGGTCAAGGCGGGTTAAAAAATTGAGAAATTAAAATCAGTAAGCTTGATGGTCCCGTTCTTTTTATGCAACAAAGCATGTTTTTGATTTTAGCCTAAGTAGTTTTTTCCCAAAAAAGTAAAGGGAGATGAAGAAAAATTTTGGCAAAGGGAGAGAAAAGATCAAAAGAAATAAGGTTTTAAAAAGAAAATTTTCTTTTGTTTGAAATGCCAATTTTGTATATTTTAAGAAATTTTTATAATCCCCAGCTATTCTAGCAAAAAATGCAGCTAAAATGCAAACTTTTATAAATCTTTTTGGACAAAATTTCTTTAGATCTTCGCCATAAAAATCTAAAGTGTATTTGTAATTTAAAAATGATTTTTGAGGGAATTTTAAATATTTTCTTGAAACTGCCTCAGGATTTTCAACATTATAAATTCTTACTGGTTCATTTAAATAATAGCCAGGAGAAATTTTGTACATTTGCCACCATAAAATTACTTCTCCACCAAAAGTATCTGTTGAAAATCTTTTTTCTCTTAATAAATCTTTATGAAAAATCCCCCAATATTCTCCTTCATATTTTCCACAAATTATATCTTTGTAATTAACTTCTTCTGATTTGCCATAAGTTTTTCCAGAAAATTGATTGTTATCTGACATTAAACAATTTCCAAAAATCATTTTGTAACCTTTCTCTAAATAGACATTAATCAACTTTGAAATTGCATCAGGTAATAAAACATCGTCATCATCTAAAATGCCAATAAAATCTCCTTTGGCAAAATCCAAGCCATTGTTTTTATTTCCTGTAGGACCTTTTGGATATTTTGTATTTTTAACAAAAATTATCCTTTGATCTTTTTTCTGAAATTCTTCAACAATTTTTTCTGTCTCATCGGTAGATCCATCATCAGTCACAATAATTTCAATAATGTTTTCATAATCTTGATTCAAAACACTTTCAAGCGCTCTTTTTAAAAGTTTTGCTCTATTGAATGTGGGAATGATAATTGAAACTGTTGGTTTTTCCATGGTTTATTCTAATTCATTGATACTGGCTAAAAGATTGATACAAATTTTTGAAGGAATCTCTTGAATAGATTTTACTATTTTAAAATAAAATTTTCCATTTTCAAAAATTAAGCGATGAATTTTAAAATTTGTTTTTTCTAAGAAAGAAAAAATATCTTTTTCTGAATAGCCAAATTTTTTGTAATTTTCTTCAGAAAATTCAAACAAAATGTAGAAAACTTTTGAAAGACTTTCTCCCAAAGAACGTAAAATAAAAAGTTTTACTCCTTCAACATCAATCTTTAAAAAATCAATCTTCTGAAAATTTAATAATTTTAATAAACTATCTAATCTTAAAACGAGAACATTATATTTTTTGTGGATCCAATTTTTGTTTATCTTCATAG
>JBMFMO010000004.1:0-26223 GCA_049970635.1 Minisyncoccia bacterium | reverse complement strand
GCACCGATACAAATTGCAGTTTTCCCATTATTATCAAATAGAGAAAATTTAGTAAAAAAAGCAAGAGAGGTTTATGATTTATTAAAGAATGATTTTATAACATTTTATGATGAAACAGGATCAATAGGAAGAAGATATAGAAGACAAGATGAGATTGGAACTCCTTATTGTATAACAATAGACTTTGAAACATTAGAAAAAAATGATATAACAGTTAGAGACAGAGATACAGCAGAACAAAAAAGAGTAAAAATAGAAGAATTAAAAGATTATTTAAAAGAAAAATTTAAATGGGGAACTTAACTGGTTTTATACAAGAATATTGCAAGCCAGATATTTTAAGCCAGAATCCAGGAGCATTACAATTTTGTCTTCAAGGTGTATATAATCTTTGTGTAGCTATTGGAGTTTTAATAGCTTTTTTATATTTTCTATATGGTGCTATATTGTATATGTTAAGCCCTATATCTGATAAAAAAGCAGATGGAAAAAGTAAGATGTTTGGTTCATTAAAAGGATTAATTGTTATATTTATCTTTGGTGCTATACTATATTGGGTAAATCCTAATATATTCAATGCTAAATTAATATTACCAAGGGTTGTAAGATTAGAGGTACCAGTAGAATTATTGGAAACTGAGTTCCCGAAAGTGGCTCAGGAAATAAGTCAAGTTGAGTCATATTATTTGCCAAGCTTTAACAAGGAAAAATGTAAAGATATTTTTAATGCTATAGATAGATTAGTAGATAAAGGAATTGGAGTACAAGAGGGTTATTTTAACTTAACAAAATATAAGCTTGATGGGAAAAATCTTACAAAGAATCAAGTAAAAGCTCTTATGAAAGCATTATTAATATCAGAAAGTGGAGGCCAAGGATGTTATCCTCCAAACTGGGGTAGAAATGATATAGCTGGTTATTTTGGAACTGAAAATATATCAAAAGCTGAAATCAATCAAGTCTTAGCTGTATTACCTGGAAAGGGTTTTAGCGTTCCAAAAACTGAAGGGCATCAATATAATAAAAATATAGGAGGTCCATTAGATAAACCAGAGATTGTTGCAGCCCTTGCTATAAGAAGATTATATAGTTATCAAAAATGGGATTTAATTAAAGATCCTAAGTATAGTAATGATTCTATTATGGCAGCATTAATTATATATAAAGCAGGAAGTGAAAGAGCGCTAACAGATATTAAAAGGGCAGCAATAGCACGTATAATTAATACTATAAAAAATGTTTAAAAAATTTCTAATATTTTTAATAATTTTTTTACCAATTATTGCGAATTCCCAAGAAAAAAATTTACAAGAAGGTTTGTATTTAGACGTAATCTTTGATGGGAATAATGTTTATTTAAATAATAAGACAGAGATTCCAATAGATATAAATATTTTAATAAAGCCAATTGAGGAAAATGGCAATTATTATATTTTATTTAAGGGTTTTAATGATAATTTAATCTATAAATTTAGGGTAGATTTAAATATCGGAGAAAATAAGATTGTCTTACCTTATATAATAAATGCAAAAAAGATTGATTTTTTTGATAAAAATAATAGATATTTAGGATCTATTAATTTAGAAAGTGTAGCAATCTGTAATGAAAATAATAGGTGCGAAGAGGGAGAAGAAAAATTATGCCCACTTGATTGTAAAAGTGCAAATAATCCTTATTATCCATTATCTCCTTTAAACTCTGAATTTTATAAAACATATATCCAATCTATAGAGAAAGAAAAAACAGCAACACCAACCATTCCTGTAACATATGCTAAAACAACATATATAAAATTAATTTTATACTCTATTCTTTTTCTTTTAATAATTTTTATAATCTTTGCGATAATTTATAAGAGAAAATAATGAAAGCAGTTAAATATATTTTTTTAGCTCTTGGTTTAATTGTTATTCTATCTTTAATTATTTATGTAGGAAGGGAGTTTTTGCCTTCAAAGCCTGAAAAGAGGATTGTACCTGAATTGGAAAAAGTAGAGAGAGAAAAAATTGAATTACCAACATCTACAGTTGAAACAACAACAGAAATAGGAACAACAACGCAAAATGTATTAACACCTACTCAATTTTTTGATCTTCCAATTTCTTTTGTAAAGATAGATTACCCATATCTTTATGCTTATGATTTAAATTCAAAAACAATAAGGGAATATGATTTAGAATCAAAAACATATAAAGAATTATATAAAAATCCTGATATTAATTTTGTTTCATATTCTAAAGATTTTAATAAGATTGTTATTAAAGAAAAAAATAACTTTTATTATTTGGATCTATTAAAAGATAAAAAGATAAGCTTGCCATATAACACTGAAAGGGTTTTATGGAAAGATTTTGATTTATATCTTTACCTTATGGGCTCTCCGCCATATATTGCAAAATTAGAAGATAACGAGATTAAAAAATTATTTAATATTTACATCTTTAATTTAGATATGGATTCTTTGAATAATGGATTAGTAGTTTATGAAAGAGATAGAAAGTCTCCAATAATTTTAATTAAAGAAAATGGGGATAGAGAATTTTTATTTGATGAAACTGATAATATAAGCTTAATAACAAACAAAAATGATTTAATATTTTTTTCATCTCTAAAGAATAGATGGAAATCTTATCTTATAAATAATAAAGGAGAAAAGTTGGCTGAATTCAATTTTGGTACATTAAAAGAAAAGTGTGATTTTAAAGATATTTTGGTTTGTGGTGTTCCATTAAATCAAAATATAGAAAATTATTATGATTGGTATAATCTTAAATTAAATTTTGTTGATAAGCTAATATTTTATAATCCTACAAAAAATGAGATAAAGAGTATAAACCTAACAAATAAGTTTGATGTGATAAACCCCCAACTTACGAGTGCTGGATTATTTTTTATCAATAGATATGACAGTAGGCTTTATTTCATCCCTCAAAAAAATCTTCCTTTCTAAAATTGTTAATAATGTGTTAATAAGCCAATATACTAAAAATCCTGATGGAAATATAAAAAATAATATACCAATGAAACCAGAAAGGAAAATTGCAATTTTTCTAGCTTCTTTTGGTTGCGTAAAAGCAAAGATTATTTGAGTAATAAGTAGGATTAATCCTAAGTAAAAATTTGGCTTTGATAAATCTATGATTCCTAAAAAGCTTGGATTTAATGTATTTAAGATATTTTTTATAACCAAAAAAACTGCTAAAAATATAATTATTGTTATAAATTGTAAAAATATATTTGTAAATGGGTTTAATTTTTCTTCTTGATAGATTTTTGTCATAATTTTTCCTCTTTCTAAAAAGTCTTTTATACCTTTTGTCTCTTCATCAATTCTTTTTCTTATTTTTTGAAGCTTTTTTTCTTCTTTAAACAATAAAAAATCTAATGGAAATAAGATTATCTTTAAAAGAAATGTAAATAGGATGATTGTTATGCCAAGATCTTTCGTTAAATTAAAAAAAATAATAAACAAAGAATGAATTGGGTTTGAAATTATATTTATTATGAGGTCCATTTTATTAATAATTTTAATAGTCTTTCTTCAAGATCATTAAATTTCATTTTTTTTGCACTTTCATCAACTAAAATTAAGTAGTAAAAAACAGGGATTTTCTTTAGGTTTTTTCTTAAAATTTCATATATTCTTCTTCTTAATTTGTTTCTCTCTACTGATTTTTTAATATTTGTTTGAACTGAAAATTTTGGTAAGCCATTATCTGATTTTAATCTATAAATTTTAAAAATAGAATTTGAAATTTTTTCTTTTTTAAAAAATTTTTTAAAATCAAAATTAGATAATCTGTATTTTTTATGCAACATTTATCCTTTTTCTTCCCTTCCTAATCCTTCTTTTTATAATTTTTTTCCCTCCTTTATAACTCGACCTTTTTAAAAAACCTATCTTTCTTTTTCTTCTTAATTTGCTCATTTTTGTTCTTCTTGATTAATTTATATAATTATATAATAAAATGGATGGAGTAAATATTCAAAAAAAGTGGGAGGAAGTTTTAAAGGAATTAGAAGAAAAGATCTCAAAGCCAACAGTAAAAACATGGTTTAGTAATGTAAGACCAATTCAAATAATTGATGGAGTTTTAAAATTAGAAGTACCAAGTAAATTAGTTAAAAATTGGATTACAACTAAATTTAATATCATATTATTAAAAACTTTAAAAGAAAAAATAGGAGATATAAAATCAATAGAATATGAAGTCTCACTTGATAAAGTTACTAAAAAAACTATAAGGAGGAGGGTTGTCTATCAGCAAAAGATAAGTATATTTGAAGTAAACCCTAGTACAAATTTAAATCCAAGATATAGATTTGATAATTTTGTTGTTGGTAGTAATAATGAGCTTGCATTTGCAGCAGCAGAAGGTGTTGTTAATAATCTTGGTAGCTATATAAATCCTTTATTTATTTATGGTGGGGTTGGTCTTGGTAAAACACATTTATTACAAGCAATAGGAAATGAGGTTTATAGAAAATATTCTGGAACAAAAAAGATAAGATATGCTACTACAGAGCAATTTACAAATGAGCTTATAAATAGTTTAAGAAATCAAACAATTGATGAATTTAGGAAAAAATTTAGAGATGTAGATTTATTAATTTTAGATGATGTTCATTTTATATCTGGCAAAACAAAAACACAAGAAGAATTATTCCATACATTTAATGAATTATTTAACCTTAAAAAACAAATAGTTTTTTCATCTGATAGACCACCAAGAATGATAAAAGACATTGAAGAAAGGCTTCAGTCAAGATTTGAGGGTGGCTTAATTATAGATATAATCCCCCCTGATTTTGAGACTAGATTAGCTATATTAAAGATGAAAAACCAAGAAAGGGGTTATTATCTAAAGGATGATATATTAGAACTTATAGCACAAAAAATTACGAAGAATATAAGGGAATTAGAGGGATGTTTAAATTATCTTATGTTTAAATTGAAATATACACAAAACCCTACCGATTCTAAGGTAGAACAAATGATAAAAGAATACCTTCAAAGTAATATAAAAAAGGTTTCTTATAAAACAATAATAAAAAAAGTTGCTGAATTCTATAATTTAAAAGAAGAGGATATTTTAAAAAGAGCCAGAAGAAAAGATTTATCTAAACCAAGGCAGATTGTTATGTATCTTTTAAGGGAAGTAGGTAAATTATCATATACTAGAATAGGAGAAATTTTGAATAATAGAGATCATACTACAGCATTGTATTCATATGAAAAAATAACAAAGGAGATCCAAGAAGATTTTGATCTTTCACAAGAGATAGAGGTTTTAAAACAAAGAATTTTAGAGGGTTAGTTATTAAGAATTTATCCACAAATTATTAAATAGGTCGGGATTAAATAATTTAAAAATAAGATAGATATTTTAAAAATATTAAAATATCAACAGCGTGTATTATGAAAGTTATATTATTTAAAAATACGTTATTAGATATAGTATCAAATGTTAATCAAATTTGTCCAAAGCAATCTGATTTAACCATATTAAATTTTTTTAAATTAAAGGCAGAAAATGATGAAATTTATGTTTATTCTTCAGATTTAGAAATTTCTTATATAGCAAAATTAAGTGGAAAAATAGAAAAAGAAGGCGAAATTTTAATTCCTGCAAAACAATTTTATGAAATAATACAAAATTTTTATGAAGATACGATTGAATTAGAAGAGAAAGAAAATAATTTAATAATAAAAGGAGAAAATTCTTTTGCTACGTTGCCAGGAATTTCAAAAGAAGAATTTGTAGTTATACCTGAATATAGAAAGGATAATTATATAGAGATTGATAATGAAATGTTTGAAAACTACTTAATAAGATTATTTACGAATATAAAAACAGCTGAAATGATAAAACCAGAATTTGCAGGAGCTTATTTATGGTTAGATGATAAATATTTAAGATTAGTAACAACTGATACAATAAGATTATCTGAGGTTAAAATAAAAAAAGATTTAATAATTACAAATTTAAAAGATGAAGTAAAAATATTGATTCCTGAAAAAATCATTTATGAATATTTGAGAATTAAGAAAAAACCAATAAAATTAAGGATTTATATTGAGCCAAATCAAATAACATTTGATTTAGAAAATCAGTTATTAATTTCAAGATTATTAACAATTGAATTCCCAGATTATCAACAAGTTATCCCCAAAGATTTTAATATAATAATTAACTTTGATAGAGAAGAAGCATTAAAGGCATTAAAATTAAATAAAGTTTTTTTAGATCAATCTAAGGAATTAAAGATAAAATTGATTCCCAATAAAAATGTCGCTGAATTTTATACAAAAAATGAATTAATTGGAGAAAGTAGAAATAATATAAAGATAGATTTTGAAAAATGTGATATAGAAAACGAGATAGAATTTAACTTTAATTTTGACTTTTTTAATGATGGTGTAAAAAATATAGATAGTGATAGGATATTTTTAGGATTGAATATTCCTGATGAAATAAGTATAAAACCTGCATTATTTAAATCACCATTAGAAGAAGATTTTATCTATATTCTTATTCCTATGTAATGGAAAAAATTAATATTAAAAAGAGTAAAATCTTGGAGCTTTCAAAGATATTAAATGAAAAGTATAAAAATTTAAATATGAAAATCTCAATCAATAGAAAAAATTTTATTCTAAATACAGATAAAAATTTAAAATATGAAGAATTTAAAGAGATAGAATTATTAGTTAAAAGATTTTTCCCAGATTATAGGATTAAAATTGAGAAGCAGTGAGCCAAGCCTGAACTCCATTTTCCCAATTTGAAAATTGAGGATCTTTGTAGGGATTTTGCGGCATAGGTCCTAATGGATTGTTTCTATCTACATAGAATAATATATTATGAACCCCATATTCTGAAACCCAATTCCCATTTAACATTGGTTTATTAACTTTTACTGGTAACGGATCTAAGAATTTTGTATTTGGGTAATCTTTTATAATCTGAGATATAAAAGAATGCCATATTGGTAATGCTGCAACTAAGCTTATACCTGCTTTCATTGGTGTTCCATCTGTATTCCCTGCCCAAACAGCAACAACAAAATTTGGAGTATATCCAAAAGCCCATGCATCTCTAAAATAATCACTTGTACCTGTTTTTAATGCAATCTCATAATTATCAACTTTTGTTAAATTTAAATTAGCACCAAACAATCCTCTTCTTGCATCAATATCCTTTAAGATAGAATTTAGCATTCTTACTGGTTGAGAATCTATAACCCTTATCTTTTGAGGCTTGTACTCGTAAATTATCTTTCCATTTTGATCAATAATCTTTAAAATCATAGTTTGGCTTACTAATTCTCCATCATTACTAAAAACAGAGTATGCTCTTACAGCATCAATCATTCTTACTTCAGCTGTACCTATACCCAAAGAAAGACCATAATCTTTAAATTCTTTTAATGTAGTAATTCCGAATTTTTTGGCATTTTCTATAACCCTTTCTGGCCCAGCTAAATAAAAAACTTTTATTGCAGGAACATTCAATGATTCTCCTAATGCCCTTTTTAAATTTACTGGCCCTCTAAATTTTTTATCAAAATTTTGAGGTATATAAGGGTTTTCATTTGTCCCGAAATTTGTTTTTACATCAAAGACAACTGTTTCTATAGGATAACCCAATTGGAACAATGTTACATAAGAGAACGGTTTAAATGCAGAACCAAGCTGTCTTGGCCATGTAGTCATATTAACTTGTCCTTGTATCTCTTTATTATTAAAATCATAAGAGCCAACCATTGCTAAGATTTCTCCTGTCTCAGAGTTCATCATTAATAAGCTTGCATTATTTCCTTGATACAATTTTTTATTTCTTTCCACCCCAACCCTTACAGAATCTTCAGCAATTTTTTGATAATCATAATTTAATGTTGTTATAACTTTCCAACCAGCTGTTTCTAAATTAATATTAGGATAATTTTCTTCTAAAAATTTTTTAACCTCTAAAACAAAATGTGGTGCAGCTATCTTATAATATTTTTTCTCACATAGTTTTATCTTTTCATTCAAAGCATTTTTATATTCTTCATTACTTATCCAATTTAATTCCTTTAATCTATCTAAAATTGCTTTTTTTCTGCTCTTTAATCTTATTATATTTTCCTCACTTACTGGTGCATAATATTTTGGTGACTTTGGTATTGCTGCTAAAATAACTGCCTCATTCCAATCTATATCTTTTAAATCTTTATTGAAATAAAAATCAGTAGCAGCTTTTATCCCTATATTTCCATAACCATAGTTTATGGTATTTAAATAATATGTTAAGATTTGTTCTTTCGAAAATTTCCTTTCAAATTCTAATGCTAAAATTATTTCTTTAAATTTTCTTGAAAATGTCTTTTCATTTCCTAAAAATAGGTTTCTTACTAATTGCTGAGTGATTGTTGACCCACCGTATTCTAAGCTTCCTGTTTTTATATCAAGCCATAAAGCCCTTATAATTCCCTTTATACTTACTCCATAATGTTGGAAAAATGAATCATCTTCTGCTGCTAAAACAGCATAAATAAGATTGATAGGTATATCTTTGTAATCCACCCAATATCTTCTTATTCCGATTTCATAAAGCAAAATCTTTCCTGTTCTATCATATATCTGCGTGCTTCCACCTAAGGCTTTTCCGATAACAACATCAGGGCTTGGTAATGTTAATATTAAAATTGATGCCCAAATCAAAAATATTATAGATATTATTGCTACAAAAATTACTAAAAACAATAAAGATCTTTTCAAAAAACTTCCCATCCTTTATAATTATTTTAATGGAAGAAGAAGAAATTCAAGAATGGTTAGAAAAACAAAGAGGGGAAGAAGAGGAGGATTTAGCTGAAAAACTTGCACAAAAGCTTGGTTTAAAATATTTTAATTTAGCTTTTTATAAAGTAAACCCAGAAGCATTAAAAGAAGTACCAGAAGATATAGCAAGAGATCTAAAAATTGTTCCAATAGATAAACATGGTGGTAATTTAATTATAGGAGCATATAATCCAACAAAAAAAGAGGTTAAAGATTATTTGAATGAACTTAGAAACAAGGGATTTAATACAGAACTTGGAGTTGTATCATTAAAAAGTTTGGAGAAGGGATTAGAGGAATATAAATATATTCAAAAAAAGAAGGTAAAATATTTAGAGGTTTTAGAGATAGATATAGAAGCATTGAATAAGATAACAAAAGAGATTATAAAAAAAGAAGATTTAAGTTCTTATATTAAAAGATATGAAAAAGAAAATCCATTTGAGATAATAAATTATATATTTGCTGGTGCTATAAAATTTGAAGCATCTGATGTACATTTAGAGCCAACAGAAGATGAAATAATTGTTAAATTAAGAATAGATGGTATTTTATATGATGTAGCAAGCTTTGATAAAAAACTTTATCAATTAATAAAAAATAAGATAAAACTTTTAGCAGGGCTTTTATTAAATATTACAACAAAACCACAAGATGGAAGATTTTCTATATCATTTGGAGAAAAAAGGCTTGAGGTAAGGGTAAGCACAATCCCAACACAATATGAGGAGACAATAGTTATGAGGATTTTAGATGTAGAAAAAATTTTACTTAGATTAACTGATTTGGGTTTAAGAGAAGATGATTTAGAGATTTTATCTTATTATATTAAGTTACCAAATGGTTTAATTTTAAGTACAGGGCCAACTGGTTCTGGTAAAACAACAACACAATATGCTATATTAAATACTATTAAAAGACCAGAGATAAAAATAATAACAATAGAAGATCCGATAGAATATAAGCTTGAAGGAATAACACAAACTCAGGTAAACCCAAGAGAAAATTATACTTTTGCAAATGGTTTAAGATCTATATTAAGACAGGATCCAGATGTTATATTAGTTGGTGAGATTAGAGATTCAGAGACAGCAAATATAGCAATTAATGCTTCCTTAACAGGGCACTTAGTTCTTTCAACATTACATACAAATGATTCTTTAGGAGCAATACCAAGATTAATAGATTTAGGGGTAGATAAATCACTTATCCCATCAGCATTAAGATTAGTTATAGCACAAAGATTAGTAAGAAAGGTTTGTAATTATTGTAAAGAAGAATACGGGCCTGATAAAAAATTAGTTGAATTAATAAAAAAAAGATTAGAAACAATACCAGAGAAAATTAAAGGTAAAATTGATTTTGAAAATATAAAATTTGTTAAAGCAAAAGGATGTGAAAAATGTTTACATACTGGATACAAAGGTAGGTTAGGGATATTTGAATTTTTAAGAATTACTAAAGAGATGGAAAGGATAATTTACCATGAACCAACAGAGGAAAAGATTTTAGAAGAAGCAAGAAAAGAAGGCTTTGTTGATTTACAACAAGATGGATTAATAAAAGCTATAAATAAGATGACAACAATTGATGAAGTTATAAGAATAACAGGGCCCATAGCTTAATGGTAAAGCACTGCATTCGCTGTGCAGGGATGTGGGTTCGATTCCCACTGGGTCCATAAAAAGTTATAATTTAAATATATGGGCGGGTAGTTCAGTGGCAGAACGTCTCGCTTACAACGAGAAGGTCAGAGGTTCGATTCCTCTCCCGCCCAAATTTTAAAAAATTTTTTTATCTTATATTTTAAGATCTGAACATACATATCTATTGTTCTTTTAATCCCTTCTCTAAGCCCATATTTTTTAATCTTATGAACATTTCTTACTCCTTTCATTTTCACATATAAAACTTTAAATCCACCCCTTTTTGCTCTTTTATTTAATTCACTTTCAATATTAAATCTACTATTTTTCAAATTTTCAATACTACCTAATTTTTCATCTTCTAATAAAAATCTTTTTAAACACCTTAAACCAGAAAATTGCTTTACAACAAAAGGAATATTACTTCCTATGCACATATCTACTTTATTTTCTAAAACAGGCTTAATTAATCTTTCTAAATTTTCTCTATTTAATCCCCTAAGATCAGCATCAACTAAAACTATAACATTACCTTTTGCATATTTTAATCCTTCCATTATAGCTCCTCCCTTACCAATATTTTTCTCTAATCTTATAACTTTATCAATATTACATTTTTTGCCATTTCATAAGTATTATCAGTTGAACCATCTGAAACAACTATTATTTCATCTATTAATTTAGAATTTTTTATAGCTTCAATTACATCTTTTATTCTTTTCTCCTCATTGTAAGCTGGAATAATACAACTTATCATTTAATAAATTTTAAAATTATTTTATAATTTATGAAATATGGAAAAAACAAAATTTATTTGGATGAATGGAAAATTTGTAAAATGGGAAGATGCTAAAATTCATATTTTGTCCCATGCTCTTCATTATGGTTCAGGGGTTTTTGAAGGAATAAGATGTTATAAAACTAATAGAGGACCAGCAATATTTAGATTAAATGAGCATATAGATAGATTATTTAATTCTGCGAAATTTTTAAAGATTAAAATCCCATTTAATAAAAATCAGATTAAAAAAGCAATTATAGAACTTATAAAAATAAATAAAGTAGATGAATGTTATATAAGGCCAATTGTGTTTTATGGATATGGTAAAATGGGTTTAAATCCAAAAGGAGCAGAGATAAATTGCGCAATAGCTATTTGGCCCTGGGGTAAATATTTAAAAGATAAAGTTAAAGTTAAAATTTCTAAATTTATAAGATTGCATCCAAAATCTATAATTTCTGAAGCAAAAATTTGCGGCTATTATGTAAACTCTATATTTGCAAGCCTTGATGCTAAAGATTCAAATTTTGATGAAGCATTACTTTTAGATTATAGAGGATATATAGCAGAAGGTCCAGGAGAAAATATTTTTATTGTTAAAAATAAGATAATTTGTACTCCTAAATTGGGGAATATATTACCAGGAATAACAAGAGATTCAATTATTAGAATTGCAAAAGATTTAAAATTTAAGGTAATTGAAAAAGATATATCAATAAAAGAACTCAAAAATTGTGATGAAGCATTCTTTACGGGTACAGCAGCTGAAGTTACACCCATATTTAAAATTGATAATAAATTAATAAACAGAGGTGAGATAGGGGAAATAACAAAAATTTTAAAAGAGAAATTCCATAAAATAGTTTATGGAGAAGAGCCTAAATATAAAAATTGGTTAACTTATGTAAGATGAATATGCAAAAGAAATTTCAAAGAAGGATAGAAGATTTTCGTTGTGAAAGATGTGGTACTTTTGTTAAGGGTACAGGTTATATTGATCATTGCCCAAATTGTTTATGGTCAAAACATGTAGATATTAATCCTGGAGATAGAAAAGCAAATTGTGGTGGAATGATGAAGCCAAAAGGAGTAGAAATTCAAAACAAGGAGGATAATATATGATTATTTTTTAAAATTTCTAATCTTTTTATTTTTATCATTATATATTTTTAGATTTAATAACATAGCAATTGGCGCTTCCAAGTGTGAGGAGATTAGAAAAATTTCCACAACTTCTAAAGTGGTGACCCTGACATTTGATGATGGGCCTAATCCTGATATTACTAATAAAATTTTAGAAATTTTATCTAAAAATAATATAAAGGCCACATTTTTTGTAGTGGGTAAAAAAGCTCTACAGTACCCAGATATTTTAAATAATATTCATTCTCAAGGACATACTATAGGAAACCATAGTTTTTCGCATATGGCTTTAGATAACAAAGATGAATTAACTATTATAAAAGAAATAATTTTAACTAATCTGATTATTTATTTTTAACAAAAGTTATGATAAAATTTTAATAGTGATATATACAATTAAAATATCGGTTACCATTTCCAGAAAGAATTAAAAAAAGGTTAGTGAGACCAAAAGGTTTGTATGCCCACGAGAATTATCCGGAAAGCCGCTATGCGATTGATTTTTCAATGCCAGTGGGCACTCTTATTTTAGCCGCAAGAAGAGGAAGGGTAGTAAGAGTAAAAGATAATTCTAATAAATGGGGGTTGGGTCGTCAATATGAAAAGAAAGTAAATTGTGTGGTTATAAAACATAGCGATGGAACTTTTGCCGAATATCTACACTTTGGAAAAAAACAAATAGTAGTAAAAATCGGCGATAAAGTAAAGGCCGGGGATTTGCTCGGATATTCTGGACTATCTGGGCGTATGGATAAACCGCACCTTCATTTTAACGTTTTTAAAATTAAAAATTGGAAAGCAACCAGTATCCAAGTAAGATTCAAAAAATAAAAAATTTAACAAAAAAACAAGACATCAATTTTTTACTAAAAAAGATTTGAAGAAATTCCAAAAATTTTAGAAATACCAGAAAGAGATAAAAAGAGCAAAGAAAATTTAGAATTATTAAAAATTTGACAAATTTAAAAAGTAGATTAAATTTTAGTAAAATTAGGATATGAAAAATAAATTTCAAAAGTTGGTTTCATTTTTTTATGAATTAGGAACCTTGAGAAGAATTTTAAGGTCTCATCAGCAGACGCTGTTTTTCAAAGACGAATCAGATAATATCTCTTCTCATTCTTTCAGAACTGCTTTTATCGGTTATTTTTTGGCAAAAGAATTGAATGCTGATGTTGATAAGGTGATAAAAATGTGTCTTTTGCATGATATTGAAGAAGCAAGGGCCGGAGATCAAAATTGGGTTAATAAAAGATATTTAAAGGTTTATGAAGAAGAGATTAGAGAAGAACAATTGAAAAAACTGCCAAATTCAAAAGAATTGTTAGAAATTTCAAAAGAGTACCAAGAAAGAAAAACATTGGAAGCAAAAATTGCCAAAGATGCTGATTTATTGGATGAAATTTTACTTTTGAAAGAATATGAATTTCAAGGAAGTAAAGAAGCAAAAGATTGGTTAAAAGGAAAAAGAGAAAGTCAACAAGAAAAATTAATGTTTACAAAATTGGCAAAAGAGATTGCCAAAAAATAAAAAATCAAAAGCCTTCAGATTGGTGGACAAATCTCTGGGCACCGAATAGAAGAAAATAAAATTTTGATAAAGGAAAAATATGAAAATAAAAATTGAAGAAGCTAAAAAAAGAGATTTTAATCAGATTATCAAATTACAAATGGGACTGGCCGATTTTCATAAAAAGATTGATTCTAAATATTATAAATCTGGAAAAGAAAGAAGAAAACATTTAGAGAAACGTCTAAATAAATTTTTTTCCAAAAAGAGAAAAAATCAAAAATTTTTTGTAGCCAAAGTTAAAGATAAAATTATTGGTTTTTTAAATATTGGAATTCATAAACCCCATTTTTATTGCCGAGAGAGAAAAATCGGTGAACTTGGTCAAATGTATGTTGATAAAAAATTTCGGAGAAAAAGGATTGGTGAATTATTGTTTAAAGAAGTTAAAAATTGGTTTAAAAAAAGAAAAATAAAGTTTATTGAGATTTTGGTTGATTCAAGAAATCAAATTGGAATCTCTGCCTATAAAAAGTACGGCTTTTTTGAGTTTCAAAAAAGAATGCGTTTAGATTTGTAAATATAGTGAGTTAATGCATGTTCTTATCCCTCCCTTTTTAATTTTATTGTGCTACTAAAATTTAATCTACTTTTTAAATTTGTCAAATTTTTAATAATTCTAAATTTTCTTTGCTCTTTTTATCTCTTTCTGGTATTTCTAAAATTTTTGGAATTCCTTTGAATCTTTTGTCTCTTAAAATAACATGAAATACCTGAAGTCCTAATTTTCCTTCACCGATATTAGCATGGCAATCGATTTTTGATCCTAAATCTGTTTTTGAATCATTGAGATGAATGGCTTTGATTTTTTCTATTCCAATAATTCTATCAAATTGATGAAGAACCTTTTTATATCCTTCATAACTTCTAATATCATATCCAGCCATAAATAAATGACCAGTATCAAGACAAACTCCTAAAAATTCTGGTTTTTGAACCTTCTCTAATATCAAAGCCAATTCTTCAAATCGAGAGCCAATCATTGTTCCTTGACCAGCCATTATCTCTAAAAGAATTTTTACTGAAGGATTATCTTCTAAAACTCTATTTAAAGCTTCAATGATTCTTTTATTCCTTCTTCTTTATCTGATTTTCCATAGCTTCCTGGATGCAAAACCAATAGAGAAATTCCGAATTTTTCTGCACGGGAAATTTCAGTTTTTAAGCGATTAATTGATTTTTGATAAAGCTTTTTATCTGGTGAAGCTAAATTAACCAAATATGGTATATGAGCAACTACTTCTTTCACTGAACTTTCTTGCCAAGCAGTTCTGAATTTAGAAATTTCTTCTTGAGATAGTTTTTTCACTTTTCAAGTTCTTGAAGGGGTAAGATAAATCTGAATACATTCACATCCCCATTCATCAGCCCATTTAAATCCAGTATGAATTCCACCAATTGTTGGAACATTAGCTCCTAACATCTTATTTTCCAAAATATAATTCCATTAAAGATTTGTATAAAGGTAATGTTGCCACTGAACCCGTAGGCACTTCTTCAATAAATAGAGTCATAACAATTTCAGGGTTATTATAAGGAGCATATCCTGTAAATATAGCATTTAGTTTTTTCTTTCCAAAAATCTGAGGCGTACCACTTTTTCCAGCAACTTCTATCTTCAAATAATTTAAAATCTTTGCTGTGCCAGATGTTACTGTCATTCTCATTCCTTCTTGAACAATTTTTAAATTTTCTTGATTCACCAAATTTTCCTTTAAAACAATAGGTTTTCTTTCATAAATAATATTTCCATTTTGATCATAAATTTTTTTAACAAGATAAGGAACAACAATTTTATTTTCTGCTAATGCTGATGTAAATAATGCTATTTGTAATGGGGTTACCAAAATCTCTCCTTGTCCAATGCTAACATTATAAGTATCACCTATCCTCCAGATAGGATCTAAAACATTTCTCTTTTTTAAATTAGGATCACCTATATATCCATCTTTTTCTCCTAATAAATCAATCCCAGTTTTTCTTCCTAAACCAAATAATTCAAAATATTTTTTTATCCTCCATATTCCAAGGCCAGCTTGATCATCATAGCCACCACCTATTGTATAAAAATATACATTTACAGAATTAGCAATTGCTTCCCTCATATCAACCCATCCATGAACCTTCCAATCTTTAAATATAGAATATTTTCCTGGAAAATATGGATTAGGAATTTTTATTTCTCCATTTGCTAATATCTTTTTATTTGGATCAATAATTTTTTCCTCCAAAGCTCCAATAGCCAATATTGGTTTTATTGTAGAACCAGGATTATAAAGACCGGATACTATTCTATTAAACAAGGGGTTATTTTGATTATTTAAAACTTCATTTATTCTTTCTCTATCGCTTATAAAGATATTATTATCATAGCTTGGATAAGATATTAAAGAAATTATCTCTCCTGTTTTTGGATTCATAACAATAAGACCTCCCTTTTTATATCCATTTTCTTTGAAATATTTGTCCATCAATTCATAAGCTTTTTTCTGAAAATTAGCATCAATAGAAAGTTCAATATTGTAACCCGGCCTTGCCTCTTTTTTTTCGATTGTTTTAATTATATTTTCCCTTGTATCTTTTTCAAGCTCTATAACCCCTGGAATTCCTGATAAAAATTTTTGGTAAGTTTTTTCTAACCCTTCTTTTCCTACATAATCTTTTTGCGATACATTATATTCTTTAATCTCTTCATCATTTGGAAAGCCCAAATATCCTATTAAATTACCCAATGCTTCTTTATATGGATAAAATCTTGAAAAGGAATTTATAATCCTTACATTTAAATAATTAGGATAATGGATCATTATGTTAAAAGCTAAATCTTTCGGTATATTTTTAGCAATAAGCACATTTCCATCTATTTCATAATCGAAGTTATATTTATTGATTAAATCTAAAAAATAGTCTCTATCACTATCTTTCAAATGTGTAAAATCTAAAACCAAGTCGAATGATGATAGATTTGTGGCTAAAGGGTTTTTATTTCTATCAAATATTAATCCTCTTGGGGCTGGTTGTAGTAATTTTATAGATAAATTTTCTTTTGCATATAAGGACCACTTTTTATTTTCTAGAATAATAATTTTAAATCCTATAACTGTTGATATAAACAAAATTATTAAAAAAATATAATAAAGAATCTTCGGAAACTCAATTTTTTTAAAAATAACATCTTCTTTCTCTTTTAAAATTTCTTCATCTATCCAATCCATTATATTAATTTATAAATAATAATGATAAAAATTGAATATAGAAAATTAATTATAAAGATGTAAAAAAGAAAATAAAATGGTAATGAGCTAAATTTTAGATAAAATATTGATGTTAAAAAAATTGATAAAACCATAATTAATGATAAAAACAATCCTAAAAATTTATTCAAATTTATAAAACCAGAAAGAAAGTACAATAAAATAATACAAAACCCTAAAACAAGCCCTGTAAGCCCAATTGGTAAAACAAATATTAGATCATTTAAAAAAGAAAAAATTAAAAATACTGGAATAAAATATCTGTTTTTATTTGAAAAATAGATTAATAAAAAAGGGATTGTAAAAAATAAATTTTTAGAGATTAATGCCCTACAAAAAAATTCTAAAATTAATAAATAAACTACTATCATTGAATAACAATAAATCTGTCACTATCAAAGTTCCCTATTGGGGAGATTGTTATTTTTTGGAAATATTCTGATTTTTGTAAATCTATTACATCACCTATTATAAATCCCCTACTAAATAGATCGTCTCCTCCGGTTGTTATAAGGTCCCCAGTTTTTATTTTTATCTGAGGTTCAATATAATTAACTTCTATATAACCCAATCCTGTTGTTTTTGCAAGCCCAATGATTTCTCCATTTAAATTTGCAACATTAAATTGTAAATTAGGATAATTTAGGGTGATAACTTCATAAACATTATCTTTGATTTCTTTTCTAACTTTTCCTATCAAAACCCAATTTTCATCTAAAACAATAGAGCCCTCTTTTATCTTATTTTGGGATGTTATGTATAATATCCCCCCTGCTCCTTGGTTTAAAATTTTTACTTCAGTTGAATTTGGATACCTTGATTTTATAAGATTTAAAGATTCCAAAAATGCCTTTTCTCTTTCGGCTATCTTTATTTGCGCTATTTCTTTTAAAAGATCATAATATTTCTTTTTATATTCATCTGGTTTTATAAAAGGAAGGATATTTTTTATGCTAGAAAATATTTTTTGAGCAATTTTTTGCAAACTTAAAACATCGGTATAAATATTTGAATATTCTTTTGCTATTGACTTATTAAAATTTGATAAAAATATAAGAACGATTATAAGATAAATTATTAAGAATTTTTTGCTATCCCTCATTTTATATTAAACAAAATTTTTTATAATATTCTAAATTTTCCACTATTCTTCCAAGGCCCAAGATAACAGAATGAAGGGGTGCTTCTAATTGATTGACCGTAACATTTAATTCTTTCTCCAAAAAACTTGCTAGTCCTTCTATTTGACTACTGCCACCAGTTAAATATATTCCCTTATTCCCTATGTCACCTATCAAATCTGGTGGCGTTAGGTTTAAAACATCTTTGATTTCTTCAACAAGCTCATTTAATGATGGAGCCAATGCTTCCTTCAAATCTAAGCTTGATATTGTAACTTCTTTTGGTAGTGTTGTTATAGCATCCCTTCCTTTCAAGTTATAAAAGTTATTTTTCCCAACAATACTACTTATAGCTATCTTTGCTTCTTCAATTTGGCTTTCCCCCACAATTAAATTATACTTAAATCTTACATGGTTAAGCAAGTTTTGATTAAATCTATCACCTGCTATTTTTATGCTTTTACCAATAACTATCCCTCCCAATGATATAATAGAAATTTCTGTTGTGCCTCCTCCAATATCAACTAATGCTATTCCCTTTGCTTCTTCTATATCTAAATTTCCACCTAATGCTGCTGCAATTGGTTCTTCCACAATATGTACCTCTTTAAAACCCGCTGTTTTTGCAGCATCAACAACTCCTCTAATTTGAACCTCAGTTAAATTTAATGGGATCCCTATAACTGCTTTTGGTCTAAATATTGAGATGTATTGTTTTTTTAATATATCCAATATCTTTGCTAAAAATGAACTTGTTGCTTCTAAATCTGTTATTATCCCGTAATTAATTGGTTTTGTAACTTCTATATTCATTGGCGCCCTTCCTAGCATCTTTTGTGCATCTTTTCCGATTGAGATAATATTTCCACTTCTTTTATCAAAAGCAATAACTGAAGGCTCCTCAAATATAATCCCTTTCCCTTTTAAATAAACTAATGTATTTGATGTTCCTAAATCTATTCCCAATTCCAATTGTTTAACTATTTTAGCCATTTTCTTATATTATTAAAATAATAATTATTTAATATTTTCTTATAATCTGATAATTGAAAAATTTTTTTGTTAACAGGAGCTAAAAAATTTTTGAAGATAAAAATTTTATTTAACAATAAACCGTTATTCTTATATGCTAAAAAACTATTTATTTTCCTATATTTTTTAATATTACAAAATCTTTTCTCAAAATCTTTCCTTCTTCTATTGTTTATTATCCCCAATTCCAATTGTTTAACTATTTTAGCCATTTTCTTATATCTTTAATGTTTATCTCTCTATATTTTTTATCTTTTCTGTTTTTTATATCTATCTTATTTTTCTTAATCTTTTCTCCTATTACTATTCTATATGGAATACCAAGCAAATCACTTTCTGCAAATTTTTCACCAGGAGAAACATTTTTCCTATCATCATACAAGACTTCATAATCTTTTCTTAAATCATTATAAATTTTTTCACCAATTCCATCAAACTTTAAATCTAAAATATGAATTTTAAAAGGAGCAACAGATTCAGGCCAGATTATTCCTTTATTATCATTATAAACCTCTACAATTGCCCCCATTAATCTTGTAACACCTATCCCATAACAACCAGCATAAACATACTTTTCTTTATTATCCTTGTCTAAATATTTTAAATCAAATGCCTCAGAATATTTTATCCCCAAATTAAATGTATTACCAACTTCTATAGATTTTAATTTTTTTAATTCTTTATTACATATTTCACAATAATTTTTTTTATAAATCTCTTTATTCCATGCTTTTTTGCATCTATCACAAAAATAGATAATATCTTCTCCTGATTCTGTTGGAACCTGAAATTCTGTAGAATATTTTGAAAATGTTCCTCCTGATGCAAATGTTTCAATTGCATTTAATCCACATCTTTTAAAGATCTTTTTATATGTTTTATCAACTATTTTTTTAAACTTTTCTAATTCCTCATTATCTTTATGAAAACTATATAAATCTTTCATAATAAACTCCCTAGCTCTTAATATGCCAGATTTTGCCCTTAATTCATCCCTGAATTTAGTGTTAATTTGATAAAGCGCTATTGGTAAATCTTTATATGATTTAATAATTCTTTTAACTAAAGGGAAAATTACTTCTTCATGGGTAGGAGCTAGCGCATATTCTGAACCAGTTTTACTTTTTGTTTTGAACAATGCTTCAAATTTATCCCATCTTTTTGTTTTTAGCCAATTTTCTTTTGGGTGAAGATCTGATAAAAAAACTTCTTGGCAACCAATACTATTTAACTCCTCTCTTATTATATCTTCAATCTTTTTAATAACTCTTAACCCCAATGGCAAAAGATTATAAATCCCAGCAGAAACTTTTTCTATAAAACCTCCTTTAATTAATAAAATAGCATTCTTTGATTCTTCATCAGAAGGTTTCTCTTTGTATGTTTTATAAAACAATTCGCTTTGTCTCATTTTTTAATCTTCACTAAAATATCTTTAATTGTAATTATTATCATAAATGTTATTAAAAGAATCAAACCAACGCTATTTGTTATAACTTCTGCTAAATATGGGAATCTTCTCCTTGAGATTGCTTCTCCTAAATATATAATCAATCTTCCTCCATCAAGGCCTGGAAATGGTATTAAATTTATAATAAAAAGATTTAATGAGATTATAGCTATGAAATGTAAAAAATAATTTATCCCCAAAGTTCTCATTTGATTATATATATCATAAATTCCTAATGGTCCTACAACTTCTTTTGCTACCTTCCTTTCTTTTAATAATCTTAAGAAGAAATCTTTAAATGCAAAAATTATAGCCTTTGTGCCGTCATAGGTTTTTATTAATCCTCTATAAAAATTTTCAGGAAAACCATATTTTATTAATCCTATAGATGCTATACCTATTCCTATTGGCGCATCCCCTTTTCTTGGAACTATTTTTACTTCAAAAACATCTTTACCCCTTTTTATTCCTAAATATATCTCCTTTCCTATAAATGGTTTAATCTTTTCTTTTACCTCTTCTGGTTTTTCAAAATAATAGATTTCATTATTAAATTTAAAATATAAAATTTTATCTCCTAACATTAATCCTGCTTTTTGAGCTGGAGAATCTTGTAAAATTTGTGTAATTGTTACTTCTTTAGCTCCTTTATAATATTCTGGCAAACCATATAAATATCCTATAGAAAATATAAGATATGCTAATAATAGATTAAAAAAAACTCCTGAAAATGTTATAAGAAGTTTTTTATATGGAGGTTGATTTAAAAATCCAAATTTATCATTAGGATCATTTTCCCCCCTTATCTTTACATATCCACCAAAAAGGATTAAATTTAATGAATATAAAGTATCACCAATCTTTTTACTAATTAATCTTGGAGGAAATCCTATAGCAAACTCTTCAACAGGAACTCCTGTTTTTTTAGCAACTATAAAATGACCGAATTCATGAACAAATATCAGAATGCTTAAAACTATTAAAAAAATTAAAAAATTTATCATCTTATTAATATTAACCAAGAACCTCCCTTTCTTTTTTAATAAATAATTCATCTAACTTTTTATTATAATCTTCAATCTCCTTATCTGCCTTTTCTTTTGTCTTATAAAATAAATCTTCTGATATCTCTTTTCTTTCTTTTTTCTCTTTTATCTTTTTTAAAAATTCATCTCTTCCCTTTCTTCCTTTTATCCTATATTCTTCTTTTAATTCATTCAAAGTTTTTAATAAGTTTTTCTTTGTCTCTTCTGTGATTGCTGGAAATGTAACTATTAGATAATTCTTCTCCCTTATAACGCTACCACCAAAATTTGTTTTTTTTATTCCTTGCTCAATATCTTTTAATGTATTTATATCCCAAGGCTCTACCTTATATCTATTAATCTCTAATTGAGAAATACTTCCAAGGCTTTTTAATGGAAACTTTTTATTATAAGTATCAATTTCAATATTTTCTAACCAATGCAAAGCAAATCTATATCCTCTTATATTATTCAATTTTTCCTCAAGGCCTTTTACCAAATTATCTAATTCTTTTTTAAGCTCCTCTATCATATATAATAATTATAATATAAGATGAAAATTTACCTTGACTATGCATCAACAACACCATTAGATAAAAGAGTATTTAAATTTATGAAAGGATATCTATTTTATGATTTTGGAAATCCTTCTAGTTTGCATAAATTGGGTAGGGAAGCATTAAAAGCATTAGATGAGGCAAGGGAAAATATTAAAAATTTAATAGGAGCAGATTATCCAAATGAAGTAATATTTACATCTTCTGCAACAGAAAGTAATAATTTAGCAATAAAAGGAGCGGCATTTTTTTACTATTTTCACTTAAAACATAAACCACATATAGTAGCATCACAGATAGAGCATCCATCAGTTATAGAAGTTTTAAAAGATTTAAAAAAATTAGGAATAGCTGAATATAATTTAGCAAAACCTGAAAAAACAGGAGAAATAAAATGGGATTCAATACTTGAATCAATTAAAGAAAATACAATTTTAATATCTATTCATTATGTAAATAGTGAAATAGGAACAATACAAAATTTAAGATATATTTCAGAAAAGATTAAGGAGATAAATAAAACTAGAGAGCCAAAGATAATTTTTCACACAGATGCAGCACAAGCACCATTAACAGAAGATATAAATATAAAAAATTTAGGAGTGGATATGATGACATTATCTTCGCATAAAATTTATGGCCCAAAAGGAATAGCATGCTTATATAAAAAACAAGATATTATTTTAGAAAGGATTTTATCTGGTTCAGAACAGGAAAATGAATTAAGGCCTGGAACTGAGAGTGTTCCATTGATTGTAGGATTTTCAAAAGCATTAGAATTTGCAGTAAAAGAAAGAGAAAAAAATAGAAGATATCTTTCTTTTATAAGAGATTATTTTTTAAAAAGATTAAAAGATGAAGGTATAAAATTTGAGATAAATGGTGATATTAAAATTTCAAGCCCAAAGATTTTAAATCTATATTTTTATGATAAACTTGCAGAAGATATATTAATTTATTTAGATCAAAATAATGTATATATTTCACCAGGAATGGCATGTAAAGCAAGGGCATTGGAGCCAAGCTATATAATAGAAGCACTATATCCATTTTCAGATAGAAATAAAAAAAGTATTAGATTTTCATTTGGAAAAGAAACAAAGAAAAGAGAGATAGATTATTTAATTAAAAAATTAAAAAATTTTTTTAAAAATAAAACCCGCCTAAAGCGGGCTTAAATAAAATGAAATTATTTCCTCCACAATATCTTCAAGGCTTTCTCCCAATAATAGGTGAAGTATTTATCCTCCTCTGCCCACTTTTCCGCTATCCTCTTTGCTAATTCTTCCCATTCTCCCCACTCCTCCGGAGCTCTCCCCTTTTCCTCCAGCCATTTTTCCACTACTTCCATAATCATTCGGACCTTCATATCCATTTCTATCATCTCCTTTCCGAAAAAGTTTTCTATCTTAATTATACAACCTTTTTTATTTTTTCAAAGATTTCTTTTGCTATTTTAGGGTTTTGTTTTAAAAATTCTTTTGCTGCTTGGAAGTTTCCTCCTAATTTTGTATCATCAAAATAATAAGACAATCCAGATTTTTTTATAACCCCATATTTTTCTCCTAAATTCAATAAATCTGCTTCATATGATATCCCTTGCCCATAATATATCTCAAATTCTGCTGTTTTAAATGGAGGAGCAACTTTATTTTTTACAACCCTTGCTTTAATCTTTGATCCTATAATTTCATCTCCTTTTTTAATCTGCCCAACCCTTTTTAATTCAACCCTTATTGATGAAAAAAATTTCAAAGCTTTTCCACCAGGAGTTGTTTCTTGTGCTCCCATAAAGCCTCCAATTTGTGCTCTTGTCTGATTTATAAATAATAATATTGTTTTTGTTTTAGATATTAAAGCTGTTAATTTTCTTAATGCTTGTGATAATAATCTTGCTTGCAATCCTATAAATTGATCTCCCATCTCTCCTTCTAATTCTGCTCTTGGTGCTAATGCTGCAACAGAATCAATAACTATAAGATCAAATAACCCTGACTTAACTAATTTCTCAGCTAAATTTAAAGCATCTTCTCCTGAATCAGGTTGCGAAATAATAATCTTTTTAATATCAACGCCTATTCTTTTTGCATATTCAGGATCTAAAGCATGCTCTGCATCAATAAAAGCAACATTCCCTCCTTTCTTCTGTGCTTCAGCCATTGTTTCTAATGCTAATGTGCTTTTACCACTTCCTTCAGCACCAAAAATTTCAATTATCCTTCCTCTTGGAAAACCGCCAACACCTAATGCTAAATCTAAAGAAGGAGAACCAGTAGAAATAACTTCTACATCAACCTTAGGAACAGATTCTAATTTCATAACTGCTCCTTCCCCAAACTCTTTTTGCAAATCCTCCAATAAACTATCTAATGTTTCCTTTTTCTCCTCATCCTTTTTCTTACCCATTATTTAATTATAAACTATTTGATAAAATAATGCTAATAAAAAATTTTTACTATTTAAAAAATTTTGTATCAGAAGAGCCCCCTTTCCTTTATAAAAGTTAAATTTATATACGATTAAAAATATAAAAATATAGGTAATTTTTAATGTTTATCCACAAGTAAAGATATATGCTATAATAATAAAAATGAGAAATTGGTCAGTAAATTTAAAAGAACTTAAAAAAGATAAAAAAGCTTATAAAATTTGGAAATTAGAACAATTAATAAATTTTGGTGTTGATAAAGAGAAATTAAGCAAAAGAGACCTTTTAAAATATTTACATAGATTAAATGTCGATCCTTATAAAAGAAAACTTCTCGAATTAGTGCTTAATGAAAGAAAAAAACGTTCTAAATAAATACCAAAAAAATTTTTTAGATATTTTTTCTAAGGATAATTTAAGCAAAAATTTTTATTTAACCGGTGGCACAGCTTTATCAGCTTTTTATTTAAAACATAGAATCTCAGAAGATTTAGATTTTTTTTCTACAAAAGAATTTGATTTGAGAAGTATTAATATTTTTTTGAAGGCTAATAAAAAATATCTCGGTTATAAAAAATTAACCTTTACTCAATCATTTAATCGTAATATATATTTTATTTACTATAATAATAAGCATCTATTAAAAATAGAATTCACTTATTTCCCTTTTGATAATTTAGAAAGAGGTTTGATTTTAAATAACTTAAGGATTGATAGTCTATTAGACATTGCTGTAAATAAGCTGTTTTCAATTTATCAACAAACTAAAGCTCGTGACTTTGTTGATTTATTTTTTATTTGTAGAAAAACAAAATATACTATTAATGACTTAATAAAAAAAGCACAATTAAAATTTGATTTTTCAATTGATAAACTACAATTAGCAAAACAATTTTTATTAGCTAGAGAAGTGAAAGATTATCCTAAAATGTTGATAAAGTTTGATAAAAAACAAATTTTTGATTTTTATGAAAAAGAGGCAAAAAATTTAGCAAAAGAAATAATAAAATAACTTGCTATTAAAAACAATGATCAATGATTTATTTCAACATATTTTTTCTCCTATCAAATTTCGAAATGGTTAAAAAATATAGAATTTAAAATGTTTTTTAAATATTTACCCATTATTTAATTATAAACTATTTTATAAATTAATGCTAATTAAAAATTTTGCTAAATTTTAAAAATTTGACTTTATTTAAAAATTTTTTGATAATTATAGTAGATCTCTTCAATAAGGGGAGATCTAGATTCTAGAATCCTAAAAGGAGGTGAATTTAAGTGAATAGAAGGACCGCGATTGCCTATACATATCCAGGAATTTTCCTTTGTCTCTTGGCTAATCTAATTTTTCTCGATGGTTGTGGGTGCGGAGGTGGGGCTCCGCC
>JBMFMO010000003.1:0-26808 GCA_049970635.1 Minisyncoccia bacterium | reverse complement strand
AAGATAAAAAGGGAATTTAGGACAAATAAAAGAAAGATAATTTTAACAGATTTGAAAGGAAAAAAATTTAATCAAAAATTAGCCGAGAAGCTTTCTAAAGAAAAAAATCTAATTATAATTTGTGGGCACTATGAAGGAGTTGATGAAAGGGTTAGCAAGTTTGTTGATTTAAAAATTTCAATAGGCCCATATATTTTAACAGGAGGAGAATTACCAGCAATGATAATTGTTGATTCAGTATCTCGTTTTATCCCAGGAGTTTTACATAATTTAGATTCATTAGAAAAGATAAAGGATAATAAAATTTTAAGTTTTCCAGTTTACACAAGGCCAAGAGTTTTTATAACAAAAGATAAGAAGAAATTAAAAGTTCCAAATATTCTTCTTTCTGGAGATCATAAAAAAATTGAAGAGTGGAAGATGAAACATATGAAAGAAATCGAACTTGATTAAAATAAGTCTTTATATTTTTCTTCAATAATTTTATTAATCTCTTCTAATGGCCTTCCATATTTTAGCATGCTTAATTCAATAATTTTTTCAGCTAGCTCTTTATCTGGTTCATGTGGCGGTAATGTTTTTATATTAAAAGCTTCAGACATATATCCATCAATTAAAAGCTTAATATACAGATTATAATTTGGAATATTTAATAGATCTATTTTAGAAAAGACAGGTGAGAATTGCTTTTCTAAAAATTCAGCATCTTCTGGCCCTATTCTGAATGCCATAATTGTTCCAATATTTCCAAAAACTGCAGATATTATCTCTTCTGGTAATTGTTTTATATATTGATGTGCTAAAACCATTGATAATCTATATTTTCTTGCTTCTGATAAAATTGATGCAACACCTTTAAATGCAAAATTTTGGAACTCATCAACAAATAGATAAAAATCCTTTCTTAATTCTTCTGGGATATCAACTCTTGAAAATGTAGCTGATAAAATTTTTGCTATTAAAATCATACCCAATAGATAACTACTTGTTTCTCCTATTATTCCTTTTGAAAGATTAACAATAAAAATTTTTCTATTATCCATAATGTCTCTAAAATTTAAAGCAGTTTTTGGTTGAGAAATAATAGGCCTTACAAAATCATTTGTTATGAATGGATTTAGTTTAGATGTTATCCATGTTATCATATTTTCTAAAGATAATTCTCCTCCAACAACAACAGCTTGTTTTTCCCAAAATTCAACAACAGGATAATTTTTACATCTTTTTAATAATTCTTTTCTAAATAATTCATCTACAAGAACCCTTGAAACATCCAACAAAGTAAAACCCCAATCTGGATCATCCATAAGCAATAGCAAAGAGTTTCTTAAATATTGTTCAAACATAGGACCACCAGTTAATTGTAGATTATAAATTTTATCAATTATCTCTATCAAAGTATTTATTATAAAAGTTTTTTGCTCTGGGAAATTTTTATCATATTCTAAAATATTTATTCCTATAGGCCTTCTTGTATCTCCTGGATTAAAATATATAACATCATCAACTCTCTCTTTTGGAATAAGTCCTAATAATTCTTTAGCAACATCACCATGAGGGTCTATAAAACATATTCCATCTCCATTTTTTATATCCTGTTCAGCAATGTTTTTTAAAAGTGTTGTCTTACCAGTTCCAGTTTGTCCTATTATATAAATATGTCTTCTTCTATCGTTTCTTTTAATTCTTACAATCTCTTTTTGCCCTTGATATATGCTTTCTCCTAATATTATTCCTTCTTTGGGTAAATTAACTGGAGGAGGAGCAGTTTTAGCCAAAAGCCAATGGATTATAGGTGATTTTGTATATGATGTTGGAAAGTGAAAAATAGATGCTATCTCTTCTGAAGATAAAATGATGCTTTGGTTTTTATTAAACAACCTAAAAGAAAATTCATAAGCCAAATTGTTTAACCATCTACCCTTAACTCTTTTTATATAAAATTCATTTATTCCTGGATTTGTAAATTGATGGAAAGAAGATTCTATGCTTGTTAAAATTTCTTCAGCATCAAAGATATTATTAGCAGATGCAAGTATCCTTATATTCACTTCAAATAGTGGTTTCATCATTTTAGCCTCTATATTTTTTATTAACAATTCATCAATTGGTTTTAATTCTTTCTTTTCCTTTTCTTCTCCCTTTTTTTCTAAAGCTTTTTTAATCTCTTTACTAATGCCACCTAATGATTCTTCAAATCTTTCTCCTTTTTTTAATCCTTCTAAAACTTTTTTCATTTTCTTATTTTCTTTTGTAGATAATGGTTTTATAACAATTTGATAAGCTAAACCTTCTCCTTTCTTTAATTTATTAAATGCACCCAAAAAAGAATCTAATGTATCTACATTTCCTAATGCTATTTCTTTATATGTTTTAAGAGGCTTAAAATGATGAGACTTTAAACCAACATAAGATCCTAATACAGCACCACCTGGATTAAAAATATTGTAATCTTCAGTGCATTCTATAACCTCTGCTCCTGGCCAAAATGCCCTTATTGTTCTTTTAATACTTTCAGCATTTTTTCTTGGGGTAGCAAGATAGAAAAATATCTCCTCAGCAATAAATGGAGTTGCTATTTCAAAAATTACTGGGTATTTAAGATTAGTTAAAGTATTGATAAAATTTTCAAAGTTATTGATCTCATCACTTACTTTTTGCTGTGTTTCCTGTTTTTGAGAAAAATAATATTTTGGTATCTCAACTAATAAAAGTATATAGTTTAAAGAAAGATTAACTCTTTTAGATTCAGAATATTTTTTTAAAAATACAAAGAAAAAATAGATTATCAAAAAACCCAAAATCCCGGTAATAACTCCAACAGAATAGACTATTTTTGGTGAAAAAGCAAAACCTTTGCTTACTATAGTTTCCATATCACTTTATTAATCTTATTTTATTATGTTTAATTAAAAGATTGAAAAAATGACCAACAAGAAGATCATGTAAAGCATCCAAAAGATGCAGATTGCCAGTTTTTTTAATCATACTAATTCCATTCAAAATTCCTTCAGTCAAACTCATATTTATTGCTTGTGCTAAAATATTAGATATATTTTCCAAGGATTGAGGATAAACTTCAAGCTCTTTTTTTATAATAGGAACCTCTTTTATCTCCTTTGATAATTCTTCAATATATTTTTTGATCCTTTCTTCAGCCTCTTCTTTTTTAACCTCTTTCTCCCTTATCTCTTCAAAATACTTCTCTTTTTCAAATCTTTCTAAAAACTCTTTCTCACCTGGTTTTAATAACTTAACCTCCTTTTGCATTATAATATTATAATGCAAATAATAAAAATTTATAATTCTTTAAAAAGAAGAAAAGAAATCTTTAAACCACAAAAAGATAAGATAGTTAAAATGTATGTTTGTGGTCCTACTGTATATGGCCCAAGCCATTTAGGTCATGCTGTTACTTATGTTAGGTTTGATTTTATAAGAAGATTTTTAGAATTTATGGGCTTTAAAGTTAAATTTGTTATGAATATAACTGACGTTCATGATGATATCTTTAAAAAAGCTAAGGAGTTAAAAATCCATCCTAAAAAGTTAGCTGATAGATATACAAAAGAATTTTATAAAGATTTAGAAAGTTTAAAGATAAAGAAAGCATTTAAATATCCAAGAGTAAGTGAGCATATAAAAGAGATCATTTCTTTAATCAAAATTTTATTAAATAAAAAATATGCTTATGAAAGTAATGATGGTGTTTATTTTGATATTAGTAAATTTAAAAATTATGGTAAACTTTCAGGAAGAAAATTAGATAAAGCAAAAACAGGAACAAGGATTAGGACTGATAAATATGAAAAAGAAGAAGTAGTAGATTTTGCTTTATGGAAAAAATCTTTATCATCTAAAGATGAGTGGTTGTTTGATTCTCCATGGGGGAAGGGAAGGCCTGGTTGGCATATAGAATGCTCTGCTATGTCTTATAAATATTTAGGAATCCCATTAGATATTCATGGAGGCGGAATGGATTTAATTTTCCCTCATCATGAAAATGAAATAGCACAATCAGAATCAGCATTTGGAAAAAAATTTGTAAACTATTTTTTACACTCAGGATTGTTATATATAAATGGTAAAAAAATGTCAAAGTCGCTTGGCAATTATATAGAGCTTAGAGATTTTATTAAAAAATATCCAGCAAGATTTTTAAGATTTTTTATATTAGCTCATCATTGGAGATCAATTATAAATATTGATGAAAAATCATTAAATGATTTATGGAATAAATATTTTAAGATAAATGAATTTTTGCAAAAGATAGAGATTAAAAAAGATTTGAAAAAGAATGATAAAGATGTAAAAATTTTAAAAGAGAAAATTTTTAAAGCATTAAAAGATGATTTAAACTCAAGCAATGTGATAAATTATATCTTAGAATTTATAAAGAAAAAAGAAAATGATGAAGCTATTGATAAAAAAAATATTAAAAAATTATTTAAGGATTTGGATAAATTTTTCCTTTGCTTTTATCCATGGAAAAAGATTGATAAAAAAACTATGATGCTTATTAAAAAGAGAGAAAGATTAAGAAAAGAAAAAAAATTTAATGAAGCTGATAAGATAAGGGAAGATCTAAAAAATAAATTTATTTATTTACAAGATCTTAAACAAACTCAATCAATAATTCAACTTCAATGAATAATCAATCTTATAAAAAGATTGTTGTTATAGGAGGAGGTACGGGAATTTTTTCTGTATTAACTGGATTGAAAAAGTATTTTAAAGATATAACAGCTATTATAACAATGGCTGATGATGGTGGTTCAAGTGGAATTTTAAGAGAAGATTTTGGAGTTTTGCCGCCAGGAGATGTAAGGAGAGCATTAATAGCATTATCAAATACAGATAATAAATTATTAAATGAACTTTTTAATTATAGATTTAATGAGGGAAGGGGATTAAAGGGTCATAGTTTCGGAAACTTAATTTTATTAGCATTAGAAAGAATTACAAAAGATTTTGAAAAAGCTATAGAAGCAGCTGGAAAAATTTTAAATATTCAAGGAAAGATAATTCCAGTAACAACTGATAATATAAAATTGTGCGCAGAATTAGAAAATGGAGAAATTATAAAAGGAGAAAAAAATATTGATATCCCTAAACATATTCCTTACATTCCAATTAAAAGAGTTTGGTTAGAGCCAAGATGTAAAATTAATCCAAGAGCAAGAAGAGCAATATTAGAAGCAGATTTTATAATCATAGGGCCAGGAGATCTTTATTCAAGCATAATCCCGAATATCTTAGTGAAAGGAGTTAAAGAAAGTATAAAAAAATCAAAAGCAAAAGTAATATATATTGTTAATACAATGACAAAATTTGGAGAAACTAATAAATTTAAAGCATCAGATTTCTTCTTTACATTAGAAAAATATTTGGGCAAAAGAGTAATTGATTATTTAATAGTAAATAAAGAAAAACCCTCTTTTAAAAGATTATTACCATATAAAAAAGAAAATGCTGATTTTGTTATCCCAGATATAGAAAAGATTCCAAAATATGTTAAAATTATAAGTGGAAACCTGATAAGAAAAAAGGGATTATTAAGACATGATCCAGAAAAGCTTGCAAGATTAATTTATAATTTAATTGAAACCAGGGGTGGCGGAGTGGACAAACGCACGAGGCTGTAAACCTCGCGGCCTTTGCGCCTGCGCAGGTTCGAATCCTGCCCCCTGGACACGTTCCTCACCGCGGATTTACACGGATAAATTTTCAGCCGCGGATTAACGCGGATAGTTTATAAAACCGCGGATTAACGCGGATAAATAATAAGCCACGGATAGACGCTGATAAATAATAAACCGCGGATTTACGCGGATATATTTATAACCGCGGATAGACGCTGATCTTCTATTCGGTCATAATTCGCCCTGTACCACTTCAGGGGTACAGGGCGCCCTGAATCGTGCTTTGCTCTGGTTCGGGGCGTGTATTCTATGTTATAATTTAAGATTAAGAAAGGAAGGTCGAAATTAAGGATTAAAAGAAAAAATGGAAAAGGCAGTATATATAGAAACATTAGAAAACATTATCAAAGCATTAGTAAACAATCCAGATGATGTTAAGGTCACAAGGAGTTTAGACGAGCTTGGGGTTTTATTAAAAATTAAAGTTAATCCCCAAGATATGGGATTAATAATAGGAAGGAAGGGAACAATAATACAAGCAATAAAAACAATTATGAAAGCAATAGGAATAAAACATCATGCAAGAATTAACATAAAAGTAGAAGAACCAAGCCAACTTGAAAAAGCAAAAGCAAAATTAACAACAGATAAAATAATAGAAGAACTTAAAGAACAAGAAAAAGAACAATCATAGAGATATACTTTTAAGATGAGACTTTATTAAAGATTTTAATATTATAGGATATTTTTGTAATGGTGTATTGCTTTCTACAAATTTTAAGATTTCTTTATATTCGGAAGGATTGATTTTCATATATCCTTTCTTTTTGCATTTCCCACAAAAAAGTTCATCGCCCCTTATATAAATTTCATCTTTGAGTTTTATATTACATTTACTACAATTTGTTAAATTTGGTAACATCCCCAATTCTTCTAAAATTTTTATTATAAACCACAATCTAAAACTTTTTGGAGATTTTAATATTATCTTATCTAAATTTATAATAATATCCCAAAATTTTTGAGAAACCTCATAAAAATTAAAAAACAGCAAAAATCTAAGTGCCCATAAATATGTATAAGGATATTTTTTAAAAATTTTTACTGGTATTTTGTATGGTAAAATTGTAATAAATTTATACTTATTATATTCGTAAATAAAGGCCATTTTCCCATAAACTCCAGGCTCTGAAATAGATAATAGTTTACTATCTTCTTTTCTTAATCCTTCTGCTATTGCTTTTATTAATCCTAAATTTTTTGTTAAAATATAAATTATAGAGGATTTTTCTTTTCGGATTTTTTTTGTTAAAATAATTCCTTCGGTTTTGATTAACATTTTAAAGATGGATAGAAGAAATAAAAAGAAGATTTTAATAGAGTTTATTATCGCTATTTTTATTTTATCATTAAATTTTATTTTAGCATATAAACTCGGACAGGAATCAAAAGTTTATTACAAACCATTTTTTGATTTTAAAGATGAATTTGGGGAAGAATATAATAAATTATTTTCTGTTGTTTGGGAGAAGATAAAAAATAATTTTGTAGATCAAAAAAAGGTAGATCCTAAAAAGGCTGGGTTTGAAGCAATAAGAGGGATTGTAAGATCATTAGATGATCCATATTCAGATCTTTATACCCCAAAACAATCAAAAATTTTTGAAGAAGATTTGAAAGGATCATTTTGCGGTGTTGGTATAGAGATTGGTATAAGGAACAATCTTTTAACTGTTATATCGCCATTAGAAGGTACTCCAGCAGCAAGAGCAAAAATTAAAGCAGGAGATATTATATCAAAGATAAATGGAGAAGATACATCTAATATTTCATTGGATGAGGCTGTTTCAAAGATAAGAGGAGAGTGTGGAACAAAAGTAAAATTAACAATAATAAGAGAAGGATGGAAAGAAGAAAGGGATTTTGAAATTGTAAGGGAAGAAATAAAGATAAAAGCTGTTGAAGGAAAACTTATTGAGCCAGACATAGGTTATATAAAGATAAATACATTTAATATTAATACAGTTCCTGAGTTTGTTGAAAAATTTAATGAACTTTCAAAAAGTGGTGCCCAAAAATATATATTGGATTTAAGAAATAATCCAGGTGGATATTTGGATGTAGCTATTCAACTTTCAGAATTCTTTGTTCCAAGAGGAAAAATTATCTTAAAAGAGATCTGGGGAAGAGAAATGAAAGAAAAAGTTGTAAGATCGGAAGGGCCTGGAACACTTAAGGATTTAAAAACAGTTATTTTGGTAAATAAAGGGAGCGCATCTGCATCAGAAATATTTGCTGGAGCATTAAGAGATAATTTGGGAATAAAATTAATAGGAGAAAAAACATTTGGAAAAGGAAGCGTTCAGGAAGTATATAAATTAAATTCTTATCTATTAAAACTTACAATAGCATATTGGTTAACTCCTAATGGTGAAAAATTAGAAGGAAATGGTTTAGAGCCAGATATAAAAGTTGTTGATAAAAATCCAGAAGATAATATAGATGAAGTTTTAAATAAAGCAATAGAAATATTAAAATGAGGAAGATAAAAAAATAAGAAAATAAAATAAAAAATAAATTGTTGAAGTTTTGAATAAAGATAAAATTAAAGATTAAAAAATCATAAAGCTGGGAGAAGTTTTTAGGGGTTTTCTGAAAATAATATCAATTTTTTCAACTTTAGCTAAAGATGGTCCTTTTTCTAAATATTCAATAAGTTTTTGGAGATCTTTTTCTCTTCCTTGTGCTAAAACTTCAACTGTTCCATCTTCTAAATTTTTTACATATCCTAATAAATTTAAATTTTTTCCATTCTTATAAACAAAATACCTAAATCCAACTCCTTGAACTATCCCATAAACTTTTGCATACAATTCTAAAAAATCCTTTTTAATATCATCAAAACTTAGTGCTTCATCTAATAAAAATTCCCTATTTATTGTAATTATCTTTTCCCTTATTAAATTATTTAAATATCCACCACAACCTAATCTTTCTCCTATATCATTAGCTAAAGATCTTATATAAACACCTGAACCTACTTCTGCTCTTATTAATAATTTTGGATAAGAATAATTTAAAATTTCTAAATTATAAATTTCTACCTCTTTTTCTTTAATATCAAAATCTTTTCCCTTCCTTGCTAATTCATATGCTCTTTTACCATCTATTTTTATTGCTGAAAACTTTGGTGGTTTTTGCTTTATCTTTCCAATAAAATCTTTTAATACTTCATTTATCTTTTCTATATCAGGAATCTTATCGCTTACTTTTTTTATATTTCCTTCAGAATCATATGTATCTGAAGAATATCCCAAAATTATCTCTCCTAAATAAACCTTTTTACTATTTCTTAATATTTCATTTAATCTTTTTGTATAATCTTTACCTATTCCTAAAATTAATAGTCCTTCTGCAATAGGGTCAAGTGTTCCACCATGTCCAACTTTATCATTTGTTAATTTTTTAAAATAATCTACAATCTTAAATGAAGTAAGGTTTTTTGGTTTATTAAATATAAGAAAGCCCTTCATATCTTTATTTTAAATCCTGAAGAAAATTTGTGTCCTCCTCCACCAAATTTTTTAGCAATTTTACCAACATCAATTTCATCTGATCTTAAATGAAAACAAAAATTATCTTTATCTATCTTTTCTATAAAAATAAAAATTTTTAAATCTTTTAGCATTGTTAAAAAATATATCATCTTTCTTAATGTTTCATTATTTTTTATATCTTTCCTATTTATAAATCCCAAAAACATCTTCTTATTTTTCAAAACTAATCCTGATTTTAAAATTTTATTTAATGCAAAAAACTCCTTTATATTTAAACCGAATATATTTTTATACAATTTTCTTAAAGATATATCTTTATCATATAATTCTGAGAGTAGTTTTAATGTTTTTTTATTCTTGGTATATCTTAACCAACCAGAATCTCCTAAAATACCAATTAATATAATTTTCCTAAATTTTTTATCAATTTTATATCTAAAAATTTTTCCTATCTCATAAACTATTTCTGCACAACTTTCTGCATTTTCATCTATATAAAAGTTTTCAGAATAGTTTTTATCTAAATATTTATGATGATCTATTATATAAATTTTTGAATCAATATTATTTAAACCAAGCCTCTCTATGCTTGATGGTTCGATTCCTATAATTAGATCAAATTTTGATGGTAGTTTATTTTTTATTAATTTAAAATCTTTTGAAATTTCTCTTGATTGATTTTTAAAATCTCTGTTGTAAAGAAAAAATTTTTTATCCTTAAATTTAGATTTCAAAATATAATATAAAGCTAATTGTGACGTTAAACAATCAATATCTGGTTCTATATGAGAAGCTATCAAAATATTTTTTGAATTTTTTATATCTTTCTCAAGCCTTTCTAAAAATTTTTTCAATTTATTCATTTAAAGAATTATAAATCATATCAAAATTATCTTCCATAACATCTAAATATCTTCCTGATTTTATATCTTTAAGAATAACTAGTTTAAGATTTAATAATTTTGAGTATTGTTCTGAAGTTTTGTTTAATTCTGATGGTAAAATAAATAATGTTTTTACCTTTTTATCTCTAATTAATTTTATGCAATCTAATATTTCATTTGGTTTTTTTAAATCATTTATGTGGCATAAAATATTCAAACCATATATCTTAGCAAAATCATCCAAAAAATCTGAATATACCACAATATTTTTGTTTTTGATTTTTTCAATCCTCTTTTTAATTGAGCTATCGATCTTATCTAATCTATTTATATAAAAAGAATAATTTTTAAGATAATAAACTTTGTTTTTAGGATCAAGATAGATCAATTGATTCAAAATTTCATATGCTGATTTTTTTAATTTTTCTATTGGGATCCAAAAATTTTCATAATCAAAATTTTCCTTTATCTTTATTGTTGGATTTTCAGATTTGATAACATCAACTCTATTTCTGCCAATATCTTGTGCAATACCAAAAACTATATCATCATCTACAAAAACTTTTATCTTTGTAAAATTCAAATTTTTTACACAAAGAAAGATTAATAATAAAAATATGAGAAGAAAAAATATTCTTTTAAATTCCATCAATTAGTATTCTTCTTCATGATAATGAGTTTCTTTCTTTTTTTCTTCTGGTAATTCTCCTACAACAGCTTCAGTTATCAAAAGAAGAGAAGCTACTGAGCCTGCATTCTGCAGTGCTGTTATTACTACTTTTGTAGGATCTATGATTCCTGATTCCATTAATTTTTCATATTTCAATGTCATAGCATTAAAACCAAAATCTTCTTTGCCTTCTTTAACTTTTTCTAAAACAACAGCTGGGTCTAAACCTGCATTTTCTGCTATCTGTTTTATTGGACTTTCTATTGCTTTTTTAACAACTAATGCTCCAATATATTCTGGGATATCTTTCTGTGAAAGTTCATTTATAAGATTATCTAATTGTGGGATACATCTAATTAATGCTACTCCACCACCAGGAACAATGCCCTCTTCTATTGCTGATTTTGTAGCATTTACAGCATCTTCTACTCTATGCTGTAATTCTTTTTGTTGTACTTCTGTAGGTGCTCCAACTTTTATAACAGCTACTCCGCCAACTAATTTTGCTAATCTTTCTTGTAATTTTTCTTTATCATATTCTGATGTTGTTGTTTCTAATTGTTTTCTTATCTGGGCTATTCTTTTTTCTATATCTTCTTTTTTACCTTTCCCACCAATTATAGTTGTTGTATCTTTTGTTACAATTACTTTCCTTGCTTCTCCTAATTGATGTAAATCAGTATTTTCAAGCTTTAGACCAAGTTCTTCTGAAATTAATTGTCCTCCAGTTAAAATAGCAATATCCTGTAAAATTTCTTTTCTTCTTTCACCAAATGCTGGTGCTTTAACAGCAACAGAAAGTAAAATTCCCTTAAGTTTATTAAGAATTAATGTTGCCAATGCTTCTCCTTCTACATCTTCCGCAATTATTAAAATTGGCCTTTTCCTTCCTTGAACAATTCTTTCTAAAAGAGGAACTAATTCTTGAATATTTGAAAGTTTTCTATCTGTAATTAAAATCAAGGGTTCTTCCAAAACAGCCTCCATTCTTTCTGGATTTGTAATCATATAAGGAGATATATAACCTCTATCAAATTGCATTCCCTCTGCTAATTCATATGTTATACCAACTGTTTGCCCCTCTTCAACAGTAACAACACCATCTTTACCAACCTTATCTATAACTTCTGCTATAAGTTTTCCAACCTCATGATCTCTTGCAGATATTGTCGCAACATTTTCATAATCTTCTTTTCCTGAAACTGGTTTAGAAATTTTTTTAAGTTCTTTTAAAACAAGATCTATTGCTTTTTCCATCCCATTTTTCATTCCTATAGGATCAACTCCTGCTGCTACATTTTTTAAACCTTCATTTATTAAAACTTGGGCTAATAATGTTGCTGTTGTTGTTCCATCTCCTGCTGTATCATTTGTTTTTGATGCTACTTCTTTTATCAATTCTGCTCCTAAATTTTCAATCTTATCTTCTAATTCTATTTCTTTTGCTATAGTAACACCATCACGAGTAATTGTAGGAGCACCATAACCTTTATCTAAAACAACAGCTCTTCCTTTTGGTCCTAATGTTATTCTTACAGCATTTGCTAATTTGTTTATTCCATTTAATAGCTTGTTTCTTGCTTTTTCATTAAATAATATTTTTTTTGCCATTTTATTTTACTATATAGCCACAATTTGGGCTATATAGTTTTATTCAATAATTGCTATTATATCCTCTTCTCTTACAAAATAATATTCTTTATCATCTATTTTAACCTCATCTGGTGCATATTTTTTAAATAATACAATTTGTCCCTCCTTAACATTCATTGGCAATCTTTGTCCTTGATCATTCATTTTTCCAGGACCAACAGATATAATCTTACCCTTTATTGCTCTTTCTTCTCTTGCTGTTTCTGGAATAACAATTCCTCCTTTTGTAACTTCTTCTTGCTTTATTGGTTCTATTAGAACATAATCATTTAATGGTGTTATTTTCATATTTTCTAAAGAGAGCTCGGACAATGTGCCGAACCCTCATTAGCACCTTTAAATTAAGGGTGTTAATATAACATTATAAAAAATTTTATTTTTAAAGTCAAATCGATAATTTTCTCTTATTCTTCATTCTTTCTTGATGCTCTTTTGTATTTAACATTCCACATTTTTTCCATTTTTTCCCTGATCCACATGGGCAAGGATCATTCCTCCCTATTTTAGGTTCTTCCCTTTTTATATCCATATTAAATATATATTGAACAAGATTTATTCTTAAATATCTATGGAAATTTTCAAAACTTTCTAATGCTTCTTTTTTAAACTCTATTAAAGGATCTTTATGAGCATATCCTCTCCATCCAACACTTTCTTTTAATTCATCTAAATATGTTAAATGTTCTGACCATAAATAGTCATAAATTCTTAATATAGTAATCTTTAATAATTTCTTCCAATCATCTTCATAAAAATTTTCTTTCAAATAATTATAATGATCCCAAAATATTTTTTTAGCATTTTCTAAAACATTTTCATCTTCTTTTATCTTTAAAGAAAATTTAATTAAGTTTATATCTTCATTTAAAAATTTTTCAAATTCTTCTTCCACAAACTTTTCTAAATCTATTTTATTTAATAAGATATCTCTTCTTTCTGAATAGATCTTCTCTCTTTGTGAATTAATAACATCATCATATTCTAAAAGATGCTTTCTTATATCAAAATTGAATCCTTCAACCCTTGCCTGTGCTTCATTTATCGCTTTTGTAATTAATGGATGCTCAATTGGACCCTCTTTTATATTAAATCTTTCAATAATATTTTTTATTTTATCACCACCAAAAACTCTTATTAAATCATCTTCTAAAGATATATAAAAACATGTTTCTCCTGGATCTCCTTGTCTTCCGCATCTTCCTCTTAATTGATTATCTATTCTTCTTGACTCATGCCTCTCTGTTCCTATAACAAATAATCCTCCCAATTCTTTAATTTTTTCATATTCTTCTTTATCTTGAGGATTTCCACCTAACAAAATATCAACACCACGACCAGCCATATTTGTAGCAACAGTTACAGCTTTTAATTTACCAGCTTGAGCAATTATCTTTCCTTCCTCTTCATGATTTTTTGCATTTAATACTTGGTGCTCTATGCCAGCTTCTTTTAATTTTTTTGATAATAATTCATTATTTTCTATTGATGTTGTACCAATTAAAACTGGCCTTCCTATCTTATTTAATTCCTTAACCTTTTCAACAACAGCGTTCCATTTTTCTTCTTTCTTTAAAAATATCTTATCATCATGATCTATTCTTATACATGGCTTATTTGTAGGTATAACAACCACCTCTAGCCCATAAACTTTATAAAATTCTTCTGCAGATGTTGCTGCTGTTCCTGTCATACCAGATAATTTTTTATACTTTCTAAATAAATTTTGTATAGTTATTTCTGCTACTGTTTTTGATTCAGGTTGAATAGGAACTCTTTCTTTAGCTTCTATTGCTTGATGTAATCCACCAGACCATCTTCTTCCAAACATTAATCTTCCTGTAAACTCATCAACAATAATAACTTCATTATTTTTTACTATATAATCTTTATCCCTAAAAAATAGGTAATTTGCTCTTAATGCTTGTTCTAAATGATGAATGGAGACAAGATCTTCAACTTCATATGGATTATATCCTAAAATTTTTTCAATTTTATTTTGTCCTTCTTCTGTTAAATAAATTGTTTTTCTTTTTTCATCAATAACAAAATCTTCTTCTTTTAAACTTTTTGCTGCTGCATCCCAAAAATAATAAATATCTTGTGGTTTTTCTTCATATCCAGAAATAATAAGAGGTGTTCTTGCTTCATCTATCAAAATACTATCTACTTCATCAACAATTGCAAAATTAAAATCTCTTTGAACTAAATTATCTTCATTTATCTCTAAATTATCCCTTAAATAATCAAAACCAAATTCATGATTTGTTCCATATGTTATATCTGCTAAATATGCTTCTTTTCTTGAAACAGGCCTTAAAAATTCATAAAATACTTTATAAGATCCAGTTTCATCTCTTTCTTTATCTTTATCTTCTTCTTTATAATGAGGATCATAAATATAGCTTGCTTCATGAACAATACATCCTACTTTTAAACCTAATAAATCATAAATTTGCCCCATCCAAACTGTATCTCTTTTAGCTAAATAATCATTAACAGTAACTACATGAACTCCCTTACCTTCTAATCCATTTAAATATGCAGGAAGTGTAGCAACCAATGTTTTACCTTCTCCTGTGGCCATTTCAATAATCATTCCCTTATGCAAGCCTATCCCACCTAAGATTTGAACATCATAATGTCTTTGCTTTAATGTTCTTTTAGCTGCTTCTCTTACTAATGCAAAGGCTTCTATTAATAAATCATCTAATTTTTCTCCTTTTTTTAATCTTTCCTTAAATTCAAAGGTTTTTTCTTTCAATTTATCATCAGGGATTTTTTCGAAATCCTTTTCTAAATTATTAATCTTTTCAACAATGGGCCTCCATTCATCTACCCTACTTTTTTTAAAAAAACTGAGAGCCATTAGTGAAGTTCTATTTCTTGGATAGACTGTTCTGATGAATAAAATGCTGTTGTTTCTGGATCAAAATATAATGTTACTACTCCTAATGGGCCATTTCTTTGTTTTGCTATTATAATATCAGCTTGATTGCTTGGTAAGATCTGTCCTTGTTCTTTTGGTCTATGAATAAATAAAACTACATCCGCATCTTGCTCGAGCGAGCCTGATTCTCTTAAATCACTTAATTTTGGAATCTGTGAAATTCTTTGTTCTGGTGCTCTTGATAATTGTGAAATAGCTAATAAAGGTAGGTTTAATTCTCTTGCTAAATCTTTAAGACTTCTTGATATTTCTGTAATCTCTTGAACCCTACTTTCATAATTTTTATATGATCTTAGAAGTTGTAAATAATCTACAATAACCAATCCTATATCCCCAATCTGATGTTTTAATTTTCTAACCATTGTTCTTAATTGAAGAGTATTTAAAGATGGAGTATCATCAATATAAATTGGTGCTTGATTTAACCTATCTAATGCTTCTGATATTGATGCCAATTCATTAATTTCTCCTTCATACATTAATTTACCTGTTCTTAATCTCCATAAGCTAACCCCTGCTTCTCCTGCTATTAACCTATCTATAACTTGATCTTTTGACATTTCTAAGCTAAAAATTACAACAGGAATTTCTTCATTTATTGCTATATTTCTTGCTATAGTTAATGCAAAAGAGCTTTTACCCAATGATGGTCTTGATGCTAATATTATTAAATCAGATTTTTGAAGCCCACCAAGATATTCATCTAAAAGAGGGAATCCAGTAGGAACACCTCTTAATTTTTTTTCTTGAGTATGTAAGCTTTCAATTCTTTGATATGCTTCTTCTAAAAATGAAGAAATAGGAGATAATTCATGTGGATAAATTTTTTCTGCTGTTGTAAAAATTTTTGATTCAACCTCATCTAATAATTCCTCTGGGGATTTTTCCTCCTCCAATGCTTTTTCCTGCAACTCTTTTGATATCTGTATCAAATCTCTTCTTGCCTTTTTATCTTTAATAATCTTAGCATAATTTAAAACATTTATTACTGATGGTGTTTTATTTATAAGCTCCATTAAATAACCAGGGCCACCAATTTTTTCTAATTCATTAATCTCCCTTAATCTATTTGTAACAGTTATTATATCTATTGCTTCTCTTTTTTCAAATAAATAAAGAATTGAAGAATAAATTATTTGATGTGATGGTTTATAAAAATCTTCTGGTTTTAAAATATCAGATACTTTATAAATTGCTTCTGGATCAATAAGTAATGAACCAATCAAAGCTTCCTCTGCTTCTATATTATGTGGTAATGTTTTATAAACTTCTTCTGCCATTTTAATAAATTTTATCAATATGAAAAATAATTCTAAAATATTAAAATCTTAATAATGTGTGGATATGCCCCTAAGAGGAATCGAACCTCTATCTCCAGCTTAGGACGCTGGCGCTCTTCCACTTGAGCTATAGGGGCTTCTACTTTAATTTTAAATTATTTAGAGAGAAATTTTATTGGATCTAAATATCCAAATTTTTCTGGATTATCTGGAACATACCCATAACAAGGTTTATAACTATTATTTATAAAGCATTTAGCATCAATTGGGCTTTCTAATTTTGGCATAGTTTTAATTTCAAAATGTAAATGTTTATCTAATTTACTTAATTTATCGCATCCATCTTCTCCTATTCTCCAATAATTACAACCATAACCAGTTGCTCCTATTTCTCCAATTATTTCTCCTTTTTTAACAAAATCCCCTTCTTTTAAATCTTCTCTTATTTTTTCTAAATGACCATAAAGTGAATAAAAAGTATTTATTTTTTCATCTTTAATATTATGCTCAATGATTAAAACATTTCCCAAACCATGATCATCGTTCCCATTTTTAACAATTTTTACAATTTTCCCATCATAGATAGAATAAACATTATAATCTTTTGCATCTTGATTTGGAGCTAAATCAATTCCAGCATGTTGAATATAATCTACTTTTCTATTTTTATTACCAGTATACCTATTTCTTAATGGGCTATTAAATCTTTGTCTTATCCAATATTCATTCTTATTGACAGGAAAAGAAAAATTAGGATTTATCTTTATATTATCTAATGTTTTAAAAATAATAATTAAGTCGTCTTTTTTTGCTAAATCATAAAATTTTTTAGCATCATCATCTTCTAATCTTAAACAACCTCCAGTAAACTGAGAGCTCACTTTTTTGCCATCTTCATAATATGGTACTCCATGAATAAAAAAATCTTCATAAAATTGAACAGCATTATCAAAATAAACTGGGAATAATGAAGAGAGATGTTTTTCTTTTTTAACTCCTACCCTAAAATATCCTGTTGGTGTTTGGTACCAAACTCCTTCTGGACTCTGATATTTTATCTTAAAACTATATTTTAACCTTCCATCCTCATAAAAATCTATTCTATTCTCACTTAAATTTATTTCAAAAACTCTTTTTTCATTAACTTTGGGAGTTTTTTCTTCAAAATTAACTAATTTACCTTTATTATAAAATTCTATTTTTTTGTATGAACCTTTAATAAATAAATAAAAAATTGATGCAACAATTAAAAATAAGATGATAATTAAAATTGAACCCCTTTTCTTCATTTAGCTCTTTCTACATATTCTCCTTTTTCTAAATTTATTAAAATCTTATCTCCGACATTTATAAATAATGGAACAGATATTTGTGCTCCAGTTTCTATTGTTACTATTTTAGAATTTGTTTTTTCTGAATTTCCTTTAACATTTGGAGGTGCAGATATAACTTCATAAACAGCTTTTATTGGGAATTCAACTCCTATTAATTCATCATCAATAAAGATACCCTTTATATCTAAATTCTTTTTTAAAAAATTAACTTTATTTCCTATCTTATTTTTTTCTAATTTATACTTTTTATTATCTTCATCCAAAAAATAAACATCTTTATCTTTCATAAATAGAAAATTTATCTTTCTTTTTTCAACATCCACCCCCTCAATTTCCTCATCTGGATTAAAATTTTTTGTTAAAGTAGAACCATTTTCTAAATTTTTTATAATAAATGTTAAATTTGCTTTACCTCTTCCAAAATGAGAATGTTCTATCTTTATAATCTCCCAATAACTCTCATTTAATTTAATAAAATCTCTTTCATTAAAATATTTAGCTTTCATATTTTAATCTTTTTAATAAATCATCTAAAACATTATTATTGTTTTTTTCTTTTTTCTCTTTTTTAATTGAAACATCAAAAGTTTTTTTATCAAGAGCTTCTAATTTTAAGCCAAATGATGATTTTTCCTCACATTCATAGCATATATTTCTATCTGAGTTTTTATCTTTCCAAAATTTTTCTCCACAATACTTACATTCAGTAAGTTCCATATTTTCTCTTTGAATTTCTCTATATTTTTGATATATCTTATTTTCTACAACTTTTCTATTTTTACCATATTTTAATCTAGAAAGTTTTATAATCTCATCTTTATAATTAACTTCTGGAAGTGGCTTTGGTGGATATGTTAAAGCAGAAAATGGTCTTATTGAAGCACCATCAACAGTAATCTTGCAAAATACTTGATATTTAGGAAGCTCTACAAATTCATCTTCTCTTATATCTATAAATTCCTTACTAAACCTTTCTGCATCTAAACTTCCTACCCTAAAAACTATAAAATTACCAACATTTCCAAAAACAGCTTTAAGGATTTCTTCTGGCACCTGTTCTAAATATTGATGGGAAAGAATTAAATTCAATCTATATTTTCTTGCTTCTGATAGAATATTTACAAATGATTCAGTTGAAAAATTTTGAAACTCATCTATATAAAGATAGAAATCCCTTCTTTCTTCTTCTTTAATATCAACTCTGCTCATTGCTGTTATTTGAAATTTTGTTATTAAAAGACCACCAAGAAGCATAGAATTTTCTTCTCCAAGTTTTCCTTTTGAAAGATTTGCTAAAAATATCTTTCCTTCATCCATAACTTCTCTTAAGTTAAAACTACTTTTTTCTTGTCCAATTATATTTCTTATGATAGGGCTTGAAATAAATTGACCAACCTTATTTTGAATTGGTGCTATAGCTTCTGTTCTAAATGTTAAATGGTATTTTGCAAACTCTTTTTCCCAAAAAGATTTAACAACAGGATCTCTTAAATTATCAACAATTCTCTTTCTAAAATAATCATCACTTAGCATTCTATTAATATCAAGTAGTGTATTATTTGGATATTCTAATAAAGCTAATAATGTATTCATTAAAATGTATTCCATTCTTGCAGACCAAACATCAACCCAAATCTTTTTAAAAACAGATAAAATACTTGAAGCTACAATATGCCTTGTTTCAAAAGAAACTTCTTCTAATGGATTGAAGCCTATTGGATATTCTAAATCTGATGGGTCAAAATATATAACATCATCTAATCTTTCTTTTGGAATATAATTTAATATTCTCTCGACACTATCGCCATGCGGATCTATATATCCTAAACCATTATTTGCTTGAAGGTCAAAAAATATAAAATTTTCTATTAATGTTGTTTTTCCTGTTCCTGTTTTTCCTATAATATAAATATGCCTCCTTCTATCTTCTTTTTTTATCCCAAAACCTATCTCTTTCCCCCTAAATATTGCCCTTCCAACTGGTAATATCTCCATTTTATTATTTTAAATAAAAATTTTAATAATATCACAATCTTTAATTACATAATCTCTGCCAACTATCTTTAAAAATCCTCTGTTTTTTGCTAAATTTAAATTTACTATCTTATCTATATCCTCAATAGTATCTTTATAAATCTTTAAAAAATTTTCTAATTCTATAACTTCTGCATATTTAAATTTTTTCTCAAAATCAGAATGTATGGTTCCTGCAGCATCTAAAATATTCTTTCCATTATCCAAAAACCAAGATTGAGTAATTTCTTTTGTAAATGTAAAAAATTGAATAATATCTATATCCTTCCTAAAGTTTTTTAAAAAATCTTTAAACTCACTCTGATATTCATTTTGAAGCTCTTTATTATCTTCTAATTCAATCTCAAATTCAAAATCAAACTTATATATTTTTTTAAAACAAAGATTTTTAAATTTATCTAAATCTATCTTTCTATCACCATTTAATACAAGATACCAATCTTTTGTTATAAGCAGATTATATTCTTTTAATATTTCATCATATTCTTTAAATCTTTTAAATGGCTCTAAGTTTTTTAATATATCTTCAAAAGCTGATACCTTTTTATCATCAATTTTTGCCTTTCTTATTTTTTTTAAATTTTCTTCTATTATTCTTTTATCAGCTTCTATTATTTCTTCTTCAATTATTAAAATATCTCTTTCTGGATCAATATTCCCTTCTGGGTGTGGGACATCATTTCTTTCAAAGTTCCTTACAATCTCTAATATAATATCACAACTTCTTAAATAACTCAAAAATTCATTTCCTAATCCTAATCCTTTATGAGAACCCTTTATCAATCCTGGAACATCTAAAAAACTTATTGATGCAGGAATTAAATCTTTTGTCTTTGTAATATTATGAAGTAAGATTAATTCATTTGTTAAGATTGGAACCCTTACCTCTTTTGGTTTTTTTGTTGTAAATGGATATGGAGCTATTTCTACTTCAATTTTAGATAATAATTTTAAAAATGTTGATTTTCCAGAATTTGGCAATCCACAAAACCCAATTAGTTTCATTATAGTTAAAATTTTATAATTAATGATTCAAGTAAAATAAAGATTATATACAAACTTAATAAAAATATTGCTTCCTTATTTGTTAATTTTCTATCCGTTCTTAAGAAAAGATAAAAGAATATTGCTGATATGATTAAAAATATTCTTGCCAAAATATATGGAGAAAAATCATAAATTTTTATTGGACAAATTAATGCTACAATTCCTAAAACTAGAGTCGCAACAATAATTACTGCACCCATCATATCTCCTAATATCATCCATGTTTCTCCTTTTTTGGCAGATGTAATAGCATAATAAGTTTCTGGAATACAATTTACTAACCCAACAATGAAAAGCCCTATTAATCCTACTGATACTTTTGATATATCTGAAAAATATTTTACAGAGATAACTATACCATGAGCAGATAATAAAGATATGATAATTCCTAAAATAGCAAAGGAAGAATTTTTAAAGAAAATTTGAATTTTTTTTGAATCTTGAATTTCTAAGCCATTGTATGGTCTTGTAAATCTTTCTTTTTTGGAAAACAACCAATATATATAAGAAAAGAATAAAAGGATTAAGATTATTCCATCTATTCTTGAAATTTCTCCATCAGAAACTAAAATTAATGGCAATATTGCAGAGATTAATGTAAATAATGATGTTTTTTGAACTGTTCTACTCTCTGCTGGAATTCCATTTTTAATAAATAAAGTAACTAAACCTATTACAAGTGTTAAATCAACAACATTTCCTCCTATTATATCTCCAAATGAAAGTTCAGGAATTTTACTTAATGCAGAAGATATTCCTAAAAACAGATTTGGTAAAGATGCTGAAAAAGCCATAACAAAAAAAGCAACAACAAATTCTCTTAAACTTAAAACCCTTGATACTTTAATCAAGCTTTCAACTAATAATTTTGAACTATAATGCAAAAAAATGGCTGAAACTATAAATAAAAGGATATAAAATATCATAAATATATTTTAAGATATTTTAAGTTTTTAGAAAAATCCTGATTTATTTATAATTTCATCTATTGTTTTTAAGTTTTCTTTAAATTTTTCTTCATTCGAAACAATGCTTATCTCATATAAAAAAGCTTTATCATTCTCAATTTTTGAAATTATCTTTCTTTTTACAATAAATTTTTTACCTAAATAATCTATCTCTTCATCAATTATTGGGTTTTCATCTTTTTTTATATTTAAAATTTTTATCTTTACACCATGTATTTCATTTATATTTTTTAGTAAGTCTAAAATTTGATCAACTGTTAAATAAATTGGAATGTTTGTTTTACTTGCAATAATTTGGAGGCTGCTATCAATGTTTGAGGCTACAAATAGGGTTTCTGTTTCTGCTCCATATGGTATTAAAGATTTAATATTTTCTTCGCTTAGAACAATAAAATTTTTGGGATAGTATACTTTTAAACCAGATTTATCTTCATATATTTTAAAATTTAAATCTTCTTTTTTCTCTATAGAAGGCTTTGTTTCTTTAACATCTTCTAAAATAATCTTATATGAATTAACTTTATCTACGCCATCAAATTTAAAACTTATTTCATTTTCTTTTACACTTTTATCAGCACTAATTTCTAAAACAACATCAATTTTTTGATTTGGCATAACTATTAATTTTTCTGGTCTCAATTTATATCTTACACCCTTTGGAAAATTTTCTACAAAATGAATCTCTCTTTGAACATTAAATGATCCAATCTTAAAATTGAAAACATTAGTATTACCGTCTTTTTTAATCTTTGTTGTTATTAAACCATCTTCTACCTTCCAAACATTTTTATCATATTGAGTAAATACAAGTTTTATGTTTTTAGTTACATCCTCTCCTTGATAAATTTTCTTTAAATTTAAATAATAAAAAATAGATCCCAAAATCAAAATCCCTAAAAATATTACTAAAACTATAATCAAAATCCTTTTCATACTATAATTATAATCAATTTTTACATTTTTCTGAATTAATATTTAAAAAATTAAAGATATCTACACAAATGTTTTGCAAACTTTCTCTTGAAGAAAAAACATGGCCTTCTTTGTATGATTTTAAAATTATATTTGCTATATCTTTATAATTTTCATAAAATAATTTAGATTGATTATTTGGTATTGTTTTATCTTCTTCTCCATAAATTATTAAAAACTTTTTATTTTTCAATCTTTCCTTCTCTAAAAATATTGATGCTTGGTCATATAAGTTTATATTAGATTCATCTGGAAATCCATTGAAATGGATAGAAAAGATAGAATATGGGTTTGAGTTAATTAAATCAAACCAGTCTGCAACTCCATTTATAGAAATAGCTCCTTCAAAAATTTCTGGTTTTTCATAGATAGTTTTTAAAGATAGGTAGCCTCCATAACTATTCCCCATTAAATAAATTTTTCCTATTTTATAGCTATTTTTTAAATAATTTACAATTTTTGTAATACTTTCAACATCATCCTTTCCTATCTTATTTTTTAAATTTGCAAAATCTCTTCCATATCCAAAACTTCCTTTATAATCAATCTTTGCTACAATAAAATTTTCATTACTAATTTTATCTAATAAATAATCAAAAACTCCATAATTAAAATATGGATGATAGCCTAATGATGATTGCCTATGCGGTCCTCCATGAAGCCAAATTAATAGATTGTATTCTTTATCTTTATCAAAATTATCTGGTTTTAAAATCACAGAATAAATATCGCCAAAACTTAGTGGCTCACCTAATTTAATCTTTTCTCCCATTATATTAATATTCAATTCTTTTTTATTATTGTTTAAAAGATCAATCAAAACTATTTTAGGAGGAAGTTCTCCTGCTTTTTTAATTATTAAAAAATTTTTTATCTTGGTTAAAGAAAAATCATAAGCAATATCGTCAAGAATTTTCTCAATGTTTTTAGAATTGAAATTATATCTATATAGATTCCACTTTAATCTGTTTTCTTTATTTGCAGTAAAATATAGTGAGTCTGAGATTACAATAAAATCTTTTATTATAAAATCTTCATTAAACAACTTTGAGATTTTTTCATTTTTTATATCATAAATATATAATGTTTGGGAATTGTCTTTATCACTTAAAAACAAAAGTTTATCATCATCTATAAATTCAAAGAGTTTATTATTTTCAGTTAGTAAATCCCAATAATCTATCTTTTCTCTTTCAAAAATTTTTTCTTCTCCTTTTTCTATATCAAATATTACAAATTTTCTTATCGGGTTTTTTGATACTGCAGGATAATAATAGGCTAAATATTTTAAAGAAGGTGAGGCTGTGATATAAGAAAAACCGGGGGTTAAAATAAAATGATGTACTATTTTGTTCTTTGAAAAATCGTATAAGTAAACCCTGTTTTTAGACAACAAAATAAAATCTTTATTATTTTTTGAAAATAAAACCTTATTAAGCTTTTGATAGAATGGCAAAATTTTATAAAAGACAAAATCATTGTTTTGTCTTTTAAATAGAAGAGTAAAATATTTATTGTTAATTTTTACTTGTGATATTAAAAACTCAAAATCTGGTGAATAAAAATTTATCGGTAATATAGTATTATTTATATTTGGCGTGCTTGTTCCATAATAATTGCAAATATTATTTAAATCACATATATAAAACCTTGAACCATCAGGAGAATAAACTTTTACAAGAATTTTATCCAAGTTATAATCAACTAAATATTGATAAGGAATATTAAAATTAAAAGCAAAAGCAAAATTTGATACAAAAAATATTATAAAAATTACAAAAGTTTTTTTCATTATATTATTTTACTATATTGTTTTGCGAGTATAGTTTAAATTTTTTCTCCCTTTATTAAATCATCAAAACTTTCTCTTTCTCTAATTATTCTAAAATCTTTTCCTTCAATCAAAACTTCTGCTGGTCTCGGCCTTGAATTATATTGTGAAGACATTGAAAAACCATAAGCTCCAGCATCACAAATTGCCAAAAATTCTCCTGAAGAAACTTTCTGGAGCAATCTATTTTTAGCAAAAAAATCGTCTGACTCACAAATAGGCCCAACAATATCAACAATTTCCATTTCTCTCTCAGGATTTTCTAAAGGAATAATCTGATGATAACCACCTCCTTCATGAGAGTAAAGAGCAGGTCTAATTAAATCATTCATTCCAGCATCGACAATGACAAATTTTTTAAAAGGAGAAGGATTAGTTTTAACATAAAGAACTTTAGTAACCAAAATACCAGCTTCTGCAGTTAAAAATCTACCATATTCTCCAATTAAAAAACAATTTTTTGGTAAAATTTTTTTAATTCTTTGAGCAAGTTGATTAACATCTGGTCTTTTATCTTCTTCTCTATAAGGGATTCCCAAGCCTCCACCAATATCAAAATTAACAATATTAAAACCAAATCCCTTTAAATATTCAACAAAATGAGCCATTCTTTCTACTGCTTCAATTAAAGGTTCAATATCTAAAATCTGAGAACCAATATGCATATGAATGCCTACAACTTCTAAATTTTTAAATTTTCTGGTATCTTGATAAACTTCATAAATTTCTGAAGGAGCAATTCCGAATTTATTCTCCATTAAACCAGTAGTAATAGCAGGAAGTGTTTTTGGATCAATATCTGGTTTTATTCGAATAGCAATTGGTGCTTTTTTCTTTAATTCTCCAGCTACAAAATCAATAAGTTCAAGTTCCTGATGAGATTCAACATTTAACATTTTTATTCCTGATCTTATAGCATATTCAATTTCTTCTTTTGTTTTGCCTGGGCCAGAAAAAACAATTTTATCTGGATTTATTCCAACAGAAAGAGCGCGATAAAGTTCTCCACCTGAAATAACATCAACCCCAGCACCTAAATCTTTAAATAGTTTTAATATAGAAAGATTAGAACAAGCTTTAACTGAATAACAAATAAGATGTGGGATTCCAGAGAAGGCTTCTTCTAAAATTCGATATTGATTTTCTAAACCTTCTTTAACATAAATATAAACAGGGGTTCCAACTTTTTTAACAATATCTTTGATCCTTACTCCTTCTCCAAAAAGCTCTCCATTTTCGTAATGGAAATAATTTGTATACATTTTTTAAATTCCCTCAAACCCCAAAGGGGCTTCGCGACCCTACGGAGCAGGCTTTCTTCATTATTTTACCAAATTTAATTCGTAAATCAAAGGAGAAAACCTGAAAAAATGAAGGATTAGTAGCAAGGCTTCGCTCCTGTGTGCTTTAAAAATTTTACCAGTTGTTTCGCTTGCCCTGCAATCCAGCCAGGCCCGCTTTAAAATCACTTTTATAAAAGTCGCCATTAATGTTTTGTGAATAAAAGAAGTTGCCAAGGCAATTTGGGGGGATTAAAGATTTCCCTTTTATCCGCTGTTGACGAAATGCCATTTTCAAATTTTTTTCATATCACTTATAATTTTAATAGATTTAAGATAAAATACAAATAATATGCTAGAATCTTTTAAAAAACATCCTGAGGAATCAAAAACTCCTAAAGAAAAGAGAAGAGAAATAAAAGGTTGGAAATTAAAAGGTGAATTAAAAAAAGAGAATATATTACTTGAGTTTAAAACTAATTATCCGGTCAATACAGCTAACTTTAGTCCAGAAGGAGATAAGATTGTTATTGGTAGTAGGGATGGTGTGGTTAGAGTTATTTCTTTAACTGAAAAAGAAGATGGTGAACCAAAAGCGTTAGCTGGGTTTAATATTGGCGATGCGGTTTATGCAGCTAACTTTAGTCCAGAAGGAGATAAGATTGTTATTGGTAGTAGGGATGGTGTGGTTAGAGTTATTTCTTTAACT
>JBMFMO010000002.1:0-35360 GCA_049970635.1 Minisyncoccia bacterium | reverse complement strand
GGCAATAACTTGTTGTATAAATTATTACCTTCTTCATCTTTATAATTATAAACTAATAAATCTCAAAATCAATATTTGGCAAAATGGGCAATAACTTGTTGTATAAATTATTACCTTCTTCATCTTTATAATTATAAACTAATAAATCTCAAAATCAATATTTGGCAAAATGGGCAATAACTTGTTGTATAAATTATTACCTTCTTCATCTTTATAATTATAAACTAATAAATCTCAAAATCAATATTTCCGAAATAATTTATCTTTACTTTTGCTTTTATATTTTTATTTTTTAAACCTATTTCTATTTGTGTATTTGTTGCATAACCTTTATATCTTTGAAAAACTATCTCTTTTACTGTTCCACTTGCAGGATCTAAAAATATATTTGAAGAATCTAAAAAATATGGAGTATATTCTATAGCTTCTTTAAAATTATCTCCTGCAAAAATATAGTATGTTGAAGAGCTTCCAACAAGATAAACTCCCCAGTTTACACCCTTCTCATTCATTATTGCTTTTTCTCTTGCAGTATCTAAAATTTGTTTTATTTTTTTTGCATCTTGTTGCACAATTTGATATTCAGAAGATAAGGAAAATGGCCTTGATGCTAAAAGAATAGTTAGGCCAACAAAAAACAATAATACAACCATCATCTCTATTATTGAAAATCCCTTAAATGCTTTATAATATTTTTTGATGGTCATAATTTTAAACAAATATTTTCCATATTTCCTTAGTTTAATTACATCTTTTATTTTACTATATTTTTATCTTAAACATAAAAAAAAGTACATTCCATTAACAATTTTAATATTTTTAACTATTTTTTTCATCCATATATTTTTATTATCATACTTTCAATATAAAATCTGGCAAAACAATCCATTATCAAAATTTTTGCTACCCCCATATACACCAATTTCTTATTTTTTATCTTATTCATACCACCATTTTTATAAAAATTTTATCTGGAGAATAATTTCAGGGATATTTATTCTATCTTTAATCTTATTTTTAAATAAAATATTTAAAAACTCTTTATTTTATGAAGAAGAATATATAATAGTTCCATCTGTTACATTGCTTGTTGATTTTCCATTTAGTTTTCTTATATTTTTTTCAGGCCTCTCCTTTTTATTATTTAAACATATTATTTCTAAAGAGATTTATGAAAAAATATCAATTAAAGATTATTGGATTTTTATATCAATATTTTTTATAATATTAAATATGGTAATATTTGAAAAAGGATTATTTATTTCCTTAATGCCATGATTATTTCAGAAGAAGAATTAAAAAATCTCTTAATAAAAAATCAAATTTTAGATGAACCTACTTGGGAAGAAGTAAAAAAAGAAGCAAACTTTTTAAATTTAGAACCTTTAGATCTATTATTAAGCAGAAGATTGCTCGATAAAGAATATTATGCTAATCTTTTAAGTGAATATTTAGGAGTTAAAAGAGTAAATTTAAAAAAGATTCAGATACAACCTTCAATCTTAAAACTGGTTCCAGAGCAGATAGCAATTGAAAAGCAAGTCATACCATTTGGGATAGAAAATGATAGATTAAATTTAGCTATGGTAAATCCAAAAGATATGGAAACCATAACTTTAATTTCTAATTTAACGCATATGCAAGTTGAACCATATTTAAGCCTGCCAGATGAAATTCAATATGGATTAACAAATTATCAAGCCTTGTTTAGAGAAAGATATAGAGAGCTTTTAGAGAAAGAGGTATCACAACTTTCAAAAGCAGTAACAACAGAAGAAGAACAATTATTATCTGCATCAAGAATAGTTGATAATCTTTTAACTTATGCTATGGGAATGAATGCTTCAGATATTCATATTGAAATATTTTCAGACTTTTCTCTTATAAGATTTAGAATTGATGGTATTTTAAGAGAGATATTAAGATTACCAAAATATTTGCACCCAGCATTAATAGCAAGAGTAAAAATTCTTTCAAGCTTACAATTAGATGAACACTTTAGGCCACAAGATGGAAGATTTAAAACAAAGCTTGGAAATTATGAATTTGATATAAGGGTTTCAATAATCCCAACTTTATATGGAGAAAAAGCTGAATTAAGATTATTAGCAGCAACTTTTAAGCCAACATCATTAGAAGAGCTTGGAATGAACCAATTTATACAAGAAGCTACTGAAAAAGCAATTAAAAAGACATATGGAATAATTTTGGTTACTGGCCCTACGGGATGTGGTAAAACAACTACATTATATACAATATTACAACTTTTAAATAGACCAGAAGTAAATATATGTACAATTGAAGATCCTATAGAATATGAGCTTCCTAAAATAAATCAGATGCAGGTAAATCCTAAACTGGGGTTAACATTTGCCACTGGTTTAAGAGCACTTTTAAGACAAGATCCTAATATTATAATGGTGGGCGAGATAAGAGATTATGAAACAGCTGATATAGCTATTCAAGCTGCTCTTACAGGACACTTAATATTATCAACATTGCATACAAATGATGCACCAAGTGCTATCCCAAGATTAATAGATTTAAATGTACCTCCATATCTTATATCAGCTACATTAAATATGGTATTGGCACAAAGATTAGTAAGAAAAATATGTTTAAATTGTGTATATTCAGAAGAAATTAAACCACACCAAGAAAAAGCTATAATAGAACAACTAAAGAATATTGGAGTTCCAGAAAAAGATTTAAAAAATTATCCTATACCAAAAACTATATATAAGGGAAAAGGATGTGAATTATGTGGTTATAGTGGTTATAAGGGAAGAACAGGAATATTTGAAGGATTTTTTGTTGATGAGGAGTTAAGCAATTATTTAGCGACAAAACAATTTAATAATATTGAATTTAAAAATATCTTAAGGGAAAAAAATTTTAGAACAATGTTTGAGGATGGCTTAGAAAAAGTTACAGTAGGAATAACAACATTAGAAGAAGTTTTAAGAGTAATAAGAGAATAAAATGAAATTTTTCAAATTTAATTCTATAGATACTTCGGGTAAAACACAAAAGGGAACCTTGTTGGCAAACACAGAAGAAGAAGTTATAGAGTATTTATCCAGTTTAGGATTAACAGTGTTGAAAATTAGCCCTGTTAAAGAGAATATATTTTCTAAATTATCTAAAAGCATATTTAAAATTTCTTTAAAAAATAAGATTTTTTTAGCAAGGACAATTTCTTTAATATTAAAATCTGGAGCAAGTCCAGTTGAAGGCTTAAAAAATTTTGTTAAAGATTTAAAAGGAGGTAAGTTAAAAGAGTTTATATTGTTTTTGATTTTGAATGTTGAAAAAGGAAATCCTATATATCAAGCATTCCAAGCATTTCCAGAAGATTTTTCACAGATAGAGGTAGAGATGATAAAGGTTGGTGAAATGTCTGGTAATTTATTAAAAACATTTGAAGATTGGACAGAAAATCTTGAAAAAGAAAAAGAGATTAGATCAGAAATTTTATCTTCATTAATTTATCCAACAATAGTTTTGATAGCAGCATTTGCTGTTGTTATATTAGCAAGTACATTGGTTATGCCAAGGCTTTCCCAATTGGTTTTAGAGATGGGGACAAAATTGCCAAAATTTTCTGAGATTATATTGAAAGTAGGGATTTTTATAGGAAAAAATATTAAATCAATTTTGTTAATATTAGGAGCCTTAATTCTAATCTTAATCTTTCTTATTATTTCGAAAAGGGGAAGAGATTTTTTTTATAAATTAGGATTGAAAATTCCTTTTATAAAAAATCTTTTATTTTCATTAAATTTAAGAGCATTTTGTTTTACATTAAGCTCATTGATAGAAGGAGGAATACCATTAGCACAGTCATTATATTTAACAAGCTCTGTTATAAAACATGAAGGGATAAGAACAGCCCTAACAAGGATTTATAAAAAGATACAGACAGGAGGAGATTTTGGAGAATTAATATCAGAAGAACCAATTTTCCCTAAGATATTTTCTGGTATTATAAAAACAGCATCGCAAACAGGAAACTTGAGTGAAATATTAAGAATTTTAGAAAAAAATTATGAAGAAGAGATTAGAATTTTAATAAAAAATTTAATTACAATAATAGAACCAGTCTTGATTTTGGGTGTAGGTATAATAGTTGGATTTGTAGCTGTTTCTGTAATTGTTCCTATATACCAACAAATCTCGTCGCAATTAGAACAAAGTATGAAAGGGCCAGGAGAATTAATGAAATAGATGTTAGAGGATATTAAAAAATTAGTGAAAGAAATTTATCCTGAAAAATCAAAGAGAGATTATAAAATATCTGATCTTTTAGAAAAATTTAATAAATTTTTAAAAGAGAAAAAAGTTTTTTGGGTTGCCGGGAGAATTATGGCCATCAGAGATCATGGGAATATCATATTTTTAAATATAAAAGATGAAAGTGGTAAAATTCAAGTTATTTTGCAAAATGGTAAGACAAAGAAATTCGAATTATTTAATAAGATTTTTAAAATTGGAGATTTTATAAATATAAAAGGAAGCTTGTTTCTACCAAAAAGCAAAGAAAAAAGTATATTAGCAAAAGAATATATTTTACTTGCAAAATCATTAAAAAATTTTCCAAAAGAATATTACAAGATTAGGGATGAAGAATTATTAGTTAGGTGTCCATATTTAAGAACAATTTTTTATGAAGAAGATAAAGAAATTTTTGATAAAAGATTTTATATAATTAGGCTTTTGAGGGAAATTTTATGGGAGAAGGGTTTTGTTGAAGTTGAAACACCGATTTTACAGACCCATTATGGAGGAGCATTAGCAAGGCCATTTAGAACATATTTAGAAGCATTAGGTATTCCATTATATTTAAGAATAGCTCCTGAAATATACCTTAAAAAAATGATTGTTGGTGGATTTGAAAAAATCTTTGAGATAGGTAAAAATTTTAGAAATGAAGGGATTGATAGAGAACACAATCCAGAATTTACAATGATGGAACTTTATTATGCCTATTGTGATAGAGAAGGATTAATGAAATTTATTGAAGAGTTATTAAGAGAACTTGTAAAAAGATTTAATAAAAAATTTGGATCAAAAAATTTAATAATAGAATATCAAGGAAACAAGATAGATTTTAATAAGAAGTGGAAGAGGATAAAATATCTTGAGATAATTAAAAAATATACAGGGTTAGATTATTTTAAAGATTCATTAGAAGATTTTCTAAAATATGCAGAAAAAAATAATATAGAATTTAATCCAAAGATAATAACAAAAGCAAAGATTTTAGATGAGATATTTAAAAAATTAATAAGAAAAAACTTGGTACAACCAACATTTTTAACTGATCATCCAAAAGATATATCTCCATTAGCAAAATCAAATCCAAAAAATCCAGAATTAACATTAAGATTTCAAGGATATATAGGAGGATTAGAGATTATAAATGCCTTTGCAGAATTAAATGATCCTATTGATCAAAAAGAAAGATTTTTAAGGACACAAGAGGAATTAAAAAAAGGAGATGAGGATGCTCATCCATATGATGAAACATTTATAGAAGCATTAGAATATGGTATGCCACCGACAGCAGGCTTAGGAATTGGAATAGATAGATTAGTAATGATATTAACAAACTCAAGATATTTAAGGGATGTTATATATTTCCCATTTGTTAAAGAATGAAAATTTTTGCAGATTTGCATTTACATTCAAAATATTCAAGAGCATGCTCAAAGGATTTAAATTTAGAAAATTTAGAATATTGGGGAAGATTTAAGGGATTAAATTTAATAGGAACAGGAGATTTTACTCATCCATTATGGTTTAAAGAAATTAAAGAAAAATTAGTTTCTAATGGAAAAGGTTTTTTTAAATTAAAAGATGATAATTCAACTATCTATTTTTTACTTACAACAGAAATAAGCTTAATATTTTCTAGGCAAAAAAATATAAAAAGAATTCATGTTTTAATATTTTATCCTGATTTAGAATCTGTTGAAAAACTTAATAAAAAATTGTCTATTTATACAAATTTAAGTTCTGATGGCAGACCAACCATAGGGATGGATTTAAAAGATCTAATAAAAATTGTTTTAGATATTAATGAGAAAGCAATAATTATTCCAGCACACATATGGACCCCATGGTTCAGTTTATTTGGTTCTATGTCTGGATTTGATTCAATAGATGAAGCATTTGGAGAATATAAAAAATATATTTATGCGGTTGAAACAGGATTATCATCAGATCCTAAGATGAACTGGAGGCTTTCTCAACTTGATGATTTTCAAATTGTATCTTTTTCAGATTCCCATTCAGCATATCCACATAGAATAGGAAGAGAAGCAACATTATTTGAATTAGAAGATTACTCATATGATTTATTATTAAAATCCTTAAGAGATCCAGATGAAAAAAACAAGATAATCCTAACAATAGAATTTTTCCCAGAAGAGGGAAAATATCATTATGATGGTCATAGAATTTGCAAGGTTAGATATTCACCAGAAGAATCAATTGAGAATAGATATATTTGTAGTGTTTGTAAAAAGCCTGTAACAATAGGAGTTATGTCTAGAGTTGAAAAGCTTTCTGATAGAGATAAAGATTATATAGCAAAAAATAGACCTCCATTTAAACATATAATTCCTCTTACAGAGATAATAAGTGAAGCAATTAATTCATCTCCTACCTCAAAAAAAGTCTTAGATATTTATATGAAAGTTTTAAGTTTTTTTGATAATGAATTTTCATTTTTTCTAAATTTTAAAGATGAGGATTATTTAAAGCTTAAAAATATTACCCCAGAAAAAGTTATAGAGGCAATAAAAAGATTTAATGATAATAAAATATATATAGAGCCTGGATATGATGGAGAATATGGAGTTATAAAAATATTTGGGGGAGAAGAAAAAATAGAAGAGAAGCAAAAATTAAAGTTTTTATTCTAATGGTAATAGTATTTGTTTTAGAAGAAATTTTAAATGATATATTTAGATTTTTGAAATTTTGGTTTTATGATGGTTTAAAGTTTATATCTAATAAATTTTTTGATTCCATTTTAGTTATTGAAAAAAACTTTAATATTAGATTAAATCTTTTAAATTTTTTCGCTCCTTTATATGGAGAAAGATCTTTGCCAGCATATGTTTATGCACCACCATTAAGATTTACAATAATCTTAATAGGTCTTTTTTTACAATTAATAAACCTTCTTTTCTTTTTAATAATTTTTTTATTATGGATTTCTCTTCCAGCAATTTTAACTTATATTATTTATAAAAATGGCTAAATATGTAAAAGATAAATTGTTAAAACTTAATTTTAATGAAAAATTTCTGTTTAAGATTTTAATTTTCTCTATTAGGATTTTATTAATATTTTTAGGAGTAGCATTTTTGTTCTCTAAAACAAAGACCTTTGAAATAATAGGATTTTGGATTTTAGTTATATATTCGTTCTACTTTTTGAAGTTTAAGAAAGATCCGATAAAAGATTTGAGATACGAAGACTCTGAAAATATCTTAGATTTTTTTGATGACGAAACAAAAGAAATCCTCTTGGATCTTATAAAAGAAGTAGAGTTTTTGGAAGACCCTAAAAAGGCCCAAGTTTTATTAGCTATAAAACTTTTAAATCTTAAAAATATAGAAAATATCTTAAAAAGATTGGGTATTGATAATAAAAAGATGAGAAAAGATTTTGAGGAAATATTGAAAACAGTTGAAAGATTTGAAGATATAGATATAAGAGAAAACATTGTTAATAAAATCTTAAAAAATATTGAACCAATTTTAATTAAATCATATGAGATATCAAAAAATTTAAATCTTAAAAAAATTACTCCTGAATCTATCTTTTTAGCGTTAAGAATAATTGGTGATTTATTAGTTCAAGAGGTTTTAAATAAATATAGTATTTCTCCAGAAAACCTAAATTCATCTATAGTTATGGAATTATATAAATTAAGGGTTAAAAAAAGATACCAGATACAATCTTCATTTTTATTTTCTCCATTTAGAGGAAGATGGCTTAATAGAACATGGACATCCTCGCCAACACCATTTTTAGACAAGATAGGAACTGATCTTACATATTTAGCAAGGAAAGGTGAGCTTGGGATTTTAATAGGGCATAAAAATGAATTAAATCAATTATTAGATAAGATAAAAAAAGAAGAGAGGTTAAAGATGATTTTAGTTGGTAGAGAAGGAAGTGGAAGAACAACTTTAATATACCATTTAGCATATCTGATAGTTAATGATCAGGTTCCAGAATATTATTTTGATAAAAGAATTATTGAGTTAGATATAGCAAGAGTTTATAGTTTAGATCCATTATATTTTAGTCAAAATTTTCTATTAATTTTAAATGAAGCAATAAAAGCAAGAAACGTTATCTTATTTTTCCCAGAATTGCATCAATCATCAGAGATTTCTCAGATTTGGCCTCTATTATATACATATATTAGAGAAACAAATCTTTCTATAATATCTACAACAACTGACGAAGGTTTATCAAAATTAAATGCTTTATACAATATAAGTTCGTTTTTTGATGTTATAAGGGTAGAAGAATTAGATATAGATTCAGCAATAACATTATTAACATTAGAAGCAATCTTTTATGAAAAAGAATATAATGTTTTAATACAACCTCAAGCTATCTCAAGGGCAGTTTTATTAGCTAAAAAATTTTTAAGTTATAAACCATTACCTGGTTCAGCAAGAGATTTAATTAAAGAGACAATAGGATTTGCTAAAAATTTAAAAGAAAAAATTATTACTGAAGAAATGATAGGTGATGTTGCAAGTAGGATAACAGGAATACCGATTAAGGCACCATTAGAGACAGAAAAATATCTATTAGAAAATTTAGAAAGTATTATTCACCAAAGATTGGTTGATCAAGATTATGCTGTAAAAGAAGTTGCAAGGGTTTTAAGATTATATAGATCTGGAATAGAAAAGAGAAAGGGACCAATAGGAACATTCCTTTTTATAGGACCAACAGGAGTTGGTAAAACAGAACTTGCAAAAACATTAGCAAGAGTATATTTTGGAGGAGAAGAAGAGATTATAAGGATTGATATGGTAGAGTTTCAAAGCCCTGATGATATTAAAAAATTGATAGGAAGCGAAGATGGAAAAATTTTTGGAATTTTAACAGAAGAAGTTAGGAAAAAACCATATTCATTGATTCTATTAGATGAATTTGAAAAAGCAAATCAACAGGTATTAAATCTATTTTTACCAATATTTGATGAAGGTTATATAAAAGATGGCCTTGGAAGGTTGATTGATTTTACAAATACTATCATTATATGTACATCAAATGCTTTTTCAGATTTTATAAAAGAAGAGATAGAAAAAGGTAAAAGTATAGAAGATATAGCTCCTATATTAAGGGATAAATTAATAGAAATTTTTAGGATAGAACTTTTGAATAGATTTAGTGGAATAATATTTTTTAAACCATTATCAAAAGATGATCTTTTAAAGATTACAAATATTATGATTGATGAGTTAAATGGAGATCTATTAAAAAAATTTGGATTTTCTATAATTTTAAATGATAGGGCTATAAAAAAAATTATAGAGCTTGGATATGACCCTGTTTATGGTGCAAGGCCATTAAAAAGAGCAATAGAAAGAGAGATTATATCAAGATTAAGCGATCTTATACTTAAAGAGGAGATAAAAAGAGGGGATAAAATTTTAGTAGATTTTGATAAAGAGTTTATATTTAAAAAATTAGAAGATGAAAATTTTTAAAGATAAAAGAATAATAAAAACAAAAGGAAGATATGATTTTGTTGATATAACAGAATTAGTTAGAGGTGTTATAAAAAATTCTGAGATTAAAGATGGGGTATGTTTTATCTTTTTGCCACATACAACAGCTGGTTTTTATTTTAATGAAGATGAAAGTGGTTTGATAAAAGATTTTAAAAATTTTTTAGATAAAATTTTAAGTGAAAAAGAAAATTATTATCATAATAGGTTAGGAGAAGGTAATGCTGCATCACATTTAAAAAATCTTATATTTAGACCAATATTTCAATTTATTGTTGAAGATAATGATGTTTTGTTGGGGATGTGGCAAAGAATATTTCTCGTAGAATTTGATAATATAGGAAGGGAAAGAAAAATATTTTTTAAAATAATAGGAGAATAAAATGAAAAAAGCATCTTTATTTTTAATATTTTTTATTTTTCTCTTAATAATTTTATATTCCTTAATTTTTATAATTAAAACACCAAAAAAATTGTATATATTTCAAAATCTCCAAAAATTATTTACACTTTCCCCTGAAGATAGTATATTATTTTTAGGAAAAATGGGGCCGGGCTATTATGGAGGAGAAAACACAGATGCTATATTTTTAGTATATATAAAAGATAATAAAGTTTATATAATTCATATCCCAAGAGATCTTATAGTAAATATTAATGGTGATTTATATAAAATTAATTCTTTGTATGGTTTCAAAAAAATTGATAGACTATTAGATGAGGTAAATAATTTAACTGGAATAAAGACAAAATATTACATAGTTTTTGACTCATATATATTAAAAACTATAATAGATAAAATGGGAGGTTTAGATGTTGATTTGAAGTATCCTGTTACTGATGCTGTTAGTGGTTATACCTTATATCCAGGCAAATATCATCTTTCAGGTGATTGGATAGAATGGGTTGTAAGATCAAGATACAATCCTGAAGGAGATTTTTATAGGATGAGAAATCAGTTTATAATATTAAAATCACTTAAAAATCAATTAGAAAAGATGCCAGAAGAGAAGATTTTTGAAATTTTAAATTTGATTAATAAATTAAGGATTCATTATGATACAAATTTACCACCAGCAAAAATTTTAGGATATATAAACAAAATAGAAAATATAAAAAATAGTGATATTAAAGAGATAGTTTTTGATTTTAATTCTGGTGTTTGGGAAAATGGTTATTTCAATTTAAAAATAGGTGGTCAAGAATTCAATGCATACGGTTTGATACCAAAAGATGGAATTGGAAAATATTATACAATCAGAAAAAAGATCAAAGAGAGCATTAAAGATTAAGATTCCAAAAAGTTTGAAAAGATATATAAGAAGGTTGAAGAGTGAATTAAGAAAAGAATTGGTACCAGAAGATATGATTAGAGAAAAAATTAATGAGATTATCTTAAAATATTTAAAAGATGAAGGAGAAAATAATTGATTTTTTTAAAAAAATAAGAAGATATATACCAAATCCAGTTTTAAATTTTTACCATTATCTTTGGGCATTAACAGGAGCAATAAGATATAAATTTCCAAGTAGAAAAATTGTTGTGATAGGGGTTACTGGAACAAAGGGGAAAACAACGACCTGCTATCTAATCTATTATCTATTAAATAAATTAGGAATAAAAACAGCACTTAGCTCATCCCAATATTTTTATATAGGAGAAGAAAAAAAAGAAAACTTAAGTAGGATAACAATGCCGGGGAGATGGTTTTTGCAATCATTTTTAAATTCAGCAGTTGAAAATAATTGTGAAGTAGCTGTTATAGAAGTTACATCAGAGGGCTTGATGCAAAATAGAGATAAATTTATAGATTTTGATATAGCAGTTTTTTTAAATATACATCCAGAGCATATAGAGCATCATAAAGGATTCGAAAATTATAAAAAAGCAAAGGCAAAACTTTTTAAAAATTTATTAAAAACTAAGAGAAAAAATTTTAAGGGTCAAGATGTTAGAAAAACAATTATAGTAAATTATGATGATTTTGAAGGAGATTATTTCCTATCTTTTCCAGCAGAAAACAAAATAACATTTGGGTTAGAAGGGAAGCCAGGAATTCACAATCATTTACAGATTACAAAATATAAGATGTTTCAAAAAAAGACTAATTTTATCTTAAATGAAGATGATACAGTTTATGAGACAAAATTGATAGGTAAACAAAATTTATATAATATCTTAGCGTCATTGAGTGTTTTAAAAGCATTGAATATTCCTATAAAAAGTGTAAAAGATATTTTGAAAGAGTGCGAGCCATTACCAGGACACTTTGAAGTAATTCAAGGAAGAAATTTTAAGGTTATTATAGATTATGCACATACGCCAGATTCTATTTCAGAACTTTATAAAAATATTTGGAATATATTTAAACCATCAAGGCTTTTATGTTTAATAGGCTCAGCAGGAGGGCACAGAGATAAATGGAAAAGACCTGTTATAGGAGAAATAGCAGCAAGATATTGTAATTTAATAGTTATATCAAATGAAGATCCATTTGATGAAGATCCTGAAAAAATTATGAAAGACATTGAAATAGGAATTAAAAAATATATAGCTGAATATGATTTTGAAAAACCATATAAAATAATTGAAGATAGAAAAGAAGCAATAGAATATTTAATAAATCAAGCTCAAAAAAATGACATTGTTGTTTTAATTGGGAAAGGAGCAGAGCCAACAATAGAAATGAAAGATGAATCTATTCCATGGAACGAAAAAGAAGTTGTGCTTTCAATAATTAATAAAAAGAGATAATTTAAAAGTTAAGATTTAAAAAACATAGAATTTTACTATATTTTTATAATATAAATAAAACTTTTTTCTTTTAAGGTTAAATTAAAATTTTTAAAGCATCCACTCTAAGCTTAAAGTAAAAATCTTTTAAATGAAAAAAATTCTTTATTTTAATTATTATTTTAAATATACAATCTAAAATCTAAAAAATCTCTAAAAATAGTTGTGCTTTCAATAATTAATAAGAAATAATTCTTAATAATCGGATTACTAAAAAAACAATTAAAGTAATATAATTAAATAAGAAGGTCGGGGTGGCGGAATTGGTAGACGCGCTAGGCTTAGGACCTAGTGCCGAAAGGCTTGAGGGTTCGAATCCCTCCCCCGACACAAAATTTTTATTTTCAAAGATGAAAAAAAGACCACCAATAATAGTAGTTTTAGGTCATGTAGATCATGGAAAGTCAACATTGCTTGATTATATCCAAAATACAAAGATTGTTGAAAAAGAAGCAGGAGGAATTACCCAAAAGGTAAGTGCTTATGAAATTGAATTTAAAGGAGAAAAAATAACATTTATTGATACTCCAGGCCATGAAGCATTTTCAAAATTAAGAGAAAGAGGAGCAAAGATAGCAGATATAGGGATATTAGTTGTAGCAGGAGATGAAGGTGTTATGCCACAAACAATTGAATCTATAAAATATTTAAAATCTTATAATATTCCATTTATAGTTGCAATAAATAAAATTGATAGACCAAATGCAAATCCTGAAAAAGTTAAAAAAGAATTAAGTGAAAATGAAGTAATAGTAGAAGAATGGGGAGGCAATGTTCCTTGTGTTAATATATCTGCCTTAAAAGGTGAAGGTATTGATGATTTATTAGAGATAATTTTAATTATGGCAGATATTTTAGATTTAAAATATGATGAAGATAAAAAGGGAGAAGGTTATATATTAGAAACATCAAAAGACCCTAAAAGAGGAATACTTGTTGGAGGAATTGTTGTTGATGGTAAAGTATCTATTGGAGATTATATTGTTACAGCATCTTCATATGGGAAGATAAGATTTTTAGAAGATAGCTTTGGTAAAAAATTAGATTATGCTTATCCATCAAGGCCTATTTTGATAAGTGGTTTTGAATCTTTGCCAAATCCTGGAGAAAATTTTAAAATAGTTGAAAAAGATGAGATTGAAACTATTAAAAAAGAATTGGAAGATAAAGAAAGAGGGTATGAGAAAAAGATTATAATTTCAACACAAGAACCAACAGGAGATATAAATATTATTTTAAGAGGAGATCATTTAGGATCATTAGAAGCATTAAGTAAAATATTTGAAAAGGTATCAAAAGATTTAAATAAAAATATAAAAATTATAAAATCTGATTTGGGACCAATAACAACTGATGATATAAAACTTGCAAAAGAAAGTGGAGCTATTTTAGTTGCATTTAATGTAAAAAATCAAAAAAATATATATGAAGAGATAAAAAATTTAAATTTAAAGTTAATTGAATCAAATGTTATATATGAGATTGAAAATATTTTGAAAGATTTAAAAGAAGAAAAGGAAGGAGAAATAGTTAAGGGAAGATTAGAGGTTTTAGGAATATTTAATAAAACAGCAACAAAAAAGACAATAGGAGGAAAAGTTTTGGCTGGCAAGTTAAGATTAAATAATAGAGTTTTAATAAAAAGAGGAGAAGCAATAATAGGAAGAGGAAAGATTTTAAGTTTAGAAAAAAATAAAGTTCCAGTTGAAGAAGTTTTAGAAAATGAACTTTGTGGTTTAATTGTAGAAACAAATATAGATTTCGAATTAAATGATATTATTGAAGTTATATGAGAAGCGAAAGGAAAAAATTTTTAATAATTGAAAAGTTATCTGAAATCGTTGAAGAGATTATAAATGGTGAGGCAGTTTTTACAATTTTAAATATATCACTTCCACAAAAAGGAGGGACAATGAAAGTTTTAATAAGTATATACCCTGATAAAAAGGCAAAAGAATTGATTAAAGAATTAAATAAAAACCAAAATAAGATAAAAAATGAATTGAAAGAAAGAGTTTATTTAAGATATCTACCAAAAAATATCAAATTTGTATATTCAAGTGATTTAAAAGATATGGAAGAGATTGATAGGATTTTGAAAAATTTAGGTTAAAATTTAATTAGGGCCATTAGGCCCGCCTTGACTCGCATCAAGACGAGGCAGGCCCGCCTTGACTCAGCGAGGCAGGCCGGGTGGCCGAGTGGCTAGGCAAGGGTCTGCAAAACCCTTTTACGTGGGTTCAATTCCCACCCCGGCCTCCGGGGGATGGTGTAGCGGCTAACATGCGTGCTTTGGGAGCACGAGATCCCGGGTTCGAATCCCGGTCCCCCGACTATAATATTTGACAAAAAATATCTATTTATGTTAAAATTTAAGATCCGAAGAAACGAGGCAAATTAAGACCTCGCGAGGAATGAAAACAAGAGAAGAAAAAGCAAAGATAATTGAGGAATTAAAAGACCTTTTTAAAAGATCAAAAGGAATAATTTTTTTAAATTTAAAAAAAATTAATAGCGAAATTCAATTTTCATTAAGAAAAGATTTAAAAAAAGCAGAAAGTTTTATAAAAGTTGTTAAAAAAACTTTAATAGAATTAGCAAACCCAAATATCTCAAAGATTTTAGACTCTATAAATACTCCTTTCGCTATAGTTTTTGATACAAGTGAAAATTATGATACATTCAAGATAATAAAAGACTATTCAAAAAAATTTAATTTAGAAGTTTTAAAAGGAATGATTGATAATGAAGTTTTGGATGAGAAAAAAGTTATTGAAATTGGCTCATTGCCATCAAAAGAAGATTTATTAAGAAATATTAGCGGAACATTTAAATCATCTTTTAACAGATTAATTTTCGCATTAAAGTTTCCGATAATAAAAATTGAAAAGGTCGTAAATAATATAAAGAAATAATTAAAATGAGCGAAAAGATTCAAAAAATTATAGAAGAGATAAAAAACCTAACAGTCGTTGAATTAAATGAATTGATAAAGGAATTAGAAAAAGAATTTGGTGTTTCTAGTGCAATATTCCAAGCACCACAAGCACCAGTATCAGCTCCTACTGAAGAAGCACCTCAAAAAGTAAATGTTATCTTAACTGATTGTGGTGAAAATAAGATTAATATTATAAAAGCACTGAGAGAGATAAATCCAAATCTTGGCCTAAAAGAAGCTAAGGATATTGTTGATAATTTACCACAAACTATAAAAGAAAATATAGATAAAGGTGAGGCAGAAAAGATAAAAGAAAAGATAGAAAAAGCAGGAGGAAAAGTTGAGTTAAAATAGGGCGGGTAGCTTCGATTTAAATAGAGGATATTATTTAAAAATTATTATTAGAATGGCATTTTTTAACTTTTATTTAAGGAACAAACTTTACTTTTAGAGCGGAGGATAAAATTTTCTATTCCTCATCTTGCCCTATTAGATAAAAAAATCGGAAAAATCAATAATGTTTTAATATAATTTTTATATAAAGATAAAAAAGTTGAGTTAAAATAGGGCGGGTAGTTTAAGGGTAAAATATCTGCTTCACATGCAGAAGATTGCAGGTTCGAGTCCTGCCCCGCCTAATTTGCATCTTAAAAATTTTTATGATACAATTAATTAATGTACAAGGTCGTAATTAATATTTTTTACATAAATGGAGGGTCAAAAAAAGAATACAACAGCTGCAATTATAGTCATAATTATTTTAATAGTTTTAGGTGCAATTGCTTGGTATTATGTTAGACAAAGAGGTGCTGTAACAGCTCCAACAGCTCCAACAGCTCCAACTGTTCCAGGTGGAGAAGTCACACCACCAACACCACCAACACCACCAACACCACCTACACCACCTACACCACCAGCGCCTGGAGAAGCTACACCAACACCACCAACACCATAAAATAAACGACCCCCACCAAAATGGTGGGGGTTTTAATTTGCCCCCAACCGGAGTCGAACCGGTGTTTCCACCTTGAAAGAGTGGTGTCCTTGCCGCTAGACGATGGGGGCTATTGGACCTGGTGGGACTCGAACCCACGACCTTCGGACTGCCAGCCCGACGTTCTGCCAACTGAACTACAGGCCCATATAATATAATTTTAACTCTTTTCTATTATAAACTCCCCAATAATTTTTTGCTTCTAAAAAAAATCTATTCACCCCATTTTTTAAAATCACTTTCTTTTCAAAATAACCATTTTTATCTGGCACTATCTCTTCATTATTTATAAAAAATATAGTTCTTGGATCGACATAGCCTTTTATATATGTCTCTTTTGTAAAAAGATAAGAATTATCTTTTGGATAAAAAATCTTTATTTTTGGAGGCAAAACTAACCCACTTATCTCATAGATAAAAAATAAAGCTCCTATAATTATTATAATAATGTAAGGAAAATTTCTTAAACTCTTTGGTTTTATTGAAATATCTTCACTTTTAAAATCTTCTAAATATGAAATCTCACCCTTATTTAAATTAAAAAACCCCTCATATTTTTCTAAAATTTTTTTTAATAAAGGTTTTGGTATCTTATAAAAATCTCCTTTTTCTAATATTTCTATTTGCGTTAATGTTATCTTTAATATTTTTGCTAAATCTTCTTTGCTTAACTTTTTGCTTTCTCTTAATTCTTTTAACTTTTCACTCAACTTCTTTTCCATTTTCATTTATATCTTCTAATTTTTCTATAAGAACCCTTCTTGGTTTTGTTCCTTCTTGTGGTCCAACGATTCCTTTTTCTTCCAATATATCCAATATTCTCGCAGCTCTTGCATATCCGATCTTTAATTTTCTTTGTAACAAAGATGTTGATGCCTTTCCTGTTTCTAAGATTATTTCACATGCTGCTTTTATAAGATCGTCTTCAATATCTTCTTCTATTAAAAATTCTGGTTTTTCATATTCTTCTAATGATATCTCTTCTTTTTCAAAATCTTCTTTTTCTTCAGCTTGTTTTGCCCAGAAATTAATAACCCTTTCAATCTCCTTTTCAGCTATAAAAGGAGCTTGTATTCTTTTCATGCCACCAAATAATGTACTAACAAATAACATATCTCCAGCCCCAATCAATTTTTCTGCACCTGCATAATCTAAAACAGTCCTTGAATCAACCTGCGATGCAACCTTAAAACATATTCTATTTGGAATATTTGCTTTTATTAAACCAGTTACAACATCTACAGAGGGTCTTTGCGTTGCTAATACTAAATGGATTCCAGTTGCCCTCGCCATTTGTGTTAATCTTACAATTGTAGCTTCAATTAGATGACCTTGCTTTATCATTAAATCAGCCATCTCATCAATAACAAATACAACTCTTGGTAGAATTTTCTTTCCTCTCTGTATCTGTTTTTTATTAAATGAATCAATATCCCTCACCCTATTTTCTTGCAAAATAAGATATCTTTTTTCCATCTCTTTTATTAACCAATTCATAACAGGAACAACTTTTTTTGTCTCTACTATAGGTTCCATCAAAAGATGCGGAAGATCCTCATATCTTATAAGCTCAACTCTTTTAGGATCTATTAAAATAAGATTTAATGTTTCAGGAGTATTTTTTAAGAGCAAAGATATTAATAAAGAGTGAATAAAAACAGATTTTCCAGAACCAGTTGTTCCTGCAATTAAAATATGTGGCATTAAAGCTAAATCACTATAAAAGGGTTCTCCTGTTATTAATCTTCCTACAGGGAAGAGAAGAAGGCTTTCACTTTCTAAAAACTCCGGGTTTTCTAATAGATATCTTAATCTTACAATAGCCCTTTTCTTATTTGGTATCTCTATCCCCATCAATGCCCTTCCTGGAATTGGTGCTTCAATCCTTATATTTTGTGCTGCTAATGCTAATGCTAAATCATTTTGTAAAGATAAAATTTTAGAAAGCTTTATTCCTTCTGGAGGTTTAACGGCATATCTTGTAACAGTTGGTCCAATTGTAACTTCTACTATTTCAACATCTATTCCAAAATTTAAAAAAGTATTTTTAATTATCTGAATATTTTCCTTTAAATCCCCACTATCAGGAGCAGTCTCTGTTTTGTCTAATAAAGATAATGGTGGCAATTCCCATGTTGTTTTTATGGGAAGCCTTTTTAATCTTATCTCTTCTTTAACACTATTTTTATCATTTTTTAATTTTATTATTTCAGGCATCTTCATCTTTTTTTCTTCCTTAACCTCCTCTTTTTTAATAAATTCTTTTACCTCAACTCCCTCAATCTTTTTCTTTCTTTTAAATCCTCTTATTATTTCAATAAATGGTTTCTCAAAGATAACTGTTAAAGATAATATTGTTAAGATTAAAAATAAAATTATTAAACCAACATCACCCAAAAATTTATTTAGCTTTATAATCTCTTTTCCTAAACTCCCTCCATTTTTTGTAAATATCTCTATAAATCCATTGAAGATAAAAAATAGAAACACTAAAGCTATTGTGCTATCAATTTTCCAGATAATATTTATCTTAAAAACATATCCTATCCCTAATATTAAAAATAATATAATAATTGCAAAATGAGAAAGACCAAATATATTTAAGAGAAAATTTTTAAAATGAGCGCCTATTATCCCACCCTTATCCAAATCTGAAATAAAAGTAAATATAGAGATAAATATAAATAACCAACCTAAAATTTCATTAGTTAAATAATGCTCTCTTATCTTTTTGATAGCCTCTAAAAAATTCAATTTTTTTCTATTATTTTCATTATTATTTCTTCTTGCCATCATTAAAATTATAATAAGAAAAACTTGACAAACAAAATTTATGATATAATTAATAATATATAGATATGATGAAAAATATTTGACAAGCAAATTTATGATATAATTAAATAAGAAAAAATTTGACTTTTAAAAAAAGATAATTTATAATAAAATATATTAAAAGGTCGTAATTAATAGAGAAGGATAATCATTAATAATTAATATTCAAGCGCTGATTGCCCATATTGTGGCATAGGCGCAAGTCGTAATTAATCTAAAATGGAAAAGAAGAAGATCTTAACATATTTTGTAGCCCTAGCAACAGTTGCATATCTAGGAGTTCCTTTAACATATGCTCAAACAGAACCAACTTGCAATCCAGATACATTAACACAAGTAAGATATGGCCAAAGAAGTGAAGCTGTTAGAAATCTTCAAGCCTGTTTAATCCAAGCAGGATATGATATTCCTGCAGGTGCAACAGGATACTATGGATCACAAACAGTATCTGCTGTTAAAAAATTCTATGCTGAATGGTATGGAGCATGGAATGGTAGAAGTGTAGGACCAAAAGGAATTGCTCAATTAAAGAAATTAGTTGCAGGTGCAGGTGCTCCTGAAAAACCAACAACTGCTCCTTCAACACAAGCTCTAGAAGCACTTCTTAAAGCATTAGGTTTAACAGACCAACAAATTGCTGCTATTATGGCAATAGTTAGCGGGACAGCAACTCCTACAGCACCAACAGCACCAGCAGCTCCTACAGCACCAACAGCACCACAAGAAGGCTTCTTAACTGTTGAACAAGAGCCAACTGTTACAGCTCCTTCTTTAAGAGAAAATGAAACAGGAAATGTATTTGGTTTAAGATTTAGAGCAGATAATGCAGCTGTAACAGTTAAATCAATGATTTTAAGATGGAATGCTACATATGCTCCTTATAGACTCTTATCAAAAGTAGAAGTAGTTGATGATCAAGGTAATGTTTTACTCTCTGAGAATGTAGATTCTACAACATTTTTGCAAGACACAACCCTAAATTATTATCTTCCTGTAACTGGCTTGAATGTAGTTGTTCCAAAGAATTCATATAAATCCATCTTTGTTAGAGGAACAATTGTAGGAACATTACCATCAGGTGCTTCAAGCTTTTCACTATATGTTGATCCAAATGATGTAAGAGGAACAGATGAAGCAGGAGTTGATAGATTTGGGCCTACAAGCCGAATTCCAGTACAGACTACCTTATCAACAAGCTTAGCTCAACAAGCACAATTTGTAATAACAAGAAATGTTAATACTCCTCAAGAAGGTTATATATTTGGTAATGTTACAGATGGTAAAGCCTCTAAGCAAACACTTTTGACATTTGATGTAAAAGCTAAGGATGATAATATAAGACTAACAGGTGTTACTGTTAATGTTAATGCAACTAGCAATGTAAGCACATTGTATATTGCTCCTCATGGTGGAAATCCAATAGCTGTGCAATCTGTTCCACAAACTACAACAACTGTAACATTCAACTTAGTACCAAACCAGATAACAATAAACAAAGATCAAACTCAAACATTTGATATTCTTGCTGATCTAACAGGAGGAACAACTATTCCAGCAACTGTAACTGTAGCAGTAACAGCTGTTCAAGGACAGAATTCATTAGGAGGACCAGCAACTTCTACTGGAAATGCAGTCTCTAATAATCTTTACTACTTAACTATTGGACCTCAGTTAAGTCTTGCAAGCAAAAGTGTAGAATATCAAGCACCTTCTCAAGCAGTTCTTACAAGCACCTTAACAGCAAGATTCGAAATAAATGTAACACCTAAAGGTGGTGATATTTATGCTCCTACAACTGCAAGCCAATTGTTTGAAGTTGTATTGGAACAATCAAATGGTACCACAACTACAACTGGTATATCAGCTGTTATGAGTGTATATCAAGGTGGAAATGATATAACCGGTACATGGAACGGAACCTTATCACAGGATAATCAATATACATTTAAGCTCACTGTTGTATATACTAATCAAGCAAAATATGCGGGTCTAGCAAGATTGAAGATAAATAGTGTAAATTGGGGTACTACATCAACTAAGCCAACAGAGAATTCAGCAAATTTTGTAAGAAACTCTTACTATACAGATTGGGTTAATATCCAATAGTTAAGATAGAAATTGTTGAGACCTGCCCCGCCTCGACATAGGCGGGGTTTACCTAGACTTAGGCGGGCAGCCCGGCCAATATGGCCGGGCTTTTAATTTTGGATTTTGTTTTAGAATAAATTTTATTATAATTAAATAATGAGTGAGGGAGAAAAAACAATTTTATTATTTATTAAGGTTTTTCTATTTTTAATTCCATTATCATTAATTTTAGTTTGCCCTGGATATTTTTGTAGTTTTAATCTATTGTTTCCATATATAACTGGTAAAGCAATATTTTTTAGAGCATTAATTCAATTATCAGCACTTTTATTAATAATATTTTTAACATCAAATAAACAATTTATTCCAAAAAAGAACGAATATCTATTTTATTCATCAATTTTACTATTTTTAGCTATAGCAATTATAAATATCTTTTCAATAAGACCATATATATCTTTTTGGGGGAATGCTGAAAGAATGGAAGGTGTTTGGGGATTGTTCCATTTTCTATTATGGTTTTGGGTCTTATATATCTATTTGAAGATTGATCCAGATTTTAAAAAATCAATATTCTATTCATTTTTAATAACATCTTATATTATCTCTATAATTGAGATTTACCAAGGATTTAAAGGAGAAGTAAGGCCAAATGCAACATTAGGAAATGCAACATATGTGGGTTTTTTTGGTTTATTAATGATATTTTTATCTATCTATTTTCTAAGATATATTAAAGATAAATTTATCCATTATATAATCTATTTTTCAATAATTTTGAATCTTTTAGCAATATTTATCTCTCAATCAAGGGGAGCAATTTTAGCTTTATTAGGAGCAGTTTCTATTTCAATAATTTATTATTTCTTATCTTCTAAAACAAAACTATCTATTAAAATTTCTCTTATTTTAGCTCTATTGATATTCTCTTTTGCTTTTTATCAATTTTTAAAAACTGATTATGCCTCAAAGATAATTGGTATTAAAAGATTGGCAGAAACATTAAAAAAACCAGAAGCTTATATGGCTCGTTGGATTGCTTGGAATATATTTATTGAAGGATTTAAAACAAAACCATTAGTAGGTTATGGGTTAGAAAATTCTCCAATAGTGTTTTTTAAATTTTTTAACCCAGATCTTTTCAATTATGAAGAAGCTATATTTGATAGACCACACAATAAGTATATTGAAATTTTAGTTACAACAGGAATTTTAGGAGCAATATTTTGGCTCCTATTTTTTATCTCAATTGTTTATTCTATATTTAAATTTGAAGAAGATAGATATTATAAAACAATATTATTAGGTTTATTTTCAGGATATATTTTACAAAACTTTGTTTTATTTGATGTTCAAGTAAGCTATTTATTATTCTTTTTTGGTTTATCCTTATTATCACAACCAGTTAAGGGAGCAAAAGAAAAAATGCCATTTAATACTGCCTTTTTCATAAAAGCTCTTTCAATTGGATTATTTTTAATTTTGTTTTCTCTAAATATCTTTCATTTTTATATGGTTAGTGAGATAATAAAAGCATTGGAATCACCTTATCCAAGTGGTTTAGATAAATTCTATTACCTTTCAAGTTTGAATACACAATTTTTACCAGAAATAGCAGTTATGACAAGTAAATATTTAGAAGAAAATATCTCAAAGATACATAAAGGAGATGAAATTTATAAATTTTTAGAGATTTTTGAAAGAGCACATAAAAAAGATCCATATGATACAAGAGTTTTCAATATGTTAACAACTCACCTTTCAAGGATTATAGATGCAAAAAAAAGAATGGGTTTAGATTATTCAAATGAATATAATTTAATAAATCAAATTTTCAATAATTTTATAAATTTATATCCAAGATTTCCAGATATAGAGATACAATATTCTCAATTTTTAAAAGGATTGGGTGAGAAAGAAAAAGCATTGGAAATTTTAAAGGATGTAAAAAATAAATATAAAGAATCAGTAAGAACAATTTATTATTTAGGAATTTTATATTTAGAATTAGGAGAGAAAGAAGAAGCATTAAAAAATATTAATGAAGCAATAAGAAGAGGATTTTATCCATCCAACCAACTTCAATATTTAATAACTATTAGGGTTTATATGATGAATAATAAAAAAGATGAAGCACAAAAATTTATTAATGATTATCTAAAAAGATTTAATGATACATCATCTTTAGAATTATTAAAAAAATTTATCAATCAATAAAAACCCTATTTTTTTAAATATTTTTTAACCCTTGACAAGCAAATTTTTATATATTATAATGAAAATATAAAAAAATATGTTAGATTAGTTTAAAATATAGTTTTTAAAACCTCCTACGGAGAAATTTAGGAGTTACTATGTTTTTTACTAAAAAAAATTTTTCAAAATACAATATTATAGAACCTGAGAATCTTATTTCTTTTCAAAGAGAAAGTTATGAAAGATTTTTGAGTGAAGGATTAAGGAAGGTATTTTTAGAATCCTTCCCGATTTTTGATTATTCTGAAAAAGAAATTAAATTAGATTTTGTTGACGTAAGTATCGGGCATCCAAAATTTTCTGAAGAAGAATGTTTTAGAAAAAACCTAACATATAGCGTTCCAGTTAGGGTAACATTAAGGCTTACAAATCTTATTACTAATCAGTCTACAGAACAAGAGATATATTTTGGCGATATTCCATATATGACAGAAAGAGGAACATTTATTATAAATGGAATAGAAAGATTAATTGTAAATCAAATATTAAGAGCACCTGGTGTTTATTTTAATATGGAATTATTCGGAGAAAGAAGATTGTTTGGTGCAAAAATTCTTCCTGAGAGAGGAGCATGGCTAGAATTTCAAATAGAACCAAGCAATATTTTAAGTGTAAAGATTGATAGAAAGAAAAAAGTGGCTGGTACCGTTGTTTTAAAAGCATTTGGTATAAGCAATGAAGAGATTGAAGATTTATTTAAGGAGGATGATAAAGATTTAAATATTTTGAAAAATACATTAAAAAAAGATGAAACAAAAGATTTTGAAGAGGCCCTTCTTTTGATACATGCAAAATTAAAAAGCTATGAGCCAAATACATTTGATAATGCATTGCAATTTTTTGAGGGAACATTCAAAAGATTAGATAGATATTCATTAGGAGAAATAGGTAGGTATATTATAAATAGAAGACTGAATTTGGAATCAAATTCTTTGTTAATTGAAAAAGAAGATCTGATTTCTATAATCAAAGAAATTTTAAGATTACAAAAGGATAAAAATGCCGAACCAGATGATATAGATGCATTATGGAATAGACATGTTAGGGGCGTTGGAGAATTTTTGAAACTACAAACAAGATTGGGTCTTACAAGATTTTCAAAATTTGTTAAAGATAAAATTTCAACATTTAAAAAAGAAGAGATAATTAGCCCATCACAAATAATATACCCAAAAATTTTTATAAATACAATCCTTGAGCTTTTCAATGTACACCCATTATCACAGATAGTTACACAAATAAATATTCTTTCTGAATTAGAGCATAAAAGAAGACTTTCAGCAACAGGTCCAGGAGGTTTAACAAGAGAAAGAGCAGGATTAGAAGTAAGAGATGTTCATGAATCTCATTATGGTAAAATTTGTCCTATCCAAACTCCAGAAGGCCAAAATATAGGTCTTATAGTTTATCAAGCCTTATATAGTAAGATAGATGAATATGGGTTTTTACAAACACCTTATTATAAAGTTGAAAAAGGAAAAGTATTGATGGATAAGATAATTTATCTTAATGCATATGAAGAGAGAAAATATAAGATAGGAAGCGGAAATGTAAGATTAGATAAAAATGGAAAAATTTTAGATGAATTTGTTGAGGGTAGAAAATATGGTAAGCCAACAATTTTGAATAAAGATGAAATAGAATTTATTGATATATCTCCTATTCAACCATTTTCTGTTAGTACAAACCTTATTCCATTCTTAACAAATGATGATGCAAATAGAACTCAAATGGGATCAAATATGCAAAAACAGGCTGTTCCATTGCTAAAACCACAAATTCCTATTGTAAGCACTGGTTTAGAAGAATATGTTGCAAGAGACAGTGGATATTTGATTTATGCAGAAGAAGATGGTGAGGTTTTAGAAGCAGATGGAGAGCATGTAACAGTTTTGTATAAAAAGAAGAATAAAAAAGAGAAGAAAATATATATTTTAAAGAAATATCAAAGAACAAATGATTTTACAGTTATAAATCAAAAGCCAGTAGTTAAACCAGGAGATAAATTTAAAAAGGGTGATTTGTTGGTTGATGGCCCTGGCACAAAAAATGGTGTATTGGCATTAGGAGCAAATCTTTTGGTTGCATTTTTAAATTGGCGAGGTTATACATTTGAAGATTCAATTGTTATATCTGAAAGGGTATTAAAAGAAGATATATTTACATCTGTTTCATTAGAAGAGTTTTCTATTGATGTAAGAGATACAAAACTTGGCAAAGAAGAGGTAACAAATGATATACCAGGAGTACCAGAAGCAAAACTAAGGAATTTAGATGAAGAAGGTATTATAAGAATAGGAGCAAGCGTTAAAGCTGGAGATATATTGGTTGGCAAAATAACACCAAGAAAAGAGGTTGAATTAACTCCTGAAGAAAAATTATTAAAAGCTATATTTGGAGAAAAAGTAGAAGAAGTTAAAGACTCTTCATTATATTTAGAACCAGGAAAATATGGTAAAGTTGCTAGAGTAAAGATTTTGGATAGAGCAAAGGGTGAAATTTCTGAAACAGGTGTATTAAAAAGAATTTCTGTAGAAATTGCAAAGCTTAAAAAATTACAAATAGGAGATAAGTTAGCAAATAGGCATGGTAATAAGGGGGTTATATCAATAATTTTAAAAGAAGAAGATATGCCATTTTTAGAAGATGGTAGACCAGTTGATGTTGTTTTAAGTTCATTAGGAGTAGTATCAAGAATGAATCTTGGGCAAATATTTGAAATGCATTTAGGTTACGCTGCTTATAAATTAGGATATAGAGCGATAGTACCATCTGTTTCAGGTGTTACAGATGAAGATATAAGAGAAGAATTAAGAAAAGCTAATCTTCCAGAGGATGGTAAATTAGTTTTGTATGATGGAAGAACTGGCGAACCTTTTAAAAATAAGATTGCTGTAGGTATTATGTATCTAATGAAGCTAGTGCATATGGCAGAAGATAAAGCTCATGCAAGAGCAATAGGACCATATTCATTAATCACTCAACAACCATTAGGAGGGAGATCACAATTTGGTGGTCAAAGATTTGGTGAAATGGAAGTATGGGCATTAGAAGGATATAGTGCAGTTAATACATTACAAGAAATGCTTACAATAAAATCTGATGATGTTGTTGGGAGAGGAAAAACCTATACAAATATAATAAAAGGAGAACCAATTAAAACCCCAAGCATACCATCTTCATTTAACCTCCTTGTTAAAGAATTACAAAGCTTAGGATTTTCAATAGAAATTAAATATAGAGAAGAAAAAGAAAGGAAAGAAGAAGAATTAATTAAAGAGCCTGAATTGGCTCCAATAAAAGAAGAAAAATGAAATTATTATCTCAAGAAGAAATTAAATCAATAGTTATAAAATTAGCATCTCCTGAAGAGATTTTAAATTGGTCAAGAGGCGAAGTTACAAAGCCAGAGACAATTAATTATAGAACAGGAAAACCTGATAGAGATGGTTTGTTTTCTGAGGTAATTTTTGGGCCTATAAAAAACTTTGAATGTTCTTGTGGAAAATATAAAGGTCAGCAATTTTCAGGTTTAATTTGTGATAGGTGCGGCGTTGAAGTGACTCGTTCTATTGTTAGAAGGGAAAGAATGGGGCATATATTTTTAGCAGCACCAATGTCACATATTTGGTATTTAAAGGTTTATCCATACCCGCTTTCTTTAATTCTCGATATTCCAAGATATCAATTAGAAAAAGTAATTTATTATTCAGCTTATATAATAACAAAAGTTAATGAAAAAGAAAAAGAAAAACTATTAAAAAATTTAGAGAAAGAATATAGAGAAAAGATAAAGGAAGCAGAGGATAGAGAAACAAAAAGGGAGATAAGTCAAACATTTAAAAAGATAAAAGAAGAATTAAATGGAATTGCTCCTAAAAAAGTTTTATCAGATGTTGAATACTATATGCTTTCAAGAAGGTTCCCAAATATATTTGAGGTTGGAATAGGGGCAGAGCCTATTAGAAGGTTTTTAGAAGAGATTGATTTGGAAAAGATGAAGAAAGAAATCTCTATAAAGATTAAAAAAGCAAAGGGGATAGAGAAAAAAAGATTATCTTTAAAATTAAAATTTATAGATGCATTTATAAAAAATAATAGAAGGCCGGAATGGATGATCTTGACAATATTACCTGTTATTCCTCCTGATTTAAGACCCATTGTTCAATTGGAAGGTGGTAAATTTGTATCTTCTGATTTAAATGATTTATATAGAAGAGTTATAAATAGAAATAATAGATTAAAAAAACTTTTAGAAATAAGAGCTCCTGAAATAATAATAAGAAATGAAAAGAGAATGCTTCAAGAAGCTGTTGATGCTCTATTGGATAATACATTGAGAAAAGAAAGGCTTATTGTTGGGCAAAGAAAGGTTATGAAATCACTTGCTGATATGCTAAGAGGAAAACAGGGGAGATTTAGGCAAAATCTTTTAGGAAAAAGGGTTGATTATTCAGGAAGAGCAGTTATAGCAATTGGTCCAGAATTAAGAATTGATGAATGCGGATTACCAAAAAGGATAGCATTAGAGATATTTAAACCATTTATAATCCACGAGCTTTTAAAGAAAGAATTAGCATCAACAGTTAAACAAGCAAACTACCTTATAGAATCAGAAGAACCAGAAGTTATAGAAATTTTAGATAATATAATAAAAGATAAATATGTTCTTTTAAATAGGGCACCAACATTACATAGATTAAGTATTCAAGCATTTAAACCAAAATTAGTTGAAGGATTATGTATAAGATTACATCCATTGGTTTGCACAGCATTTAATGCTGATTTCGATGGTGATCAAATGGCTGTATTTTTGCCCTTATCAGAAGAAGCACAAAAAGAAGCAAGAGAAATTATTAGTGCTAGTAAAAATCATTTGAAACCAGGAACTGGAGAAGCAATAACTGTTCCTACAAAAGATATAATTTTAGGTTGTTATTATTTAACACAGATCATAAAAGGTAAAAGGGGAGAAGGAAGAGTAGTTTATGATGAAAAAGAGGCAAAAATATTATATGAATTTGGTATTATAGATTTACAAGCAGAGATCCTTGTTAAAAATTGTAAAAACGAAAAGGATGTAAAAACATCTGTTGGAAGAATAATCTTTAATGAAGCCTTACCAAAAGATTACCCTTATATTAATGAAAGGATAAATAAAAAACTAATGACAAAGATTGTTGAGGATATATATGTTAAATATGGAGATGAAAGAACATCAATTATTCTTGATAAGATTAAAGATTTAGGATTTGAGTATGTTACAATTTCTGGGATATCTTGGAGTTTTTCAGACTTAGAAGTTCCAAAAGAAAAAGAGAAATTTATAGAAGAAGCAAGGAAGAAAGATGAGGAATTAAGAAAAGCATATGAATCAGAATTATTAAGTGATGAAGAGTTTAAAATGCTTATTGTAGAAAACTGGATGAAGATTACTAAAAATGTTTCTGATAAGGTTAAAGAAAACTTAAAAGAAGAACAACCAGCTAAATTAATGATAGATTCTGGAGCAAGGGGATCAATGACACAGCTTATACAAATGAGCGGTATGAAAGGGTTAGTGGAAAATCCTAAAGGAGAAACAATTGAGCTTCCAATTATTCATTCATATCAAGAAGGTTTAACAGGATTAGAATATTTCATTAGTGCTCATGGTGCAAGAAAAGGGGCTTCAGATACTGCTCTTAAAACATCAAAAGCAGGATATTTAACAAGAAGAATGATTGATGTTGCTCATGATGTAATTGTTGTAGAAGAAGATTGTGGTGATAAAGAAGGAATAATTATAACAAGAAAAGAAGCAGAAGAAACAAATGAACCATTTAGCAACAAGATATTTTCAAGAGTATCATTAGAAACAGTAAAAGATAAAAATAATAATATTATAGTTAAGGAGGGTGATTATATAACAAGAGATATTGCTAAAAAATTAGATGAGATGGGAATTGATTCTTTGAGGGTAAGATCTCCATTTACATGTAAATCATTATTTGGAGTGTGTGCAAAATGTTATGGATTTGATTTAGCATATAATAAGCCTATAAAAATTGGAGAAGCAGTTGGTATAGTAGCTGCACAATCAATAGGAGAACCAGCAACGCAATTAACATTAAGAACATTCCATGTTGGTGGTGTTGCTGGTGCTGCAGATATTACACAAGGAGTTCCAAGAGTTGATGAATTACTTGAAGCAAGAAAACCTAAATTAGAAGCTATTTTATCTCCTATTAATGGAGTTATAGAAAACATTGAAGAAACACCAAAATATTGGAAGGTAGTTATAAGAGGAAGAAAAAAGATAACAAAGCATGTGCCAAAATCTTTAACTTTATTAAAGAAAAAAGGAGATAAGGTAGCAAAAGGAGAAGCATTAAATACTGGTGCAAAGGATCCGAAAGAAATATATATGCACCTTGGGAAAATTGAAGCATTTAAGTATATATTAAATGAAATAAAAAAGGTTTATAATTTCCAAGGAGCAGAGATTCACGATAAGCATTTAGAGATAATAATTAGAAAGATGTTCTCTTTAGCAAAGATAAAAGAAGTTGGAGACAGTGATTTTGTTTATGGTGATATAATTGAAAAAGATATATTAATATATAAAAATCGAAAATTAAGGGAGATGAATAAAAAAACAGCAAAGGGGGTTGTTTTATTGACAGGAATAACTAGGGTTGCCTTAAATGCATATAGTTTCTTATCTGCTGCATCTTTCCAAGAAGTTGCGAGGGTTCTCACAAGATCTGCTTTAGAATGCAAGGAAGATCCATTAAGAGGGTTAAAAGAGAATATAATATTAGGTAGAAAGCCATTTATAGGAAGTAATTTTAGATATCCAGTAATAGATTAATTATGGTAAAATATAATAGAATTTAAAGAAATGGTCGATAATTAAGTTTTTTATTTTTATGTCAGAGAAATTAGAAGAAATAAAATCTAGGATAAAGAAACTTTTCTCTTTGTGGATTGATGAGGAAAAAGTAAATAAGCTTGATATAGATGCAAAGATTGATGAAAGAGGTGTTTTGGTTGAAATTAACGGACCGCAGGAAGTTTTATCTCTTGTTATAGGAAGAAAAGGACAAACTGTTAATGCTGTAAGACAGATTCTTAAAAGCATTGGTGGTGCATTGGGTGCTGCTATATCATTGAAGGTTCAAACAAAAGGGGGAAAATAAACTAAATTATATTTTTAAGAGAATTTAGATTGTTATAATATCTTTTTTCATTTGTAAAGATTTTCCATTCATTGTTAGCTTTTTCTATGAGCAAGATTAATATTTTTTTATTTCCAAAAATTTTTGCCTTTTTCCAAAAATCTTCTCTTTCTTTCTTTGTTAATCTTTTACTTTTTATTTGCCAAAATATAAATTTTTTCTTTGATTTGATAAAGGTTAATCCATCAAACAGTCCCCAAAAATCTTTGGGTAGGTTAATTATCCTTGGCTTTAATTCTGTTGCTGCTGATTTAAATAAATCCTGAATTATTCTAGAAAATTCCTTTTCCAATTTTTTTCCTTTTAATGATCTATTTTTTACTCTTCTCATAAAAATATTTTAAAATTATTCTAATATGCTTGAAATTATTGCATTTTTAGAATTTTTAAAAAGCATAGCCCAACCAGCAAATATTCTAAATTTTAATTTGAAAAATGAAAATCAAGAAATAATTTTAAATTATAGGAAAATTGAAAATTTAAATATTGATAAAAATCTTATAAGTGCCAAAAGTGTTTTAATAAAAGAGATAGATGGAGATGAAATTTTTGGAAAAAATTCAGAGGAAATAAGGCCTATAGCATCTTTGACAAAGCTATTAACAGCCATTATATCATTTGAAAATTATAAAGATAATGATACCTTCATCATAAATAAAGAGATCTTAAAATACAATGGAGAAAGTGGGGGATTCGTAGAAGGAGAAAAATTTTTTAGAGATGAGTTGATAAAAATTTTATTAACAGCATCATCAAATAAAGCTGGTTATGCACTGGCTTATAAGATTGGAGTTGAGAATTTTGTAAATAAAATGAATGAGAGGGCAAAGGAAATAGGATTGAAAAATTCTTATTTTGTTGACCCTGTGGGCCTTGATAAAAATAATAGGTCAAATTTAAATGATTTATATGAACTCTCAGAATACATTTTAAAAAACTATCCAGAGATTTTTAAATATTCAATTTTACCATATGTAGATATTAAAAAATCATATTATAGAAGAGTTTATAACTTGAACTACCTTCTTCCATATTATAAAGATTATATACTTGGTTCAAAAACTGGTTCTACTGATGATGCTAAAGAATGTCTTTTGCTTATCCTTAAATTTAAAAAATCTCCAATAATTTTTTTAGGATTGCTTGGTTCAGAAGATAGATTTAAAGATGCGGAATACTTATTATCAAAATTGAAAAAATATTATGGCGAATGAGATATTTTTAAATATTATAAAAATCTGCTTTTTAGGGCTAGTGAGTTTTTTGATTTCCTTATCTATCTTTCCTTTTCTTCTAAGTCTGTTATTTAAATTAAATTTAAGTAAAGTAATAAATAAAGAATCATCCCCAATATTTCAAAGTTTACACAAAAAGAAGGAGGGAACACCAACAATGGGAGGGATAATATTTTGGCTTACTCCTATTGTCTTTTTACTTTTGGTTATAATAATATCTGTTTTTGATAAACAATTTGCAAATTGGATAAATTTTTTAAATAAAAGAGAAACATATTTACCATTAGGATTTATGATTTTGGGTGGCTTAATTGGATTAATTGATGATTTGTTGGGAATGTTAAAGATAAGAAATTTTAAAGGCTTAAGGATTAAAGATAAATTGATAATATATTTTGCTTTTTCTATTTTAGTAAGCTGGTGGTTTATGGTTAAATTAGGGATTAGATTTTTGTATATTCCATTTTTGGGAAGGACATATTTAAATTTCTTTTTAATTCTATTATTCTTGATCTTTTATATAATAAGTGTAAGTTTTTCAGCAAATGAGACAGATGGCCTTGATGGTTTATTAGCTGGAGTTTCTATATCAATAATCTTTGCTTTAATGGTCTTTTCATTTTTAAATGGTGATTATAACTTAACAGCTTTATCAGCAATAGTTATAGGCTCTATCTTATGCTTTTTATGGTTCAATGTTTATCCAGCAAAGATTTTTATGGGAGATACAGGATCTATGGCATTAGGAAGTTATATAGCAATTGTTTCTTTATTAGAAGGAACATATTTTTTAATCCCTATAATAGCACCAATCTTTGTTTTAGAATCGGGCTCTGTGATTTTACAAGTTTTATCAAAAAAAATATTTAAAAAGAAGATATTTTTATCAACACCTATTCATCATCATTTTGAAGCATTAGGGATGCATGAATCAAATATAGTTTTTAAATTTTGGATATTGAATATCGCAGGAGCAGTTTTGGGTATTATAATTTTTATATTAGATAAATTTATTTAAGATGGGATATTTTTTAATAGAAGGTGGTAAAAAATTATCTGGGAAAATAAAGGTTGGAGGCTCTAAAAATGCTGTACTTCCTATACTTGTTGGATCAATTTTAAATAAGGGAAGGACAATATTAGATAATGTACCTAAAATTGCTGATGTCTTTGTTATTATAGAGATATTAAAACATTTAGGTGCTGAAATTGAATGGCAAAATAATAGTTTAATTATTAATTCTGAAAAGGTTCATTATGAAGATTGTAGGATCGATGCATTTAGAAAACTTAGGGCATCAATTTTATTTTTGGGGCCAATGTTAGCATTATTTAAGAAAGTTAAGATGTTTAGACCAGGAGGAGATATAATAGGGGCAAGGCCGATAGATGTTCACATTAACACATTAAAAAATTTAGGCTGCGAGATAAAAACAAATGAAGCATTAGAAGGAAGATTTGGAAAATTGAAATCTTATGAAGTAAGATTAAAAGAGATAAGTGTTACAGCAACAGAAACCCTTCTTTTATTTTTATCATTGATTCCTAAAAGGGTTAAAATAAGGCTTGCAGCAATAGAACCCCATGTTGTTAGTTTATGCTTGTTTTTAAAATTATTAGGAGTTAAAATAAAAGGTATAGGCACACATTTTTTAGAAATAGAAGGAAGAGAAAAGATAAAAAGGAATATAAGATTTAAAATCCCACCAGATCAAATTGAAACAGGAACATTTGTAGCATTAGCAGCAGCAACAAGAAGTAGGATAGAGATTTTAGATATAAAAGAAGAAGATTTAGATGCACTTTTTATATTAATGGATGAAATGAAAATAAAATATGAATTGGGAAAAAATTCTTTAAAAGTTTTTCCATCAGATATTGTAGGTACAAAGATTCAAACAGGGCTTCATCCAAAATTCCCAACAGATATGCAGCCACCATTTGGTGTTTTAGCAACACAAGCAAAAGGAGTAACATTAATTCATGATTGGTTATATGAAAATAGATTTTCTTATGTTAATGAGCTTATATATATGGGAGCAAATGCAGAGATTTTAGACCCACATAGAGCAATATTTATAGGACCAACACCATTAAAAGGAAAGGAGGTAAAATCTTTAGATATAAGAAGTGGAATAGCATTAATAATTGCAGGATTAGTTGCAAGTGGTGAAACAATTATCCAAGAAGCAGAAAAAATTGATAGGGGTTATGAAAAAATTGAAGAAAGATTAAAAAAATTAGGAGCAAAAATCCAAAGATTTGATTAAAATTAAAAAATGGCAGTTAAAAAAGAAATTTAATAAGATTAAAGTTTTGTAATAAAAATTTTAAATAAAAACGTCGGAATTAACAAAAACAAGATTTTATAAGCATTTTTTGATATCTAGATTTACCTATTATTTTTCAACACAAACCCTGGGGAAGGCTTCAATTAACAGCAGATAATGAATTGATCTTCTGGCCCTTGTTAAAATGAAAATTTATTCAAAAACAAAGATTTTTAAATCATTTTTTTAAATAGAATATATTAATAAGATTAAAATTAAAAAATGGCAGTTAAAAAAAGAAATTTAATAAGATTAAAGTGTAGTGAATGCAATCATGTAAATTATTTTATTTGGAAGAAAAAGGGAAGTGAAAAAAAACTTGAATTAAAAAAATTTTGTAAGTGGTGCAAAAAACACACAAAACATAAAGAATCAAGAAGATAAAATTTATATTACACGAATTATTCACGAATAGATTACACGAATGGATCACGAATAAATAATCCGCGTTCATCCGCGGCTGAAAATAAATCCGCGTTTATCCGCGGTTTTTATTTATCAGCGTTCGTCCGCGGTTCTAAATTCATCCGCGTTCATCCGTGGTTATAAATTTATCAGCGTCTATCCGCGGCTTATTACTATCAGCGTAAATCCGCGGTTCTAAAATAATCCGCGTTAATCAGCGGCTATAAAATTATCCGCGGTTGTGCCTGGGGAGGGAATCGAACCCCCGACGCCTTGCTCTTCAGGCAAGCGCTCTACCACTGAGCTACCCAGGCTATGATATAATTATCTTATAATATTATATAACAAAATCTTTATCCTGCATTTAAAACAGAATTTGCAGAAATATTTTCTGTGTTTTCTGCGTAAGCCTGTGCTGTCTGTGTTCAGTTAGATTTTTTAAAATTATATTAAAATTATATTATAATGCCAACAATAAATCAATTATTAAGAAAA
>JBMFMO010000001.1:0-40594 GCA_049970635.1 Minisyncoccia bacterium | reverse complement strand
AAGAGGTGTTTATGATGCTAGTGGAGTAGAAGGAAGAAAACAAGGTAGATCATTATACGGTGCTAAAAGAGAAAAATAAACACGGACTAGACACGGACTAGACACGGACAGTACAGGAAAATACTTCTGCCTGTTCTACGTTTATTCTGTAAATTCTATGTTAAAATAAAATAATGGCTAGGAGAAAAATAAAAATAGAAAGAAGATGGCAACCAGATCCAGTTTATAATAGTGTTGCAGTTACTAGGTTTATTAACAATATTATGAAAGATGGTAAAAAGATGAAGGCACAAAAAATTTTTTATTCAGCAATGAATTATATAAAAGAAAAAACAGGAAATGATCCTTTTAAATTATTCCAGCAAGCATTAAAAAATGTGGCACCAAATTTAGAAGTTTGGCCAAGAAGAATTGCTGGTGCTACTTATCTTGTCCCAAGGGTTGTTTCTTCGCAAAGAAGATTTTCAAAAGCTGTTAAATGGATAATTGAATCAGCAAGAAATAAAAAAGGAAAACCAATGTATATAAAACTTGCTGAAGAGATAATATCGGCAGCAAATAATGAGGGAGACGCAGTTAAAAAGAAGCAAGAAATGCATAGGTTAGCAGAATTAAATAGAGCATTTGCTCATTTTGCTTGGTGGGGAAGAAAAAAGAAATAAAATGCCAAGACTATATCCAATAGAGAAAACAAGAAATATTGGAATAATTGCTCATATTGATGCTGGTAAGACAACTATTACAGAAAGGATTTTATATTACACTGGAATTTCTTATAAGATTGGCGAAGTTCATGAAGGAACAACAGTTACTGACTGGATGCCACAAGAAAGAGAAAGGGGGATTACAATTACATCTGCTGCTGTTACATGCTTTTGGACACAATCTTATAAAAAACAAGCAGAAACAAAAGAAGAAAGGATAAAAGGAGAATATAAGATTAATATTATTGATACTCCAGGACATGTTGATTTTACTGCAGAGGTTGAAAGATCATTAAGGGTTTTAGATGGTGCTGTTGTTGTTTTTGATGGTGTTCAAGGAGTAGAGGCTCAATCAGAAACAGTTTGGAGACAAGCAGATAAATATAAGGTTCCTAGATTATGCTTTATTAATAAACTTGATAGAATGGGAGCAAGCTTTGAGGATTCTTTAAAATCTATTCATGATAGATTAACAAAAAACGCTGTTGCACTAACAATCCCAATAGGAATAGAGGAAAACTTTAAGGGTGTTATAGATTTAATAAGAATGAAGGCAATATATTTTGAGGGAGATAAGGGAGACATATTAAAAGTTGAAGAAATTCCAGAAGATATGAGAGAAGAAGCTGAAAAATGGAGAAATATAATGTTAGAAAAATTAGCAGAAAGTGATGAAGTTTTTTTAGAAAAATATTTTGAAAAAAATTTTAATGAAGATGATATTAGATCAGCAATTAGAAGAGCAACTTTAAAATATCAATTTATTCCAGTTTATTGTGGAGCAGCATTAAAAAACAAGGGTGTCCAATTAATTTTAGATGGTATAGTTGATTTTTTACCATCTCCATTAGATTTACCTCCTATTAAAGGATTTGATCCAAAAACATCAGGAGAAATAATAAGAAAACCATTAGATGAAGAACCATTTTGCGGTTTAATTTTTAAAATAGCAATTGATCCATTTATTGGGACATTATCATATGTGAGGGTATATTCTGGAATCTTAAAAGAAGGAGATACAGTTTTAAATACGAGAACAGGACAAACATTTAGGGCAGGAAGAATTGCAAGGATGCATGCTAATCACAGAGAAGAAATTAAAGAGCTTTTTGCTGGTGATATAGGCGCACTTGTTGGAATAAAAGATTTGTCTACAGGAGATACTATTTGTAATCCAAAACATCCCATAGTTTTAGAAAGAATTAAGTTTACTGAACCAGTTATATGGATGAAAATAGAACCAAAAACAAAACAGGATCAAGAAAAAATGGGGCTTGCATTAAAAGCTTTATCAAATGAAGATCCAACATTCCAGATTAAAGTAGATAATGAAACTGGTGATACATTAATAGGTGGGATGGGTGAATTACATTTAGAGATAATGGTTGATAGATTAAAAAGAGAATTTAATGTTGAAACAAATGTTGGAACACCGCAAGTAGCATATAGAGAAACAATAACAAAAGCTGTTGAAGCTGAAGGAAAATATATAAGGCAAAGTGGTGGTAGAGGACAATATGGTCATGTTATTATAAAGGTTGAACCATTGGAAAGAGATAAGGGATTTGAATTTGTTAATGCTATTAAGGGAGGTGTAATTCCAGACAACTTTATTCCTGCAGTTGAAAAAGGAATAAGAGAAGCAATGGAAAAAGGAGTTATAGCAGGATACCCTGTGAGCGATGTTAAGGTAACATTGTTTGATGGATCTTTTCATGAAGTTGATTCATCTGATTTAGCATTTAAAATAGCAGCAGAGATAGCATTTAAAGATGCCGTTAAAAAAGCTAATCCAATATTTTTAGAACCTATTATGAAGCTTGAAGTTATTATTCCTTCTCAATATTTAGGAGATGTTACAGGTGATTTAGCATCAAGAAGAGCAAAAATTGAAGAAGTTATTGATAAAGGAGATACAAAAATAATATTAGCAAAGGTCCCATTAGCAGAGATGTTTGGCTATGTAACTGTTTTAAGGTCTTTAACACAAGGAAGGGGGTTTAGTTTAATGGAATTTTCTCATTATCAAGAAGTTCCAAGATATATCTTTGAATCAATAATTAATAATAAACAATTACAAAGAAAAAGTGAATAAAGGACAAATTTTAATCGAAGCTTTACTAAGTATACTTTTGGTAATTTTACTTTCTTTATCAATTTTTATAATATTTAATACAATCCCAAATGTATTAAGATATTCTGAAGAATCTTTAATTTTTTACAACCTAAACTTAAATTATCAAAATATTTTATATGGAATAGCAAGGGAAAACTTTTCAAAATTTGATGAATTAGTTGATAATATAGATTATTATTTTGTTCCAACATCAACAGGTTTTGATATCCAAGAAGGAAGAGAAGAAATTGATGTAAGGGGAGAGAAATATTATATATGGTTTCAGATTTTAGATCTAAGTTTGGATGAAGATCCAAACAAAAAACTTATGGCTATATTTATTCAAACACCAAGCCTTCTTTATAAATCTAATCTGATTTTAACAAGATGGAATATAAAAGCTTTTTTACAAGAAAATTGGACAACCCCAAATATAGAAGGTCCATTAACAACAATTAATGGAGAATATGCAACAAAATCACCAGCTGTTGAAGCAACATCAGGAAAAATTTGGTTACCATAACAAAAGTTTTACTGTAATAGAGTTTATCTTATATGTAGGGATTATCTCTTTTGTTTTCCTTCTTGTAATTGCTATTTTTTATGCTATAATTTTTTATACAGGAGAATACTATGATAAATTATTATTAAGAAATGAGAGTTTTAAGATTTTACAAAAAATATATTATAATAATACATATTGTTCATCAACAGAGATTGCTGCAAATAGTATAAAATTTATATTCAATGATGGTACTTATGAAAGATTGTTTTCAACAGATACAACATTATATATAGAAAATCAAAATTCATCAGATAGGTTTATTTCAGACAGGATTGATCTTACAAGTTTTAATGTATCAACAAGTGGAAAATTTATAAATGTTTTTATAAAATTAGAAAATAAGAGAAGGACACAAGATTATTCATTAACATCAACAATTTATAAATGGGGTTTTTAAAAAAGAAGGGTGAAGTATTGTTTGCAATTTTAGTTGTCTTAGCTATTTTAGGTTTAGTCATTGTTATAACAATAGGAAATATTATGGGGAAAGAGATTAAGATGGCAAATTTTATAAATAAATTGCCAGGAGTTTTTAGTGGAACATTATCTTCTTTAAATTATAGTTTATATGAATTAAGTAGAGGAGGATATACCAATGGTACATCAACAATCCCATTTTCATTTTTTGGAACAGACCCATATAATCCAATAGCATATTTTAATATTCCACAAGTAGCACCAATATATGGAGTTGAAGTAGAATATCAGAAAAAAGGTTTTTTTGGTTCCTATAATCCATTTACACAATTAAATTTGAATTTTGAATTTTCAGCAACAACAGCCTCAGGGACGATTAGGAGTTTACAATTACAACCAAAATAGCCCCTATGGCGGAATTGGTAGACGCACATACTTCAGAGGTATGTCCCTTTTTGGGGTGGAGGTTCGAATCCTCCTAGGGGCAAAATATGATTAAGGGTACTGTTTTAGAAACAGTCAAAAAAACAAAAGTCGCTCCTAAAAAGATAAAAGAAGGTAAATTAAGAATTATTCCCTTAGGAGGACTTGAAGAGATTGGGAGAAATCTTACTGTTTTTGAATTTGAAAAAAATAATAAAATAGAAGCAATAATTGTTGATATGGGCTTAGGATACCCTGAAGTTGAAAATATGCTTGGGGTTGATTATACAATTCCAAATTTTGAATATTTAGAAAAGATAAAAAATAATATTTTAGGAATTTTAATAACGCATGGCCATTATGATCATATAGGAGCCATTCCATATATATTACCAAAGATAAACAATCCAATAATATATGCAACCCCCCTCTCAAGAGGTTTAATTATTAAAAGACAAGAAGATTTTCCAAAATCGCAAAAGTTAAATATAGTAGAGATAAAAAAAGATGAATATAAACCTATTAAATTAGGATCATTTTTAATTGATTATTTCCATGTTAATCATAATATTCCAGATTCAATAGGTTTTTATATTCAAACTCCTGCTTGTAATATTATGCATACTGGTGATTTTAAAATTGATTTTAATCCTGTCTTTGATAAGCCAGCAGATCTTTCAAGAATAGTAAAATTAGCATTTAGAGGAACGGATATATTAATGATAGATTCAACAAATGCACCTGAGCAAGGACACATAATATCAGAAAGAAAGATTATGGAAAACCTTGAGGAGATATTTAAAAGAGCAAAAGGAAGAATAATAGCATCTACATTTGCATCATTAATTGAAAGAATACAGCAATTAATATATTTAGGAGAACAATATGGAAGAAAAATTGTTATTGATGGTCATACAATGAAGATAAATGTTGAAGTAACAAAAAGGCTTGGATATTTAAAATATAGTAAAGGAATATTTATAAAACCAGAAGAATCATTTAAACTTCCACCAAATAAAGTTTTGATAATTTGCACTGGATCACAAGCAGAAGAAGGTTCAGCATTAATGAGGATAGCAAATGGAGAACATAAATATTTCAAAATAACTCCTGGTGATTCTTTAATATTTTCTTCTTCAATTGTTCCTGGTAATGAAAGAATTGTTCAAAATTTAAAAGATTCATTAGCAAAACAAGGTGCAAAAATTTATCATTATCAAATGATGGATATTCATGCATCAGGACATGCATTTTCTGATGATATTAAACTTTTTATAAATTTAGTAAAGCCAAATTATATTATTCCTATTCATGGTCATTTTTATATGATGAAAGCATTAGAAGAAATAGCTGTTGATCTTGGGATGAAGAGAGAGAATGTGATAATTTTATCAAATGGGGATGTTTTAGAGATAGAAAATGATATTCCAGAGATAAAAAATATAAAAGTACCAAGCAACTTAATCTATGTTGATGGATTAGGTTTAGGAAATGTTGGAGATGTTGTTTTAAGAGATAGGAAAGCATTAGCAGAAGAAGGAATGTTTGTTATTATTGTTACAATTGATAGTCAAACAGGAAAAATTAAGAAAAGCCCAGATATTATTTCAAGAGGGTTTGTATATTTAAGGGAGTCAAAAGAATTATTAAAAGAAGTTAGAAATTTAATAGCACAGATTGTTAAAAAAAATACATTACATTTAGGAGAAGAAGCACCTATAATACAAGAAGAGCAGATAAAATATAGGATAAAAGAAGATATAGCAGAATTTTTATTCAGAAAAACCCATAGAAGACCAGTTATTATACCAGTTATAATAAAAGTTTAGTATAATTAAATAAGGTCGAATTAATTTTTAAAAAATACTAGACTTAACACAGACAGTTTGGGCTTGACACTGATTGTTCAGATATATCATTTTTATGTCCGTTTTGGTCCGTGTATGTCCGTGTTAAGTCGGCGTCTGTCTGCGTTAAGTCCGTTCTTGTCCGTGTTAAGTCCGTGTTATCTTATAATTATTTAATAAGCCAGAGTAGCTCAATGGCAGAGCAGCCGCCTTTTATTAAAAAATTTTTAATATTAAAAAATATAGGAAAATTCAATATTTTTTCATATACTCTATTTTTAAGATAAGAGATTAAAATTTTTTTTAAAAGATCTTCTTCTATTAATGGAAAAACTTTACTTTATTTTTATATTCACAAAATTTTTTTCCAAATCCTATTTAAAGATAGATCATAAAAAATATAGGAAAATAAATAATTTTTGAACCTTGGGTTATAAATAGAAAATTTCTAATTTCCTTGAACTCTTTATTCTTTTATCTTATAATTATTTAATAAGCCAGAGTAGCTCAATGGCAGAGCAGCCGCCTTGTAAGCGGCAGGTTGTGGGTTCGAATCCCACCTCTGGCTCAAATGTTAGCAAATTATTTTTTCTTTACTTCGTTATTTTTCTTATTAGGTGTTTTATCATATTATCTTACACCATTTTGGCCATTTTTAGCATTATTTTCTTTATTATTTAGAAAACCAAAGATAATTTTAATCTTATTTTTAGCTTTTATTTTAGGTGGTCTTTATTCTAATTTTAGAGAAAATTTAAAGTTAAATTCTTCTAATAATGAATTAAAAATTTTAAAGATCTACTCTCCATCTTACTATAAAAAATATTTAGGATTTTATAATGGAAAGGAATATATTGTTTATGCTCCATATTACGAAAATTTTTACATTGGAGATAGAATTAATGGAAGTTTTGATATCTATAAAGATAGATTGTATATAAAAGAAGTTAAAGAAGTTGAAAGATCAAAATTTTACAAAATTTATAGATTTAAAGATTATTTAAATAATATAATAAAAAATTCTTACTCAATAAATTCATCTGAAGTCATCTCTGGGATTTTGTATGGAGAAGATATAAAAATTAAAGATTTGAAAGATAGTTTTAAAAATTCTGGCCTGTCCCACATAACTGCTATGTCTGGTTTTAATTTAACTATTCTATCATCAGCAGTTTTTAATCTATTAAGATTTTCTTTTTTACCAATACCAATAGTAAACATTTTTTCAATTATTTTAATTCTTGTCTTTATTATATTTACAGGATTTCAAAGTTCAGTTATAAGAGCTGGGATAATGACAATATCTTTAATATTTTGTAAAACAATTGGTAGGATACCATTAAGTAGAAATATAATTTTGCTTTCAGTTTTATTAATAACAATTTTTGATCCAAAGGCATTAATTTCTGATTTAGGATTTCAATTATCATTTTTAGCTGTTGTAGGAATTTTATATTTAGAAGAATATTTTAGAAGATTTTTAAGGTATAAAACTATTTCAGAAACATTTTCTGCTCAATTAATGGTTATTCCATTAATATGGTACAAATTTGGAGAATTTAATCTATTTTCATTTCTAAATAATATATTGTTAGTGCCATTCATCCCTATCTTGATGCTTTTAGGATTTATTTCAATATTTTTAATTATATTTTATCCAATAAATCAAATAATGAATATTCCATTTGAGCTTTTTACTCTTGCTGTTAATAATCTATCAAAATTACCAAAAATTTATCTTCCATTACCATTATTTTTAACTCTTATACTTTATATCTTAATCTTTTATATGATTTATAAATTTAATAAGGATGAAAAAATTGATTTTAATTTTACTTTGTATTAATATAGGAGTTTTTTATCTGATATTTGATTTTTCAAAAAGAGGAAGCCTTGTTTCGTTTTTTGATGTTGGAGAAGGAAGTAGTGTTTTAATATACAATCCAAGATTTAAAATTTTATATGATACTGGGCCATATGGATTTAATACAATATCTGAAATAAACAAGATTTTGCCATTTTATGATAGAAGGATAGATTTTTTAATTATTTCACATCCAGATAAAGATCATTATGGTGGAGCATTTGATATATTAGATAGATTTAAGATAAGAATTGTTTTTATTACTCCATTAAATTCTCAGGATTCAGGATATTTGCAGCTTTTAAAATATATAAAAGACAAAAATATTCCAATAATAACACTTGAAAAAGGAGATTTTATAGAATCTAATTATGAAAAGATCTTTGTTTTAAATCCTGAACCTAATATCTTTAATAAAGATAATGAAAATTCTATAGTTTTAAAAATTAATAAAGATAATAGATCCTATCTTTTAACAGGAGATATAGATAAAAAAGCTGAAGAATATTTAATTAAAAGATTCAAAGATTTTTTAGATGTTGATTATTTGTTGATCCCACATCATGGCTCAAAATATTCTTTAGATGAAAAATTTTTAAAGATAACAAGCCCTATTTTAGCAATAATTCAAGTTGGCAAAAATAAATATGGTCATCCAAATAAAGAAGTTATAGAATTATTAAAATCATTTAAAATTAAATATTGGAGAACTGATTTGAATAAAGCACTTATAATAAAATGAAAAAAATAGAGATAATAGAAACATTAAATAATATTGATAAAGAGGTTGAGATTTTTGGTTGGGTTAATTCTTTAAGAAAGCATGGAAAAATAATTTTTATTGATTTGAGAGACAGAAGCGGAATATTACAATGTTTAGTTGATAGTAGTTCAAAATATTTTGATATTGCAAATGATTTAAAACCAGAATATGTTGTAAGAATTAAAGGAATTATTAAAAGAAGAGAGCCAAAATTAATTAATAAAAATATTGAAACAGGAGAAATAGAACTTTTAGTAAAAGAATTAGAAATTTTAAATTCTGCAGAAACATTACCAATCCCAATTGATAAAGATGGGTATGAAATTAATGAAGAGTTAAGATTGAAATATAGGTATATTGATTTAAAGAGAAAAAGATTACAAAAGAATTTGATTAAAAGAAATGAAGCTATATTTTTTATTAGAAATTGGTTAAATAAAAGAGGGTTTGTAGAGATTGAAACTCCAATATTATCAAAATCAACCCCAGAAGGAGCAAGAGATTATTTGGTTCCATCGAGAATTTATAAAGGAAAATTTTATGCATTACCACAATCTCCTCAACAATATAAACAACTTTTAATGATTTCTGGTTTTGAAAAATATTTTCAAATAGCAAGATGTTTTAGGGATGAGGATCCAAGAGGAGATAGGCAGCCAGAATTTACCCAATTAGATTTAGAGATGAGTTTTATTGATAGAGATGATATTTTAAATTTAATTGAGGAACTAATAATAGATTTAGTAAAAAACGTCTTTCCAGAAAAAAAGATAGAAAATATACCATTCCCAAAGATCAAATATGAATCTGCAATTGAAAAATATGGTTCTGATAAACCAGATTTGAGAAAGGAAAAAGATAAAGATAATCTTTCTTTTGCCTTTATAATTGATTTTCCTATGTTTGAATGGAAAGAATCAGAAAATAGATGGGATGCAGTTCATCATCCATTTACACAACCTAAAACAAAAGATGGAGAAAAAGATTTTGAGATTTTAATTAAATATTTAAAAGAAAAACCAGAAGAATTATTAAGTGAACAATATGATCTTGTTTTGAATGGTTTTGAGATTGGAGGAGGGAGTTTAAGGATTTATAATCCAGAATTATTAATTAAAGTTTTTGAAACTATGGGGAATAAAAGAGAAGATGTTATTAAAAAATTTAATCATTTGTTAACAGCATTTAAATATGGAGTACCACCACATGGTGGAATAGCATTAGGATTAGATAGATTATTGGCGATATTATTAAATGAAGAATCAATAAGAGAGGTTATAGCATTTCCAAAGACAGGTGAAGGAAGAGATCCTATGATGGATATTCCATCTGAGGTTGAAAAAGAACAATTAGATGAATTAGGAATCAAATTTGAGGATGAAAAAGATAAATGAAATAATTGATACAATAAAAAAATTAATAGATTATGCTTTTTATGATGAACTTACAAAATGTTTAAATAGAAGAGGGTTTAAATGGAGAGCAAATGAACTTAATTTATTTAGTAAAAAAAATAGGGAAAAGAGAAAAATTTTTCATTGTATAATCCTTGCTGATATTGATAATCTAAAATATGTTAATGATAACTTTGGATACAATAAGGGAGATAAATTAATAAAAACTGTTGCATCAAATCTTAAAAGAAAATTTAGGAAAGAAGATATTATATGTAGATGGGGAGGTGATGAGTTTTTGATATTAGCATTAAATGTTAATAAAAAAAACTTTCCTAAAAAGATAAAAGAAATTAAAGAATATATAGATGGGAAGATTGAAAAGTTTAAATCAAGTTTAAGTATAGGATATTCATTTTTTAAGCCTTCAGAAAATTTCAAAAAAATTTTTGAAAAGACAAATAAAGGAGTAAAAATATCTAAAAAAACAGGAAAAGGAAAAATTATTAAGGTTAATTAGCGGGGGAGGCAGGATTCGAACCTGCAACCTGCGGTTTTGGAGACCGCTGCTCTGCCAATTAGAGCTACTCCCCCTTGAAAATTTTTTTAAATTTTGCTATAATATATTATATTAAAACTTTTTATTAAGGCAAATTTTAAATTAATTTTATTTTTATTATGGCATTAAAAATAGTAAAATCAAAAGGAGAAGGAAAAAGAGTTTCTGTTTTGGTTGATTATAAAAAGATATTGACTACTGATGAGCCATATAAACCCCTTTTAGTTGCTATTAAAAAAAGAAGGGGAAGAAATTCTTATGGAAGAATAACCACAAGATTTAGAAAAAATCCTGAGCATAGAAGATTATTAAGGGTTATTGATTTTTCTAGATTGGATAAAAAAGATATACCAGCAGTTGTTGAAACAATTGAGTATGATCCAAATAGAACAGCTTTTATAATGCTTGTTAAATATAAAGATGGTGAAAGAAGGTATCATTTAGCGCCAGAAGGAATAAAGGTTGGTGATGAAATTATTTGTTCTGAAAATGCACAGATGAAAATCGGAAATAGGTTGCCATTAAAAAATATATTACCAGGAACAGAAGTTTATGAGATAGAACTTGTTCCAAAAGGAGGAGGAAAATTAGTAAGATCTGCTGGCACAAAGGCTATCTTAATGGGTTGTGATGAGAAATATGCTATTTTAAAGATGCCTTCAGGAGAGATAAGAAAGGTTTCAAAAGAATGTTATGCTACAATAGGAACTGTTTCAAATATTGATCATAAGAATATTATTTTAGGAAAAGCAGGAAGAAAGATATGGAAAGGATTTAGACCAAACGTAAGAGGATCTGCTATGAATCCAAGAGATCATCCTTATGGTGGAGGAGAAGGAAAAACAACAAGAGGCACAAGAAGACCTAAAACAAAATGGGGTAAGGTTACTGGTGGTAGAAAAACAAGAAAAAAGAAAAAACCATATAGCAAATTAATTATTAAAAGAAGAAAATAAAAATGGGAAGAAGTTTAAAAAAGGGAGTTTATGTTAATAAAAAATTAATGAAGAAAATTGAAAAGATATTAAAATTCCCATTAGAAGAAAGAGATAAGTATCCAATAAAAACTTGGTCAAGAGATTCAACGATAATTCCTGAGATGGTAGGAATGGTTTTTGATGTTCATAATGGAAAACAATTTGTAAGAGTTAAAGTAATAGAAGATATGGTAGGGCATAGACTTGGCGAATTTGCACCAACAAAGAAATTTATTAAACATGGTGGTAAATTACAAAGGGAATTAGAAGCAAAAGCAGGTAAGACACAATGATTAAAGTTAAATTAAGAAGATTAAATATAGCACCAAGAAAAGTTAGATTGGTTGCAAAATTGATAAAAGGAATGGATATTGAAGAAGCTGAAAAACAACTTTTATATTTAAATAAAAGAGCAAGTAAACCAATATTAAAGTTATTAAAATCAGCAATAGACATTGCCGAAAAACAAAAAAAGATTAAAAAAGAAGAATTAAAAATAAAGAATATAATTGTTAATGAAGGACCAAAATATAAAAGATATATTCCAATGGGAAGGGGTCATGTCGGAAGAATAATTAAAAGAACGTCGCATATAGAATTAGAATTAGATAAAAAATAATGGGTAAAAAAATTTCATCATATGGCTTAAGATTGGGAATAAATGAATATTGGAAATCAAGGTGGTATTTTAGTAAAAAATTTAGAGTTTATTTGGAAGCAGATTATATAATTAGAAAAACAATAGAAGAGATGTTTCCTAAAAGTGGAATAGTTGATGTTATTATAGAAAGAAAAAGCCCTGAAAACTCAAGGGTTATTATAAAAACTGCAAAACCAGGAGTTTTAATTGGTAGAGAAGGGCAAAGATTAAAAAATCTTCAAGAAAAGATTGATGAAAGATTAAGTATTTTATTTAAAAAGCATAAGCTTGAAAAACCAACATTGGAAGTAATAGTTGAAGAAGTTAGAAAACCTACAGCATGTGCTTCTTATTTAGCACAGCTTGCAGCTATAGATATTGAGAAAAATAAATCAGTAAGAGGAGTGATTAAAAAAATCATAGAAAAAGCAAAGCAGAATAAAAATATATTAGGAATAAAGGTAAGGGTTTCAGGTAGATTGGGAGGAGCGAATATTCATCGTTCAGAAAATATAACCTGGGGAAGGCTTCCATTATCAAAACTAAAAGCAAAAATAGATTTTGCAAAAGAAACAGCTTTATGTAAATATGGAAAAATCGGAATTAAAGTTTGGTTATACAAAGGAGATTCAGAAGAAATAGAAGAATAAAATGTTACAGCCAAGAAAATTAAAATATAGAAAATGGCAAAAAGGAAAAAGATTGAATAGAGAGGTAACAACAAAGGCATGCTATTTAGCATTTAGCGATTATGGATTGAAAAGCTTAGAAACATCTTATATTAAAGATAAACATATAGAAACATGCTTAAAGGAGATGAAGAGAATATTAGGAAAGAAAGGAAGAGTATGGTTAAGGGTTTTTCCCCATTTAACAAGAACAAAAAAACCAGAAGGAGTTAGAATGGGGGGTGGTAAGGGAGATATAGATCATTATGCTGTTTTAGTAAAGCCAGGAACAATTTTATTTGAAGTAGAGGGAAGAGATAAAGATTTAATAATTTCAGCATTAAAATCAGCATCTTATAAATTGCCAATTAAGACTAAGATAGTTTCAAATGAATAAAGAATTTAGCCCAGAAAATTTAAGAATAAAAACATTGAAAGAATTGGAAAATTTATTAAAACAGCAAAGAAATAATTTGTATAAATTACAATTAGAAAAAGATTTAAAAAAATTAAAACAGACACATTTAATAAAAGAAACAAAAAAGATAATAGCTCGGATATTAACAATTATGAATGAAAAAAGAAATGAGAAAAAGAGTTGAGGGAATAGTTATATCAGATAAAATGAAAAAAACTATTGTTGTTGTTTCTGAAAAATTAAGAAAGCATCCATTATATAAAAAATATTATAAGCATAGAACAAAATATTATGTTCATGATGAAAAAGAGGAAGCAAAGATAGGAGATAAAGTTTTAATTGAAGAAACAAGGCCGATTTCAAAATTAAAAAGATGGAGATTAGTAAAAATAATTGAGAAGAAATGATTACAAGAAGAACAATTTTAAAATCAGCAGACAATTCTGGGGCAATAGAACTTCAATGTATAGGATTTGTTGGATTAGGAAATAGAAATTATGCAACGATAGGAGATATTATTGTTTGTTCTGTAAAAAAAGCAGAGCCAAATAAACAAATCAAAAAAGGGGATGTGGTAAAAGCAATTGTTGTCAGACAAAAAAAACCATTTAAAAGAAGAGATGGAACTTGGATAAGATTTGAAGAAAATGCTTGTGTTTTAATAAAAGATAATAAAGAATTGATAGGGAATAGAATATTTGGGCCAATACCAAGGGAGATAAAAGAAAAGGGTTATGATAAAATAGCAAATTTAGCATTAGAATTAGTTTAAAATGAAAATTAAAAAAGGAGACACAGTTATTATGATAAAGGGGAAAGATAGAGGAAGAAGTGGTATTGTTATTAAAGCATTGCCTAAAGAAAATAAAGTTATTGTTGATGGTTTAAATTTAGTTAAAAAGCATATAAAACCAAGAAGAATGGGTGAAAAGGGAGAAATTGTTGAAATCCCTAGAGCTGTTTATGTTTCGAATGTAAAATTAATTTGTCCAATATGCAAACAACCAACAAGGGTCGGATATATAAAAGAAGGAGATAAGAAAAAAAGATTATGTAAAAAATGTAAATCTTCTTTTGATTAAAATGTTAAGAGAAGAATTTAAAAAGATAAAAAAAGAATTGAAAAAAGAATTAAAGATTGAAAATGATTTAAGGGTCCCAGTCCCAAAGTTTGCCGTAGTTAATATAGGGATAGGGAAATTAGTAACAGCCCATTATGAAAATAAAGATAAGATTTTGGAAGAAGCAGAATATGTTTTGAGTATGGTAACAGGACAAAAGCCAAAAGTAGTTAAGGCAAAAAAATCTGTAGCAGGATTTAAATTAAGAAAAAATATGCCAGTTTCAGTTTTAGTAACATTAAGAGGAAAAAAGCTTTTAGATTTTATAGAAAGGCTTGTAACATATGCATTACCAAGAGCAAGGGATTTTAAGGGAATTAGAAAAAATAATATTGATGATAAGGGAAATTTAAATTTAGGATTAAAAGAGATAAATATATTTCCTGAAGCAATATCTGATAAAATTAAAAATAACTTTGGGATTGGAATAACAATAGTAGGAACAGGAAAAACCAAAGAAGAAAATATTAAGTTATGGGAAAAATTAGGCTTCCCAATAAAAATTTAAAATGCCAAGCAAAGCTCAAAGAATACGTTGGGAAAGATCAGATAAAAAATATAAAACAAGAAAGGTCAATTATTGTTTTAGATGTGGAAGAGCAAGAGGAATTTTAAGAAAATTTGGCTTATGCAGAATATGTTTTAGAGAACTTGCTCATAAAGGAGAGATACCAGGAATTAAAAAATCAAGTTGGTAAAATGATTACAGATCCAATAGGAGATTTATTTGCAAGAATAAAAAATAATTGGAAGGTAAAAAAAGAAAGATTTGTAGTTCCATATTCAAAAGTTAAGGTTGCTATATTAAAGATATTTAAAGAAAAAAATATTGTTAAAGATTTTAAAGTTAAGGAAGAAGGAAATAAAAAATTTTTAATTGTTTATTTAAATTATTTAAATGATGAACCACCATATGAAGATATAATTAGGGTTTCAAAACCATCAAGAAGGGTTTATTTTAAGGTAAAAGATTTAAAACCAGTAAGGCAAGGATTTGGTTTTAGAATAATTTCAACATCAAGGGGGATTATGTTAGATAATGAAGCTAAAAAAAGAAAATTGGGCGGAGAAGTAATTTGCGAAGTAATATAATGTCAAAGATTGGGAAAAGACCAATAATTATTCCAGAGGATGTGAATGTTGATATTAAGGATGGAAAGATTTTTATAAAGGGACCATTAGGTGAAATAGATTTTGATATTCCATACAAAATGAAGGTTATTAAAGAAGATAATGTTTTAAAGGTTGAGCCTGAGGTTTTAAATAAATTAACAAAAAAATTATGGGGAACAACAAGGGCATTATTAAATAATAAAATAATTGGTGTAAAAGATGGCTTTGAGAAAACTTTAATTCTTGAAGGTTTGGGTTACGCAGCTGAATTATCTAAAAATGAATTGATTTTTAAATTAGGCTTTTCGCATCCAGTAAAAATTAAGATTCCAGAAGGTATTAATGTAGAGATAAAACAAGAAAAGGGTAGATTTTATATAAAATTTAAAGGGATAGACAAAGAAAAAGTTGGAAAATTTGCTGCTGATATAAGAAAAATAAAGCCTAGAGATGTTTATAAATTAAAAGGATTCAGATATATTGATGAAGTAGTCAAAACAAAACCAGTTAAAAAATTAGCAACAAAATGATATTAAAATTAAGTAAAAAAAATAGAAGAAAGATAAGACATAGAAGAATAAGAAAAAAAGTTAAGGGCACAAAAGAAAGGCCAAGATTATCTGTTTATAAAACAAACCTTCATATATATGCTCAATTGATTAATGATGAAGAGGGAAGAACATTAACATCTGCTTCTTCTTTAGAGATAAAAGAAAAGATGAGCGGCATTGAAAAAGCAAAAAGAGTTGGAGAAATTATTGGAGAAAGAATTTTAAATTTAGGAATTAAAAGAATTGTTTTTGATAGAGGTGGTTATAAATATACTGGTCGGGTTAAAAAATTAGCAGAAGCATTAAGAGAAAAGGGTTTAGAATTTTAAGATGATAGATAAAAAAACTGGTTGGTCATATAAAGTTTTAGAGATTAAAAGAGTAGCTAGGGTAACAAGAGGAGGAAAAAGATTTAAAGTAAGAGCTGTTGTTGTTGCTGGCAATAGAAAAGGAAGGGTTGGAATAGGAATTGAAAAAGGCATTGATATTTCTCAAGCTGTTTCTAAGGCATTAAATTCAGCAATAAAAAATTCAATAAATGTTCCTATAGTTAATGGAACAATTTCATATGAAACATATAGTAAAAAAGGAGCGAGTAAGGTTTTAATAAAACCTATAAAAAGTGGTTTAGGATTAAGGGCAGGCGGATCAGTAAAAGTTGTTCTAGAATTAGCTGGTGTAAAGGATGCATCTTCAAAAATTTTAGGTGTTACAAAAAACTCATTAACAAATGCACTATGTGCGATAGAGGCATTAAAAAAATTAAATAAATATACTAAAGAAAATGTTAATAAATGAATTAAAATTTAAATTAAAAAAGAAAAAGAGGATAGGAAGAGGTGGTAAGAGAGGAAATTATTCTGGCAGAGGAATGAAGGGCCAAAAAGCAAGAGCAGGAAGAAAAATAAGACCAGCATTAAGAGATATAATTTTGAAATTCCCACAATTAAGAGGAAAAGGATTTAGGCCATTAAAAGAAAAACCATATGTTATTAATTTAAAAGATATTAATGAAAAATTTAATGAAGGAGATTATATAGATATTAATTCATTAAGAAAAGTGATAAAGATTAGAAAGAGTGAAAAGAACCCAAAGATTAAAATATTGGGCAATGGAATATTAACAAAAAAATTTGTATTTTCATCAAAATTATTATTCTCAAATAAAGCAAAAGAAAAAATAATTAATTCAGGATCAAATATAGAATGATTAGAGATTTTTTTAAAAAAATTGCTTTACTTTTTAAATTAAAAGATCTTAAAAAAAGAGCCTTGATAACATTAGGATTGTTGCTTGTTTTTAGATTAACAGCAAATATACCCTTACCAGATGTTGATTTAGAAAGATTAAAAGCTTTGTTGCAATCAAACCAATTTTTTGGATTGTTAAATATATTCACAGGAAATACATTTGAAAACTTTTCCATAGCTTTATTAGGATTAGGACCATATATTACAGCTACAATTATTATGCAGCTTTTGACATTGGTTTATCCAAAGATAAAAGAAATGTATTATGAAGAAGGTGAAGCTGGTAGAGCAAAGTTTAATCAATATAGTAGAATTTTAACAGTGCCACTTTGTATGTTACAATCTTTTGGATTTTTAAGATTTTTAGAATCTCAAGGCGTAATATTTTTTAGCTCTCAATTTGCATTATTAAGAGATATTATATTAGTAACAGCTGGTGCAATGTTTTTAATGTGGATTGGAGAATTAATAACAGAACAAAGATTAGCAAATGGAATCTCATTATTAATATTTTCAGGAATTGTTGCAAGGTTTCCAAAATTGGTTCAACAAGGTATTCTTACTTTTTCTATCGATAAAATAAACAATTATATACTTTTGTTTGTAACAGCATTAATTATAATAGGGGCAATTGTTTATGTAAATGAAGCAGAAAGAAGAGTAGGTTTAAATTATTCAAAAAGAGTTAGAGGAACAAGGCTTTATGGAGGGGTTTCTACATATTTACCAATAAGAATTAACCAAGCAGGGGTAATTCCTATAATATTTGCCATATCAGTTTTACTCTTCCCACAAACATTTTTGCAATTTCTATCAGCAGCAGGGATAGGCTTTTTTAAAGATCTTGCTCTTGATGTTAATAAATTTTTCCAAAACCAATTTATTTTCTCTTTTCTATACTTTATTTTAGTCTTTGCATTTACATATTTTTATACATCAATAACATTTGAACCAAATGAACTTGCCCTAAATTTACAAAGGGCAGGTGCATTTATTCCAGGTGTTAGGCCAGGAAAAGAAACTGCAGAATATCTAAAAAATATTGTAAATAGAATTAATTTTTTAGGAGGAGTATTTTTAGGATTTGTAGCAATATTGCCATATATAACACAATCATTGACAGGATTAAAATTTGTTGGGATAGGAGGTACATCAATATTGATTTTAGTGGCAGTTGCAATTGAAACAATGAAACAGATAGAAGCTGAATTAAGCGCAAGAGAATATAAGATTTAAGCTAAAACAAAACTTCCTAATCTGTATCCATTTAAAAATTCTCTTGAATTCATCCTTTTCTTATCTTCAATTTGTAATTCTTTTATTAAAACAAAAGAATCTTTTATTTTTAAAGCTAAATAATTTTTAAATGAAAAAAATTCGCCAACCTTTATCTTTTTAGGATCAATTTTTAAGCTTAAAATTTCTTTTTCATCTATCCTCTCTATTTCAAAAATTTTCAACAATTTTATCTCATTATTTTTTAAAAATTTTAAATATATAAAAGTTCCTGGCCATGGATTCAAGGCTCTAATCTTTCTCTCCCATAAGATAAATTCTTCATTAATTTTTAATAATCCATCTTCTTTCTCTATCTTTTTTGTATAAGTAGCAAGTTTTTCATCTTGCTCTTTTAAAATTATCTTATTATTTAAAAAATCTTCTAATATTTCATTAAAAATTTTACCTCCTAAAATTCCCAATTCTTTTTCAAGATCTTTATAATTTTCATTGCCCTTTAAGGGATATTTCTCCATTTTTATAATAGGTCCATGATCAACTAATTCATCTAATAAAAATATTGTTACACCTGTTTCTTTTTCCCCATTTAATATAACCTCTCTAATAGGGTTTGCCCCTCTATATTTAGGCAATAATGATGGATGGATACCTATTAAACCCTTTTCAAAATTTTTAAATATATCCTTGGGGATTATTTTTCCAAAACCAGTAACAACACCAAATAAAAACTTGTAATTAAAATTATTGAAGTTTTCAATCTCTATTACTGGTAATTTTTCTTTAAGTGCAAAAGAAAAAACTACATTTGGTTCAATCCTCATACCTCTTCCTTTTCTTTTTGCTGGCAATGTAAAAACAACTTCTGGTTTATATTTTTTTAATATATTTTTTAAGACATAAACAGAAAAATCGCTAGATCCAAAAAAACAAAAATTTAATTCTTTTACCATTATATTCCCTTTAATTCAAATTCTTCTCCCTCTTTTAATTCATAAATCTTCTTAGCCTTATCTAAAAACAAAATTCCATTTAAATGATCATACTCATGCTGAATTATATGAGCTAGTAATCCTTTAGCTTTCATTCTTTTCTTCCTACCAGTTAAATCTTGATAAACTATTTTTACTTCAGGATATCTTGGCACTAATCCTATCTTTGTTATAGCACTCAAGCAACTTTCTTCTTTTAATTCTGGTTTTTTTAATAATTTAACTTCTGGATTGATAAAAACATAAAATTTTTCCTTTGGTCTTGCTATAAAAATGGCTACATCTAACCCTATTTGATTAGCAGATAACCCAATAGCATTTTCTCTTATTAAAATCTTCTTCATCTCATTAACAATATTTCTCAAATTTTTATCAAATTTTTCAACCTTTTTAACTTTTTTTCTTAAAATTTTATTTGGATATTCTATAATTTTATACATAAAAATATTATAATATTATTATGAATGGGGAAAAAATAAATCATTTTAAGATAGAAAAATTTTTAAGAGAAAATGGATATTATTTAAATGGAGCTTGGTATCCTCGTGTTACTGCTATTTGTAAGATAAAAAACAAACCTGGGCTTTATAAATTTTATGCTAATCAAGAAAGTTATTCAGTAGCCCAAAGCAAATTATCAAAAGCAGGAGATGAAGGGAGATATATTCATGAAATTTTAGAATCAATTATTTCAGGAAGAGAAGTTACAATTCCAGATGAATATATTGGGATAAAAAAATCATTTGATGAATTTTTAAAAAGTTATTATTTTTATTCTCAAAAAGAATGGCTTGAAAAAAAAGTTTTACATAGAGAGCATAGATATGTAGGAACATTCGATATAGTTGCTGAATTAGATGGTAAATTTTCTATTATAGATATTAAAACATCAAAATCTGTTTATAATGATTATGCATTACAAACAGCAGCTTATATGTATGCATTAAAAGATGAAACATGGTTAATCGATAAAAGTGGAAATAAAATATTGATTCCTAAGGATATCGAGAAAAGATACATACTAAGAATATCTCAAGTAAGGATTTGTAATAAATGTGGAGCAAAAAAATTGTTAAGAAGGATGGGAGATGAAATAATTGGTGGTGATCCAAATTGCGAACACGAATTTGGAGAGATAATTGGTGAATGGGAGTTAAAAGAATTTGAAAATCATGAAGAGGATTTTGAAGCATTTTTAAGCTGTAAAAAATTATGGGAATGGGAGAATAAGGATATATTAAAAGAAATAGGTTATTTATAATGAGAACAGGAATAGCAACTTTTACTTTAGATGAAGGAAGATGTCCTAAATGGCTCTTTGAAAGAATGAAAAAACTTTCTGGTATTATGGCTGAAATAATAATAGAAGAATTTGGTGCAGAAGAGTTTATTAAAAAATTATCGGATCCTTACTGGTTTCAAGCCTTTGGTTGTGCATTAGCATTTGATTGGAACAGTAGCGGCTTGACAGTTGTAACAACAGCAGCATTAAAGCAAGCATTAAAAGAAAAAAATTTAGGAATTTATATCTGTGGAGGAAAGGGAAAAACATCAAGAAAAACCCCAGAAGAATTAGTTATATTTGGAGAAAAAATTGGTTTTGATCCAAAAAACTATATAAAAATTTCAAGATTAGTAGCAAAAGTAGATAATTCATTAATTCAAGATGGATTTAATATTTACCACCATGCTTTTATATTTTATAAAGATAAAATATGGGAGTAATACAGCAAGGAATGAATACAAGTTATGGATTGGCAAGAAGATACCATTGGTTTTCAAAAAATGTAAAAGATATGACATTAGAACCACATTCAGGAATAGTTTCAGAGATTAAATTTAAAAGAGTTTTAAATCTTACACATAAAGATAGTTTAGAGAATAAAAATCTTATTGTTGAAATGGTAAATCAACCATATGAACTTATAAAAGATCTAAATATAGTAAACAAGAAACAAGATGATAAAAAGATAAAAAATCTATTTTTACCAGATATAGAATTTAAGTATCATCCTGTCTTGGAAGAAAAATTTGATATAAAAAGATTGAAAAAAACAATCTATAAAGCATCATTTTTAGAACCAAAAACAATAGAAGATTTACTTTTAATAGAAGGAGTTGGTCCAAAAACAATAAGGGCGATTTCTTTAGTAGGAGAATTAATTTATAATAAGGATACATCAAAGATAGATCCTGCAAGATATACATTTACTCATGGTGGTAAAGATGGAACACCATATTTTGTTGATAGAAAAACATATGATGAAACAATTAAAATTTTAAATAAGGCAATTAAAATTAGTAAGCAAAATAAGATTTTTGTATAATTTTAAAATGGAAAAAAGCTTAAATTTATATCTTAAATTTTTTAGGATATTTTTGGAAGAAAGCAGGGAAAAATTTTTAAATATAGGGATTTATTTTATTATTCTTCTTATAATCTATATTTTATTCAGAAAGATAATTTATAAATCTGTAAAGATTGGAGTTAAGATAAAAAATATTAAAGGAGAAGAGGTACAGGCAGAAAGGATATCAACGCTTTCTTCTGTTTTGGATTCTATTTTAAAGGTAATAATTTTTTTAATATTTTTCTTTTTGGTATTAAGAGAATTTGAAATAAAATTAATTCCATTTATTACTGGTTTAGGATTTATAGGTGCAGCTTTTGTTGTTATTTTTCAAAGTACAATTCAAGATATTATAAAAGGATGGCTTTTATTATTTGAAGATCAAATAAGAAAAGGAGAATTGATAATGATAAACAATACTCCACAATTTACAGGAAAGGTTATAAAAATTAATTTAAGATATATTGTTTTAAAAGATAAAGAAGGAAATTTAATATTTTTCCCAAACAGCCAAATATTATCAATAATTAATTTAAGCAGAGAAACAAAAAAATTTTCTTTCAAAATAAAGCTTGATAAGAATGTTGATTTTGATGAATTCCTTAAAGATCTTAATAATTTTTTAGAAAAGTTTAAAGAAGAAAATCAACAAATTGTAAGATGTGGGGTTGAAGATAATATTAATATTTCACAAGATTTTTATGAATTAACAATCTCTTTTAGGGCAAAATATTCAATAGGAGAAGAATACATTGGAAAACTAAAATTAAGTTTATTTAATAGATACAAAGATAAGATAAAAGAGATTTTATAATGGAAGGTTTAGTTATAATAATTGCAGTTTTATATTCAATAATTTTCCATGAATTGGCGCATGGTTATGTGGCAGATTTTTTAGGTGATTATACTCCAAGATATTCAGGAAGATTAACATTAAATCCAATTATGCATTTAGATCCAATAGGTTCAATAATGTTACCTATTTTTACTTTTTTAACAGGTGGTTTTATCTTTGGCTGGGCAAAACCAGTTCCAATAAATCCATTTAATTTTAAAAATCCTAAAAGGGATATGGCATTAGTTGGAATTGCTGGTCCATTAACAAATATTGTTTTAGCTTTAATCCTTGCATTATTTTTTAAATTATTATTATTTTTAAATATTCCATTAAACCAAGATATATTTTTCACAATAATAAGAATAAACTTAATTTTAGCAATATTTAACCTTTTACCAATACCACCATTAGATGGCTCAAGGGTATTTTTAAGCTTTTTACCATTAGAAAAACAGATCTATTTAGAACAATTTGGGATAATCTTTATCTTCATCTTTATCTTTTTTGCATTTCCTTTAATAATTAAAATTGTTGATCTTTTATTAAATCTTATCTTATAATTTTATAATGGTAATAAAACCAAAAGAAGTAATAGATATTTTAACTCAAAATTTCTTTATAAAAAAAGGTGATAAGATTGCTGAATTTGGTTGCGGTGGTGGATATTTTACAGTTTTATTAGCTGAAAAAGTTGGAGCAGAAGGGAAAATTTATGCTATAGATATTTTAGAAGATGCTATAAATGAGACAAAAGAATTAATAGATTTATTTGGATATAAAAATGTTGTATATTTAAAATCGAATGTTAAAAAATTACCATATGATGAAAATAGTTTTGATGTAGTTTTTATAAGCCAATTACTTTTCCAGAATGAAGAATATGAAAAAATTTTAGAAGAAGGATTAAGAATTTTAAAAGATGGTGGATATTTGATTATCTTAGAACCAAACAAAAAAATTCCTTTTATCTTTGGAAATCCAATAAGTTTTGATATTTTAAAAACTTATTTTGAAGTTAAAGGGAAGGAGATGGAGTTTCAAAAAAAATTTAATGATAATTATTATTTAGCAGTTATTAAAAAATGAAAGACAAAAAATTATTTATAATCGGAGGAGCAGCTTTCTTTCTATTTATTTTAATTATTGCTATTTCAATATCAGTTTCATCTCAAAAGAAAAAACAAGAATTACCATGCTACAATCAAACAATAATAGTTTGGTCTCCTTTTAAAAATTATAAATATCCTGAGGTTTCTAATGAGCTTAAAAAATATTGCTTAAAGATAAAAGTTGTAGAAAAAAGTATTGATGAGATTAGAAATTCTCTTTTCTCTGAAATTAGTGCAGGAAATATTCCTGATGTTGTTTATGTAGATTCAGAATTCTTAATTGATAATATTAAAATCTTTTCTCAATATAAAGGGAAAAATATTAATTTAGATGATTATCCAGATATTATTTCAAAGATTTTTAATAATAAAATCTTAGCTTATCCAGTAACATATGATCCATTAGTTTTATTTTGGAACAAAGATCTATTATATTCTGCTGGTTATATAGAACCACCAAAAACATTTGAAGATATGCAAAATTTAATTAAACAAGTTAGGATATTAGAATTTGATAAGATAAAAACAAGCCCAATAGCATTAGGAACAGCAAATAATATAAAACCTTTCTCAAAGATATTTTTAGTCTTTCATAAATTATTAAACAGAGACTATCAGTTACCACCTTCATTTTATAAAACATTAGATTTCTATACTCAATTTGCTAATAAAGATTCAGAATATTATTCTTGGAACCCAAACATGGATGATCAATTAGAAGAATTTTCTAATGGAAATGTTGCAATGATTATAGATTTTTATTCTAAAAAGAATGATATTTTAAAGAAAAATAATAGATTGAATTTTGATATAGCATTATTACCAAAATTTAAAGATAATCCAAGAAGTTTAAATTATTTCTATGGATATTTCTTTGCTGTTCCAAAACAAGGTAAAACAAAATTTGCTTGGATGTTTATAGAATCATTAGATAAAAAATATGAAAAATTTGTAAAATCAGTAAATCTTATTCCAGCAAAAAAATCTTTCTATGATAAATTAGATAAAGAAGGAAAAATTGTTTTCCAAAGTATTTTAAATAGTGATATGTTTTTAGAGTTTAATAAGAAATATTTAGAAGATGCATTAAAAAAGGATATTGAAGATTGGATTTATAGGAAAGAAGATATTAAAAGATTGTTACAATCACAAATTTATAATTTTTTTAAAAAATGAAAAATTTAATATTTATAATTTTAATAATTTCTAATATAGTTTTTGCACAAACATCTCCATTTCCGATAGTCACAACATCTTGTGAAATGGGTCAATGTACTTGGGCTGATTTTATAGCAACAGTTCAAAAGGCCATAAGAGCAATATTAATTTTAGCTTTTTGGTTAGCATCTATTCTTGGTATCGTAGGAGCAATTATGATGATGCTTGGTGGAGCTATGAAAACTTTGGAAACAGGAAAAAAAATTTTATTTACAGCAACAATTGGTTATGCAATTTTATTATCAGCAGGAATTATATTTGATTTATTTTTAGATTTTATTAAACCAAAGTTATATATACCACAATGAAAAAGATAATAGTTATTTTATCTTTAATTTTAATACCTATATTTTTTACATTTGGACAACAAAATCAAGATTATTTAAATCCTCCAAATGGACAACAAAATCAAGATTATTTAAATCCTCTAAAACCAGAAGCATGGGGATATTTTTATAAACAAATAGCACCTTCAGCTATACCAAAATGTGCAGAAGGCAAAGATACTGCGCTTGGTAAAATAACTGCTTGTGTAGAAAAAGTAACAAATGCATTAAAATATTTTTCAGCAATAATATTTGTTTTAATGATAGTTGTTGTAGCAGGATTTTTTATATTTTCTCCAATGAAAAAAGAATTAATTGAAAAAGGGAAAAAAGCTTTATTATATACATTTTTAGGTTTTATAATAATCTTTGTAGCAGATGAAATATTAAAATTAATTGAAGAATTAACAAAATGAAAAAAATAATTTTACTAATAATTTTAATAAGTTTAGCATCAATAAACTTTTGTTATGGAGAAGAAACAATAAGTAAAGTTCAGATTACCCTTTCTACAATTATAGATAATAAACCACGTATTCAGTGGAATGGTAATATTAATACATTCTTTTCTGTACTAGATAATCCGCGTGGCACTATAGGGAATCATTTGTATACCACCAATAATCTACCGATGTATTATATTGATAAATATGTCGATCAAATACCTTGGCCCCTTTCTTTACAAATAGGGGAAAGTTATTTAATTTTTGTATTAGATAATCAAGAAAGAGAATGGAAAGAAAGGATAATAAGAAATCCAAGTGAGAGCGAGTATGATGCTTATTATAGTGCCTTAAGTTCAAGGGCTGCGGATATAAAAAATACTGTTCAGATTTTACAAAACTTAGTAACAACTATTAATAAAATTTATAAGAATCTCGAGAAAATAAAGAATAATTTAAATAATTTAGGGCAGTTTTTAGCAGAGAATAATTGTAGTATAAAAAATCCTAATGATCCAACCATAACAACAGCTCTAGAAAATTTAAATAACTCTTTAATATCTCTTAATAATAATGTACTTACAGAACAAAAACTATTTGGATTACTCCAGCCACAAAAGTGCTTAAATGGAATTCCTGGAATAAGTAAATACAATGCTATCTGTTATTATGATTTTGATGATTTTTCAAATAAAGAATTATTAAATAAACTTAATATAGATGTTTCTAATAATATAAACCGCATTTATGCTGCTATAAGATCTATTGCTACAAAATGTAATTTCTGGGATTCAGGAGGTGCAAGTATAACAAAAATAACCCAAGACGCTGCAAAAAACGTTGGTAATCTTTCAATAACAGAATATGGTGGAAGAATTTGGACTGCAACAACTGAAATTCCTATTGCTGTAAAACCTACAGGATTTTTTGGAAAAGAATTTTCAGAGATAGGACCAGAAGATATATTTAAGGCTGTAAAAGATTTTTTATTTAAATTAGCACCGTATATCTTCTCTATCTTACTTATAATAGGAGGATTATTGTATCTCTTCACTCCTGTGTCTGAGCAAATTAAAAAGGGAAATGAGATTATAAAATGGGCTGTAATAGGATATTTCTTGCTTCTTGTAATAACAGGTGTAGTATCTTTATTAAAATCAATTTTAGGAGGACCTTAGCACCCTTGACAAGAGGGTGACAATTTGTTATAATGATTATATAGGTCGGAATTAATTTTAATAGATAAAAATGGAGATAATCAAATGGGATCCTTTTAAAGATTTAGAGAGATTTTTCTCAGAAGAATTTTTCCCTGCATTAGTTCCAACATTTTCTTTGCAACATTTGCCAGTCGATATTTATGAAACAGATAAAGAATTGATTGTTGAGGTTGGAGTTCCTGGAATGAAAAAGGATGATATTAAGATTAGAATTGAAGAAGATAGATTAATTGTTGAAGGAAAAAAATCAGAAGAGAAAGAAGTTAAAGAGAAGAATTATTATAGGAAAGAGATAAGAAAAGGTGAGTTTAGAAGAGTTATTGCATTACCATATGAGGTTGATCCTGAAAAAGGAAAGGCAAAATTAGAAGATGGTGTATTAAAAGTAGTATTTCCAAAGCCTGAGATTAAAAAAGAAGGGAAGGAGGTTAAGATAGAATGAATTCAGAAGAATTAAAAGAAAAAGTTTTTGATAAATTAGTAAAAACATATATAAAAACAGCAAAACCTGTTGGGTCTAAAATATTAAAGAGAAGATATTTTAAGAATTTAGCAGATTCAACAATAAGATTATACCTTTCTGATCTTGTTTTGGAAAGATTGTTAGAAAATATTAAGTTTTCTGTTGGCAGAATTCCAACTGATCTTGGATGGAGATTCTATCTTGAAAAAAATATTGATAAAATTAATGAGTACAATTATGATGATTTCTTCAATAAGATAAATGATTTGTTTGATATAATTGATGGTATCTCAGAAGAATTTAAATGTTATTGTATACTTAAAAGAAAGAAAAGTTTATATGAAATGGGATTAGAAAACTTATTTCGAAATCGTGAATTTTGGGATATAAATATAACAAGAGAATTTGCTGGCTTATTAAAGGATGTAAAAGAAAATATAGAAATCTTTGATAGTTTTAGGGATGAGTTGAAAATATTTATAGGAAGTGAAATCCCATTTAAGAGATATAAAAACTTTTCTATGGTTATTGGGAATTATGGAGATAACAAAATATTAGTTATAACATTAAAAAGATTGGATTACCCAAAATTATATGGATTATTAAATTATTTAATTAAAAATGGATGAAAAATTACCAACAGAAGACGAAACAGTAAAAGAATTGCAAGAGACAATTGAAAAATTAAAGAAAGAAAATGAGGATTTGATTGCTAATTTAAAAAAGATGAAGGTTGAACATTTAAATTATCAAAAAGAGGCTGAGGAAAAGATGAAAAATATAATATATTTTGCAAATGCTGGATTGATTTTAGAATTATTGCCAGTTTTGGATAGTTTAGATTTGGCTACAAATTCTTTAAGTGATGATGAAAAGGAAAAAAATTTAGGAAAAGGATATTATATGATACAAGCACAAATTTGGGGGATTTTAAAAAGATATGGATTAGAAGTTATAGATCCAAAGGGAGAAAAATTTGATCCAAAGTTTCATGAAGCTATTTCAACAAAAAAATGCGATAAAGAAAATTGCGATAAAAGTGATGATAATTTAATAATAGAAGTTTTGGCTAAAGGATATAAATTAAATGATCAATTATTAAGACCAGCAAAAGTAAAAGTAATTGTTCATTAAGATGCAAAAGATTTTAGGAATAGGTTTAGGAACAACAAATAGAAGAATAAAAAATTTTGAAGAAAGGTTTTGTAATGTTGAAAAATATAGGAAAATAAAGGGATTTTTAGCCTATAAGGATAACAATTTTTTGTTAAACAAAATTTTTATCTTCAAAAAATTTTTATCTCCTGTTAACAGAAAAATTTCCCAACAATCCCATTATAAGGAAATATTAAATAATTATTATTTAAAAGAATTTTTTAACATTAATTAAATAATTATTAATAATAAAATGCAAAAGATTTTAGGAATAGATTTAGGAACAACAAATTCAGTTGCTGCGATTGTTGAAGCTGGAACTCCCCGTGTTATTGAAAATCCTGAAGGAGGGAGATTAACTCCTTCTGTTGTTGCTATTTCAAAATCTGGTGAAAGAATTGTTGGGATTTTAGCAAAAAGACAAGCTATAACAAATCCTCAAAATACAATATTTTCTATAAAAAGATTGATTGGTAGAAGATATAGTGATGAAGAAGTTCAAAAAGCTAAAAAAATTTTGCCATATGAAATAAGAGAATCTGCAAATGGAGGAGTTGAAGTTAAGATGGGAGATAAATGGTATAGGCCAGAAGAAATTTCTGCTATGATTTTACAAAAGATAAAATTAGATGTTGAACAAAAATTGGGAGAAAAAATAACAGATGCAGTTATAACAGTACCAGCATATTTTAATGATTCACAAAGAGCAGCAACAAAAGCAGCAGGAGAAATAGCAGGATTTAATGTTAGAAGAATATTACCAGAGCCAACAGCAGCAGCATTAGCATATGGATTAGATAAAAATGTTAATCAAAAAATTTTAGTTTATGATTTTGGTGGCGGAACATTTGATGTATCTGTTTTAGAAATAGGAGATAATGTTATAGAAACAAAAGGGATAGGTGGAGATACATTTTTGGGTGGAGACGATTTTGATCAAGAGATTATTAAATTTTTAATAGAAGAATATAAAAAACAAGAAGGAATAGATTTAAGCAAAGATCCTTTAGCATTACAAAGATTAAAAGAAGCAGCAGAAAAAGCAAAACAAGAACTTTCTACTTTATATGAAACAGAAATTAATCTTCCATTTATAACTTCTTATGAAGGCCAGCCAAAGCATTTATACTTTAAACTTACAAGAGCACAATTAGAAAATTTAACAAAACATTTTGTAGAAAGATCAATGGAGATAGTTGATAAAACTTTGAAAGAGATAGGATTAACACCAAAAGATATTGATGAGATCATTTTAGTTGGAGGACAAACAAGAATGCCATTAATTCAAAAAATGGTGAAAGATTATTTTGGAAAAGAACCAAGAAAAGATATAAACCCAGATGAAGTTGTAGCAATAGGAGCAGCAATTCAAGCAGGAATATTACAAGGAGAGGTTAGAGAAGTTTTGCTTTTAGATGTAACACCATTAACATTATCTATTGAAACATTAGGAAATATTGCTCACCCTATGATTCCTAAAAATACACCGATCCCATATTCTAAGACAGAAATATTTACAACTGCAGCAGATAACCAAACATCAGTAGAAATTCATGTTGTCCAAGGAGAAAGACCAATAGCAGATGATAATAAAACACTAGCAAGATTTATTTTAGATGGAATACCACCAGCTCCAAGAGGAGTTCCACAGATTGAAGTTACATTTGATATTGATGTTAATGGAATATTAACTGTTACTGCAAAAGATAAGGCAACTGGTAAAACACAATCTGTGAGAATTGAGGGATCAACAAATCTTTCAAAAGAAGAGATAGAAAGGATGAAAAAAGAAGCAGAAATGCATGCAGAAGAAGATTTAAGAAAAAGAAGATTGGCAGAAGCAAAAAATCAGGCAGATAATATTATTTATCAGACAAGAAAGATATTAAATGATTATAAAGATAAAATATCGGAAGATTTAGTTAAGACAATTGAAGATAAGATTAAGGAATTAGAAGATATAAAAAATAGAAGCAATGATCCTGATGAGATTGATAATAAAATAAAAGAACTTTCATCAATCATTTCACAAATAGGTCAACAATTTTATGGACAACAACAAACATAAATGGTTTTAAGATTAGAAGATATTTCAAAGATCTATAGAACAGAAAGAAAATTTTATTCTTTATTTTTAATTATCATATTAATACTTTTCTTCTCTTTTTTGTTTTTGGTTTTAAAACAACCAGTTTTTAATCTCAAAAATTTTATCTTATCATTTTTTATTTTTATCTTATTTTTAAACCTTTCTCTTGTCTCTTTTCTAAACTTTAATTTTGTTCAGATCCTAATCCTTCTTTTATTAGAATCATCTATTTTATATAGCTTTATTTATAAACTTAATCTAAATTTTATAATTTCTTCATTGGTTTCATTTTTAATTTTAAATTCAATTGCTATAATTTATCTAATAGAAGATTATAAGAATTCATTGAGGATAAAATGGACAAATTATTTTAGAACAATATGGAATTTTTATTCTTTAATAATTTTATTAATTTTGTTCTCTTACATTGTTTTTGTTTTTAATATAAGTGGTTTAGAAAAAGAGAAGATAGAAAATATTGTTAGTTTTATAGGAAAAGCATCTGCATTTTTTACAAAGGAAGATTATTTAAATAATAAACTTTCTGATATTATTTTAAAAAATTTAAACTCAAATTTAGATGAAGAAGGGAAAAAATTAGCAATTAAGCTTTATATAAATGAATTAAACAAAAAATTTTCATTAAATCTAAATGAAGATTCAACATTAAAAACAGCAATTTCAGAATATCTATATAATCAAACACAATTATTGAAAAATGATAAGAAAAAAGAGATGGCGACAAAGATTATCTTCGGAGTTTTTGTTTTTCTAACAGCCCAATCAATACTTTACTTTTTAGGAATATTTATTTCAATCTTATCTTATCTTATTTACCTTATATTTTTAAAAATAAAAATTATTAAGATAGAAAAAGAAACAAAAGAAAAAGAATTAATCAAAATATAAGATGGAAGATTATTATCAAATATTAGGAGTACCAGAGAATGCATCTGAAGAAGAGATAAAGAAAAGGTTTAGGGAGCTTGCTAAAAAATACCATCCTGATATGGGTGGAGATGCTGAAAAATTTAAAAAAATTTTAGAAGCATATAGAATTTTGTCAGATAAAAAATTAAGGCAAGAGTATGATATGAAAAGAAAGATGGGAAGATTTGAGTTTCCTGGATTTGGATTTGAAGATTTGGAAAGCTTTTTTAGAAGACAAGATTTTGATGATTTACTATCTGATTTATTAGAGGATTTTTTTTCTTTTTATCCTGAAGAAAAAAGTAAGGATATTATTTTAGATATTGATGTTACAATTCCAGAAATTTTAAATGGAATAGAAAAGGTTATAAATTTTAAGAGAAAAGTTATATGCCCAAATTGTGATGGAACAGGAAGCGAAACTAAAAGATTAATAAAATGTCCTATTTGTAATGGTTATGGAAAAATAAGATCAAAATCAAGCTTCTTTACAGGATTTATCTTTGAAACTAGCAAAATTTGTAGAAATTGTAATGGAACAGGAAAAATTCCTGAAAAAGTATGTAAAAATTGCCAAGGAAGAGGATATATTATAAAAGATGAGGTTGTAAAGATAAATTTGCCCAAAAACTTTAATCCATATGAAATTATAAGAATAGCAGGCTTGGGTGACCAAAATCCAAAAACAAAAAAGAGCGGAGATCTTTTGATAAGAATAAATATACAAAAACATCCAAAATATGATGTAAAAGGAAGGGATATTATAACATCTATAGATTTAAATATAATTGATGCAATATTGGGGAAAGATTTAAAGATAAACTTTTTTGGCAAAGATATTAATGTAAAAATTCCTGAAAACTTTACTGAAGATTATATAAGAATACCTGGATATGGTATACATGGAGGAGATTTAATAATTAAAGTAAATATAAAACCAATCAAAAAATTAACTCCAAAAATCAAAGAACTACTAAAAAAAATCAAAGAAGAAATAGAAAAACAATAACCGCTGATTAACGCGGATATATTTTCAGCCGCGGATATACGCTGATCTCTAATAAAAACCGCGGATGAACGCGGATATTCTATTCGGTTTTGGCAAAGCAAGTTTGCCTGCCTTGACCAGGCGAGGCAGGCCCGCTCCCTGCCTTGCCGTCAGGCAGGGCAGGGAGGGCAGGCAGGCTAATTTATGTTGTAATTAAACTATGACTAAAATAGTAGAAATAAAAAAAGAAAAAAGATTGGTTTTGAAGAAAAATTGGAAAATTTGGGAAAAAGCTGCTGGTTTATGGAAAAATAAAAAAATAATAAATCCATTGAAGTGGCAAAGAAGAATTAGGAAAGATAGGAAGGTAATTTAATGTTTACTTTTGATACTAATGCTTTAATTTGTTATTTTAAACCACTTTTTATATATTCTTATATTTTAATCTAAAATTAACCCTGTTCTTTTCAATATGAGCTTTAGGTTTTTGTTTACTGTTTTGTTTGCTCTATCTGCTCCTTGTTTTAATATCTTTTTTACAAAATTTTTATTAATTTTCTTTTTAATTTTTCTTACTTTATCAAAATATTTGAAGAATGCATCTATTATAGCATTTTTAAATTCATAATATCCCTTTCCTTTAAATTCTTCTTCAATTTCAGAATATGTTTTCTTAGTTAAATATTTATAGATTGTCATTAAATTACTTATAGCTGGTTTATTTACTGGATCATATTTTATCTCTTTTCCTGAATCAGTAACAGCTTTTAATATCTTTTCTTTTATAACTTTTTCATCTGCAAATATTTCTAAACATCCCTCCGGTAAAGACTTAGACATTTTTTTATTTGGATTATCTAAACTCATTATTTTAGCTGTTTCTGGTTGTATAAAAATTTCAGGAATTTTAAATGTTTTTCCAAATAATCTATTAAATTTTCTTGCTAATTCTCTTGTAAGCTCAACATGCTGTCTCTGATCTTCACCAACTGGTACTAAATCAGCATTGTAAATTAAAATATCAGCAGCCATTAAAACAGGATACATTAAAATTCCAGCCCCAACTCCTTCTTTTTTATATCTTTGACTTTGCTCCTTAAATTCATGCATTCTCATTAAATCTCCTAATGGAGAAATACATCCTAAAATCCAATATAAATATAGATGAGCAGGAACATCAGATTGTAGAAATATTGTTGTTTTTTTAGGATCAATCCCAAGAGCTATAAAAGATGAAACTAAATCATAAGTTAATCTTTTTATCTCTTTTGGGTCAAATGGAACTGTTTGGGCATGCAAATTAGCAACCATTAAAAAAATTTCATATTTATTTTGCATATCAATAATGTTTTTTATCATTCCTAAATAATTTCCAAGCTGTATCTCTCCTGTTGGCTTTATTCCAGTTAAAATCCTTTTCATTTTATTATATTATACACGAATTAATCACGAATAAACTATACGAATTATTCACGAATATAATATCAGCGTAAATCCGTGGTTCATTATTTATCAGCGTTCATCAGCGGCTTTTAAAAACTTTAAATAGTTTTCTTTTGGGTTATTTCCCTCAAATATTGCTGATCCTATAACTATAATATCAACATTAAGCTTTATTATATCTTTGATGTTTTCCATATTAATTCCTCCATCTACTATTAGTTTTTGTTTATTATTTAAAAAATTTTTTGCTATTTTTATTCTTTCAAATGTATCTTCCAAAATTTTTTGTCCAGATTTTCCAGGCTCAACTCCTAAAACTAAAATTCCATCTACAAATTTTATATATCTTTCAATAAATTCTTTTTCTATCTTAGGGCTCCATGCAACAAATATACTTTTTTTAGTTTTTTTAGAAAATTTTAATAAAGCATCTGGTAAATTTGTTCCTTCTAAATGCAAGATAAAAGATTTAATTCTTTTGTTATCCCATTTTAAAATTTCTTGTGGTTTTAATCTTATCATTAAATGCAGATGAAGTTTTAAATCGTCGTCTAATTTATCAATTTCTTTAGGATTTTGCCAAGTTTCATAATTTGAAAAATCAATTGAAGAAATATCTATATGAAAATCTTTTGTCAAATCTTTTAATAAATTTATCCTTTCTTTAGCCTCATCAAAACTTCTAGTATTTATAGCAGGTATAATTTTCATTTTCTTGTTAAATCATAAACAAGTGGAGTTGCTAAAAATAAAGAAGAATAAGTTCCTATTATTGTTCCTATTATTAAAACTAAAGCAAATGGTTTTATATTTTCAATCAAAAATAATAGAGGTAATATTGATAATATTATTGTTAAAGAAATATTTGTAGATCTTACAATTGTTTGCCTTATAGAATTTTCAAAAATATCTTCAGATATTTTCCCAGCTCTTTTTAAATTTTCTCTTAATCTATCAAAAACAACTATTGTATCATGTGTTGAAAAAGATGCGACAAGTAAAAATGCTATTATTATATTTATATTAAATTCAAAATTGTATATATGAGAAAGTAATGTAAAGACCCCCAAACTTCCTATAACATCATGAAACAATGTTATAACCGTTACAATCCCAAACAAAAAACCACTTATTAATCCTCTTTTTTCCCAAAATGCTATTGTTATATAAATTCCTATACCTAATAAAACAAATAATATTGCAAGATGTGATTTTTTAACAAGTTCTCCGCTTAATGAAGGGCTAATTTCATCTAATTTTACTATCTTTGCGTTTTGATCATATCTTTTTATCTCGTTTAAAAGAAGGTTTGGATCAACATTTCTTGTTTTTAATATTATGCTATCTTTTGTTTTTGTCAAATCACCGCTTATATTCATCTCCTTTAAAATAAAATTTATATCTTTTAAACTCGTTCTAATTTCAATCAATTGCCCTCCCTTTAAATCTATCCCATAATTTATATTAAAGATATTAGGAGCAAACCCACCAAATAAAAAAATTATTGTTGATAGGATGTAAAAAATATACCTTCTTTTAATCATTCTTTTAATCTTTTAATTAATAAATCTTTTGCTATATTTATATCAATCTGCCCCTTTGTTTTTTTCAATAATTCTCCTATGAAAAATTGTAAAACACCTTCTTTCCCCTTTTTATAATCATCAACAGCTTTTGGGTTTTCTTTTACAACTTCTTCAATTAATTCTAATATCATATTCTCATCTTTTAAAACTTTCTTTTTCTCTAATAAACTTTTAACACTTTCATTCTTTTCTATAACTTCTTTTAATATATCTTTTAAAATTTTAATACTAATTTCATCTTTTTGTAATTTGTTCAAAAGTAATGCAAGGTCATATGGTTTAAAATCTAAATCTATTAATTCTTTTTCATATTTTTCTAAAAGCCCTAAAACATCATTTACCAAAATATTATAAAGAAGTTTAGTATCAAAAATTTCCATCATAGCCTTTAATTCAGAATAGGTTTTTTCATAAAAATCTCCAAGCTCTTTATTTTTTATAAAAATCTCTGTTTCATCAGGACTTAAATTATATTCAGCTTGGAATCTTTCCCTTCTTTTTTCTGGTAATTCTTTTATTTGTATTGATTCTATATATTCATCAGATAAGATTATAGGAGGTAAATCTGGTTCAGGAAAATATCTATAGTCTTCTGCTTCTTCTTTCCATCTTTGCGAAAATGTTATTCTTTTTCCCTCGTCAAATCCTCTTGTTTCTCTTATTATTTCCTTTCCTTCTTTGAATAATTTCATCTGTCTTTCAATCTCAAAATCTATAGCATCTCTTAATGATCTTAAGGAGCCCAAATTTTTAACCTCAACCTTTGTTCCTAATTCTTTTGAATCTTCAGGCGCAATAGAAATATTTGCTTCAAATCTTATTTCACCTTTTTCAGGGCTTGCATCAGATATTCCTAAATATTTAGCTATTAAAATTAATTCTTCTGCAAAACTTTTTGCCTCTTCAGAAGATTCTATATCTGGCTCTGTAACTATTTCTAATAATGGTATTCCAGCCCTATTAAAATCAACAAAACTTTCATTTCCTATATGAACCAATCTTCCAGTGTCTTCTTCTATATGAACCCTTCTTATCCTTATCTTTTTTCCATTTTTAATCTTTAAATAACCATCTTTGCATAAAGGCAATTCATATTGAGATATTTGATAGTTTTTAGGAAGGTCTGGATAAAAATAATTTTTTCTTACAAAATAACTAAATTTATTAATCTCGCAATTCAAAGCCTTGCCAAGCATAATAGCATATTCTAAAACTTTTTTATTAAAAGAAGGTAGTGTTCCTGGCTGTCCTGTGCAAATTTCACATATATTTGTATTTGGATGAATTTCATTAGGATCATTAGGGCATCTACAAAAAATCTTTGTTTTTGTCTTTAATTCTAAATGTATCTCTAAGCCAATTTTTGGAATAAGTTTCATTATATTAAATTATAAGATAAAATAGCGGAGGGTGCGGGACTCGAACCCGCAAGCTCCAAAAAAGGAGCACGGCTTAGCAGGCCGTTGCCTTACCATTCGGCCCAACCCTCCTTATTAAATTTTATAAAACTTGATTTTATTTTCAAAATAATTTAAAATCCAATAATGGATATATATGAAGCAATATTAAAAAGAAGAAGTATAAGAAAGTTTAAAGATAAAGAGATTTCGCCAGAAATAATTGATAAATTGATAGATGCTTTAATTTGGGCACCATCAGCAGGGAATTTACAAAAAAGAAGATTTTATTTTGTTTTTAATAAAGATATAAGAGAAAAATTAGCAAAAGCAAGCTATAATCAAAGTTTTGTAAAAGAAGCACCATTAGTTATTGTTTGCTGTGGAGATAGAACTATTTCAAAAAATTATGGAGAAAGAGGAGAAAATTTATATTTAGCTTGTGATGTTTCTGCATCAATAGAAAATTTAATGTTATTAGCAGTAAGTTTTGGTTTAGGAACGTGTTGGGTTGGAGCATTTAATAATGATGAAGTTAGTAAAATTTTAAATTTAGATAAAAATTTAATTCCAATAGCAATAATTCCTGTTGGTTATCCAGATGAAAAACCAGAACCTCCAAAAAGGGTTTCAAAAGGAGAAGCAGTCGAAATTATTGAATAAAATAAAATGATAAAAGTTAATAGAGAAAAATGTATAGGATGCGGAATGTGCCAAAGCTTATGCCCAGAAGTTTTTGAAGTTGAAGAAGGAACAGCAAAAGTTAAAGAAGATGCTGATATTGAAAAAAATAGAGATTGTATAGAAAAAGCAAAAGAAAACTGTCCAATGCAAGCAATTGAGGATTAAGATTTTGCTAATTCAGATGCTTTTAAGTTTATATCAATAAATTCTGGTTTTATGATTTCTTTTATTGATTTTTCAATATATTCTATTTCTATAGGAATTAATTTTTTGTAAGATGCATAAGAGATGAGATAAGTTCCAGCTACAATTTGATTTTTTAATTTTTCTTCACAAATTTTTGTTGCAGGAACAAAGATAAAATCTTTTGAAAATTTTTTTAAGTTTTCTTTAATATATTCATCTTCCAAATTTTTTCCACCAATAATAGGAATATTAAAATCATTTATTAAAAATATTGTTTTATCTTTATTACCATAATATATTAATCTTAATGCTTCTTGTTTTTCTAATGCTATTACTAAATCCACATCACCTTCTTTTACTAATGGAGAAAAAATATTTTTCCCAAATCTTAAATGTACCTCAACAGAACCTCTTCTTTGTGATAATCCATGAACTTCAGAAGATTTAACATCAAAATTTTTTAATAAACAAGCATTAGCCAAAATCTGCATCAATGTTATCTGCCCTTGCCCTCCTACTCCTCCTATTATTAAATTAAACTTTTTCATCTTTTTATAAATGCACAAGGATGCCTTGCAATAATTACTGAAACACCATCTTTTTCTGAAAAATCTTTTAATGTTTTTTCAAACTCTTTAATGTCTATTGGATCTACAACTTTTAAATTTTTTATTCCAATTCCATTTAAAACATCTTCTATTTTTATTCCATCTACTCCTGGATGAGGTTGATGGCCCGTCATTGCAGTTGTCATATTATCTAAAATTATTATTAAAATATTTGATTTATTATAAACAGCATTTATTATTTCTGGGATAGCAGCATGGAAAAATGAAGAATCACCAACAAATGCTATAACTTTCTCTTTTGATGACTTATTAATACCATGAGCAACACCAACACTTGATCCCATACAATAAAGATAATCTTGCATATTATAAGGAGGGTAATATGCTAACATATAACAACCTATTTCGCCACCAAATATAAAATTTGGAAAAATTCTTTTTATTGTTGAAAAAACAAAATGATATGGACAATTCGGACAAAAACTTGGTGTTCTTTTTGGTATATTAATTTTTTCTATCTCCTCCTTATGCTTTTTATAATCAAAATCTAATTTTATATTTAAAATTTTTGATAAAGCAATTAAGATATCTTCAGGCCTTATCTCGCCAAATTCATTTATTAAATCTTTTCCATAAACTTTTAATTTATAATTTGAATCTTTCGCTAATCTTTCAACCTCTTTTTCTAATATAGGATCAAGCTCTTCTAAAACTAAAACCTCCTTCAAATTTTTTATAAAATTTTTGATTAATTTTTCTGGTAAAGGATAAAAAACTCCTAATTTTAATATTGGGATTTTTAAATTTAATTCATCCAAAATTTCTAAAATATATTGATATGAAATCCCAGATGCTATGATACCAAACTTAGATTTATCTTTATTTTTTATAAAATTAATTTTTAATTTTTCTACAAAATTTTTTATCCTCTCAATTTTTTCTAATAATTCTTTATGTTTTAAAACAGCATTCATTGTAGAAAATCTTAATGGATCTTTTTCAAACTTTGCTTTTTGTTCTATCTTTTTAATCTCATCTAAAATAACAATTCCTGATTGATGCAAAACTCTTGTTGTCCCTCTTATAATAACTGGTATAGAAAATTTTTCAGATATTTCAAAAGCTAATTTTGTAAAATCTTTGCATTCCTGAGGATTTGATGGCTCTAAAGCTGGGATATGTGCTTTTAATATGTTAAATCTTGTATTATCTTCAGATTGAGCAGAGCTATGGCAAGAAGGATCATCTCCTACAACAATTACCATTCCACCTTTAACACCAGTATATACTAATGGATATAAAAAATCAGATGCTACATTTAATCCAAAATTTTTCATAGCAACAAGAGATCTTAAACCACATAAACTTGCGCCAGCAGAAGACTCCATAGCAACTTTTTCATTTGTAGAAAATTCAAAATAATAATCAAATTTATCTTTATATTCATAAAAAATATTTCCTATTTCAGAAGTAGGTGTTCCAGGATATGTTGTTATAAATCTTACATCTGATTCTAATGCTCCTCTTACTATTGCTTCATTCCCCAAAAGAAAAGCCTTTTCTCCTTTATTTTTAAACAAATCTTTTTCCATTAATATATTATATTATAAGCTACGCGAATCAATGCGAACAATATGCGAACCAATGCGAACAATACGCGAACTGATGCGAAATTTTTCCATTATTATAATTATAAACTGCCCGAATAAAAACCGAATATATTACCCGAATAATGACTAAATATATTTATCCGCGTTAATCAGCGGCTTATTATTTATCCGCGTTAATCCGCGGCTTATTAACACTATCCGCGTATATCCGTGGTTGGTTAATCCGCGGTATACGAATTATTCACGAATTACACGAATTAGTCACGAATAAAGTTATTAATATTCATCTATATCTTCTCTATCTTAAATGTTAATTTCTAATTTTCTATAGAAAATTAGAAAAGCAAATTTTATGTTTTTATATTTTACT